>NZ_JAUYTS010000024.1 GCF_030695085.1 Falsiroseomonas sp. | reverse complement strand
CCCCACCCCGACCCTCCCCCGCAAGGTGGGGGAGGGAGAGCCTTTCCCGACAGGACGAACGATGCCCGCCAACAAGAAGCTTCTCATCCTGCCCGGTGACGGCATCGGGCCGGAGGTGATGCGCGAAGTGCGCCGCCTGATCGACTGGATGGATCGCCGCCGCAGCGTCACCTTCGAGATCACCGAGGGCCTGGTCGGTGGCGCCGCGCTGGATGCCACCGGATCGCCCTGCCCGGATGAGACGGTGGCCGCGGCCAGTGCGGCCGATGCGGTGCTGTTCGGCTCCGTCGGCGGCCCGAAATGGGACAAGCTGCCCTTCGACAAGCGGCCGGAGCTCGGCATCCTGCGGCTGCGCAAGGATCTCGGCCTGTTCGCCAACCTCCGCCCCGCGGTTGTGCTCGACGCATTGATAGACGCCTCCGCGCTGCGGCCGGAACTGGTGCGCGGCCTCGACATCATGATCGTCCGCGAGACCACCGGCGGCATCTATTTCGGCGAGCCGCGCGGCATCCATGTGAACCAGCAGGGCAAGCGAGTCGGCATCGACACGGAAATCTATGACGAGGACGAGATCGCCCGCGTCGCCCGCGTCGCCTTCGACCTGGCGCGCAAGCGCCGCAATAAGATGACCAGCGTCGACAAGGCGAATGTCATGCAATCCGGCCGCCTGTGGCGCGCCGTGGTGGGTGAGGTCGGCGCCACCGAATATCCGGATGTCGAGCTGGAGCACATGTACGCGGACAACTGCGCCATGCAGCTCGCCTCGCGGCCCAAGCAGTTCGACGTGGTGCTCGGCGGCAATCTGTTCGGCGATGTGCTGTCGGACCTCGCTGCCGCGCTGACCGGCTCGCTCGGCATGCTGCCCTCGGCCACCATCGGCGCACTGCAATCCGATGGCCGCCGCCATGCGCTGTATGAGCCGATCCACGGCTCGGCGCCGGATATCGCCGGCAAGGGCATCGCCAATCCGAGCGCCCAGATTCTTTCTTTCGCCATGCTGCTGCGGCTGTCCTTCGGCATGGACGAGGATGCCACGCTGATCGAGCAGGCGGTGGAGAAGGTGCTCGGCGGCGGGCTGCGCACGGCCGACATCATGGCCCCCGGCATGGCCCGCGTGGGCACCACCGTGATGGGTGAAGCGGTGCTGCGGGAGCTCGAAAAACTCTCTGCATAGAATTGCGGATGGCGGGGTTGCACGATCCAAAAGCCCCCGCTATCTAGCGCTTCCCGTACGGACCCGTAGCTCAATTGGATAGAGCACCAGACTACGAATCTGGGGGTTAGGGGTTCGAGTCCCTTCGGGTCCGCCACGGGTTAACTTGCTGAAGAAAAGGCCGGATCTTTGATCCGGCCTTTCTGCGTTTCAGCGGTTCTTTACACGCCGGAACAGGCGCGGTGGATGAACAGTCCGTCGTGGTGGCTGGCGAAGTGCTGGAACAGCTTGCGGTCCTCCCGCGTCAGCTCCAGAAGCTGCTCGCAGGTCTCGCTTGTCAGGCTCATGCGGCCCTGGCCGGCGGTCACGTTCTCGCGCCCCGGAACCTGCGGTGCCAGGCCCAGCCATTGATGCAGGCGTTGCGAGACATCGGGCAGGCGGGCAGTGGTGCCGACCAGGGCGTAGTGGTTCTCGAGAACCGGAATCGCCTCCGCCGCCGTGTCGCGGCCGGTCAGCTGCCGGCAGGCCTCGGCGGCCAGTTCCTGGCCGGAATCGGCGATGAACTCGGCGAAGCCGCGGTTGCGGAAGCTCGCATGCAGCGGGTGGTCTTCCCAGGTGGACATGTAGTTGAAGGCGGACACCAGGCGGGCCACCGGGTCCCGCAGCACGGTTGCGAAGCGGGCGCCGGGGCGGGCGCGGGCCTTCGCCTCCTCGAAGGTGAAGTGCCCGCTCACCATGCTGTAGGGCGCCACCTGTCCCGGGCGCATCGCCGCGAATGCCTGCTGCGCGGCGCTGTCACCAATCCGCAGCACGCTGCCGGCGGGCAGGGCGCGTTCCAGCGCGGCGTGCAGGGCGAAGCCGCCGGTCTTGGGCAGGTGAACGAAGATCAGCTGCACCGGAGGCGGCGAAATCGTCGGATCGTCTTGCGACATGGGCGGGCGAAACTCCAATTGTGTCCGCGCCGTTATACCAGATGTTGCGACCCGCGCCCGCGCGAGGCGGGTGAGCGCCCAGGGGGCAGCGATGTGCCGGCGCGTGAGGACGGACCAGCCGCGATCCGCGGCATTGGCATCAGGCCATTTCACCTGCGGTGCCGCGGGCCGGCGGATGGTTCCGGCGGTGCCACGGCAGGCCGGAGCGGGCTTCGCCGGGCCGCCATCGGATCGGTAACCCGGATCAGCTCTGGCGCGGACGCAGGAAGGCCCAGACCACCAGCACGAAGCCCGCCAGCCAGAGCACGCCGACGATCCAGGGCCGCCAGGCCATCAGCGCCGGCAGCCAGCCCGCCGGGCGGGGTGCGTCCGGGTAATCCACCCGCAATTGCGGCCCTGGCGTGCTGGACCAGGCCAGCGCCACGCCCTGCCCATCCAGCAGTGCCACATCCCCCCGGTCGAGCCGCGGGGCCGCCGCGGGCAGCAGCGGCGGCGGGCCGATCGGCCGCAGCCACAGCCCCGGCTGCCCGCCCGCCGTGACCAGCTGCACCGAGATGGCCCGCGCCACCCCGCCCAGTTCCAGTACCGGCCGCCCGGCGCGGTTCGAAAGCTGGATGCGGCCGGCATCGAAGCGCAGCACCGGGTCGCTACCCGAAGGCGGCTCGAAGGTGGCGGCGACGAAGGGGCCGGTGGGGCTGGCGGGCGTGCCGGGCTCGGCCAGCGTCACCCGCAGTGGCGCGGCGGCGGGCACCACCGCGCGCAGCACCCACAGCAGCGGGTTCAGCGCCTCCGCCACCAGCACGCCGCCCGGCGCATCCACCAGAACCTCCACCCCCGTGCCGAAGGCTGCAGGCAGGCCCAAGAAGTCGCGGGGCGCGCCCGCCGGCGCCAGGCGAAGCTGGCTGCCCGGCAGAAGCTGCGCCGGCCCGCTGGCCGTGGCGCGCTGCAACACCACCTCGATGCGGTTCTGGGCCGCCAGGGCCTCGCCCGGCACCGGCAGGGCGATGCGGCCCTGGCCGTCCGCCGTCAGGGTGGTGCTGCCGAGGATCACGTCGTTCAGCAGGATGGTCGCCACGCCCGGCGCGCCGGCGGGGTCGGGGGCGGCGCGCAGCAGCACCTCCAGCCCGCTGGGCTGCGTGCCGGGCGGCAGGTCGCGCAGGCTGAAGCTGAGGTTCCAGGCGGCGCGCGCCGTTTCCTGCGGTGCCAGGCTGCCGCGCAAGGCGGTGAAGGGCAGGCTGGTGGGTGGTTCGGCCGCTGGCGCGACCTCCGTCGCCGCGCCTCCGGTCAGGCGTTCGGCCAGCGCCAGGCCGCGCCAGGGGCTGTCCAGCAGCCGCGCCAGGCTTTCCGGCGTGGCGCCTCCCAGGCTCAGTACGGGCAGCCCGTTCACCAGCCGCACCGTCGCGGCTTCCGCCCCTTCGCCCACCAGCACGGCGCCGTTGGCCCACAGCCGGGTGCCGCCACGGCCAGCCAGCGCCACGCCGGGCGGGGCGCTGGCGATGGTCGCCTGCCGCCCCGAAGCCGCCAGGGCCAGGCCGATGCGAAGCGCCGCGGCAGCCTCCGTCGCCGAAATCGGGCCGGGGCGGAGCAGCACCTGCGTGACCGGCGGCAGCAGCCCGAACAGGGCGGCGACGGAAAGCTGGCCGGGGTCGGGCAGCAGCAGCGCCAGGTGGCTTGCGGGCAGCAGGGTGGCGCTGGCCTGATCGGTATCCCCCAGCAGGCGCAGGCCGAGGCGCAGCTCCGTCTCGGCCAGATCGGCCTCCGCCAATGCGACATCGAGTGTCAGGCGGCTGCTGCCGGGCGGGAAGGCCGTGCTGCCCAGCAGGCGGCCATTGGCGCGCAGTTCCACCGCATGGCGGCCGGGGAAGGGGGCCGAAAGCTCGAACTCCAGCGCCAGCCGCGCGGCAAGGCCGGGCACGCCGCGCGGCAGCGGGAAACTCGCCTCGGTGCCAGCGGCATCGAAGCCGAGACCGGTCGGCAGGCCGATCTCCCCGAGGGTGAGCCTGCGTTGCAGGGGGGCCGCTTCCGCAGTCGCGGAGGGGGCCACGGACGGGGCCACGGGGGCCGCCGCCGCTGGTAGCTGCGCGGCGGGTGCGGGCGGTTCGGCCGGGGCGGGGGGTGGCGGCAGGGGGATCGGTTCTGCCGCTGGCGGCCCGCCACGTGGTTGCGCCACGGCATGCCCACCGCCTGCGAGCAGGACAAAGGCCAGGGCGGCATGGCGGAGCAGGGGGCGTGTGGCTCGCACGTTTCCTCGGTGGTTCGGATGCTGCGAAGCCCGCCCGGCACAGTCAACCGGCACAGGTGACGGTAAAGCCATGGCCTGCCAGGGCGGTGGGCGAATACTCCACCCACCTTGTGCCGCGGGCAAGCCGCCCGCGCCGCCCGACCCCCTTAATAGCCGCGTTCGGGCTGCGCCAGCAGCGGGAATGCCGAATGCACATGCGGCGGCACCGCCGGGGTCACGGCCGCCAGCATGGCCGGCTTGACCTCGGCGAAGCTGGTGGCGCCGAGCAGGCCGAGGCAGGTCTGCACCTCATCCTCCAGCAGTTGCAGCACACGCAGCACGCCTTCCTGCCCGGCCGCGGCCAGGCCGTAGCAATAGAGCCGGCCGAGCCCCACCATCTCCGCCCCCAATGCCACCGCCTTCACCAGATCCGAGCCACGGCTGATGCCGCCATCCATCCAGACCCGCGCGCGGCCGGACACCGCCTGCACCACCTCCGGCAGCACTTCGAGCGAGCCGCGGCCATGATCCAGCTGGCGGCCGCCATGGTTCGAGACATAGACAACCTCGATGCCATGCTCGACCGCGATCTCCGCATCCTCCCCGGTGCCGATTCCCTTCAGGATGAGCGTCACATCCGGATGCGCCGCGCGGACGCGGGCGATATCGGCCCAGGATAAAGCGGCCTGGTAGTTCATGCCGGAAGACCGCGCCCGCCAATGCTTGACGAAGCGCTTCGCGATGTCGCGCTCGCGGCGGCTGTAATGGGCGGTATCCACCGTGATGGCGAAGGCGTCGTAGCCCGCATCCATGGCGCGGCGGATATGTTCGTCGATGAAGTCCGGCCCGCCGCGGACGTAGAGCTGAAAGACCTTGGCGCCGTCCGGATTGGCCTGGGCGGAGCCTTCCAGCCCCGGCTCCGTCACGCTGGAAACGATGATCGGCACGCCGAATTCCGCCGCCGCGCGGCCGGCCGTGGCGGCGCCGCCCGGATCGAAGCTGTCCAGTGACCCAACCGGGGCGAGTGCCACCGGCAGCCGGATGCGCCGCTTGCCGAGGAAATCGCCGCTGCTGTCCACGGCGCTGACATCGCGCAGCACACGCGGCTTGAAGGCCCAGGAATCGAGCGCGGCGCGGTTGCGCAGCATGGTGGTCTCGGTCTCGGTCGCACCGACCAGATAGTCCCAGATATTGGCGTTAAGGCGGATCTTCGCCGCCTTCACCAACTCATGCAGCGTCTGGAACCGTTGCTGTGCTTCCGTCGACATTTCCCACCCCTTGGACATTGGCGGCGCAGTCTGCCCCGCCGGCCCCGAGCTTCCTACCCCCGTGCCTGGCGCAAGGTGGCAAGGATGGCCTGCGCGCGGGGCAGGGCTGCCAGGGTGGAGACCGGCACCGGCAGGCGCAAACGCCAGTTCGGACGCTCCCGATCCGTACCCGGCAGGTTCACCGCCTGCGCCTCTCCGGCCAGATCCTCGGCCTGGGCCAGCAGCAGGGCGGAGGGGGTGGCGGCGACGAAGCCATGGATCGCGGCGGCGAGTGTATCCGTCATCGGGCCATCCGCGAGGGTGCCGGGGGGTAGCAGGCCGTGCTGGGCCAGCGCCTCGATCAGCGCCGCGCGGTCCGCGGCACGTTCGGCCTGTGCGGCCGCCACATCGGGCAGCAGGCCGAGCGTCGCGCGCTCGGCGATGTCCGCGCCGGTCCAGAAGCCTTCCAGCGTGGCGAGATCGTGCGTGGAGACGCAGGCGGCCGCACGCGCCGGCCAATGGTCCGGCGCGGTGAAGCGGGCGCCGTGCCGTTCGAACCAGAGCACGCGGTAGGACAGCACATCGGCCGATTGCAGCGCCTGGCCGATGCCCGCCGGCACCGTGCCCAGATCCTCCCCCACCACCAGACATTTCGCGTCCAGGCTTTCCAGAGCCAGCTGGCCCAGCAGATCCTCGAAAGGCTGGGCAAGGTAGGTGCCCTCAGACCCCCGGGCACCTTCCGGCACCAGGAACAGCCGCTTCAGGCCGAGCACATGGTCCACCCGCAGCGCCGCGGCGTGGCGCATATTGGCGCGGATCAGCCGGGCGAAGGGGGCGTGGCCGAGTGCTGCGCCATGGCGCGGATCGGGCGGCGGCAGGCCCCAGACCTGGCCATCCCGCGCGAAGGGATCGGGCGGCGCGCCGACCGAGAAGCCGGGCAGGAAGCGGCTGTCGCCGGACCAGATCTCGGCGCCATCCGGCGCGGCGCCCACCGCGAGGTCGCGATACAGCCCGGCGCCGGCGCGGCCAGCCTCGGCGAGCTGCGTATCGGCCACCCATTGCTGGAAGGCGGCGAAGCCGATGGCATCCGCGTGCCGGGCGCGGAAGTCCGCGAGGCCGGCATCGGCGCCGTGCTGCAAACCGGCGGGCCAGGCGCGCGAATCGCTGTGGCCGACATGGTCGGCGATGGCGACGAAGGTGCAGAAATGCTCCAGCGCCTCCCCGCCCGCCTGGCGGAAGGCAATGAGGTCCGGCGGTTCGTGCCGCAGCGCGCGCCAGGCGGCCAGCAGCACGCTGCGCTTGGCCTGCCAGACCGCCGCATGATCCACCGAACCGCGTGCGGCCAGCGCCTGGAACACCGGCAGGGCCGCAGCGAACTCCGGCAGGTCGCCGGCGCCCGGCAACGCCGTCACGTCGATGAAGATCGGGTCGAGGAAGCGGCGGTCGGAGGGGTGGTAGGGGCTGGCGCGGCTGCGGTCGGTCGCGAACAGCGCATGCGGCGGGCTGAGGCCGGCCACCATCGCGCCCTGCGCCTGTGCCATGCGGGCGAATTCCGCGACGGCGGAGAAATCGCCGATCCCCTGGTCCCGCGCGCCGCGCAGCCCGTAGATCTGCGCCGAGATCCCGAAGCCGCGGCCGCCGCCGGCGAGCTTCGGCGGCATGTAGCAGCGCGCGGGAGCCACGCTGAGCAGGCAGGTGCGGTCTGGCGCAGCCTCATCGAACAGGCGGTGGCGGCCCGGCGGCAGGGGCGGCAGCGCCACCAGGCGCTGCGCCGCGGCGCGCCCATCGGGCAGCGTCAGGCGTTGCGTGGTGCCGGCCTCGGGCGGCACCGGAATGCGCTGGCTGCGGCCATCCTCGGTGTCGAGCCGCAGCATCACCGGCCGGTCGGAGAGCGGCAGCGGCACCAGCGGTGGCGTGCCGCCACGATGGCTGAACGAGGCCGGAAGGCCGGGCGGCGCCGAGAGCGCATCGAGGCTGCCGCGGATCGCCGCGGCATCCTCCGCCGGCAGTCCGAGCGCGCCGAGCAGGGCGCGCAGCGTGCTGGCCGGTACCACGCTGCGCGGGCCGGAGATCGGGTGCCATTCGGTGTCGATGCCGGCGGCGCGGGCCAGTCGCGCCAGGGATTCGTCGTCCCTGCGCGCCGGACGCGCGCTCCGCGTGGCGGGTTCCTCGGCCAGCAGCAGGACGGCGCGCGCGGGCAGGGTCGCGGGCAGGGCGGTGGCGGTGGGATCGGCGCTGTCGGCCAGCAGCCGCCAGCCATGGCCGGCGCGCGCCTCCGGCAGCGTCAGGGACTGGGCGATGCCAGCATTGAGCAGCAGCAGGCAGCGATCCCCCGCCGCATGCAGCAGGGCGCCGAGCGCCTGGCGGGATGGGTCGTGCCAATCTTCCGGCTGGATCGGCACGCCGTCCGGGCGCAGCCACTGCACATCCGGCAGGCCCGCCGCGTCCGGCAGGCCGGTCAGCGCCGCCGTGCCGTGCAGTGCCGGATGCGCCAGCCGGGCGGCGACCAGCCGCGCGGTGAAGTCGCAAAGCGCCGCATCCATCCCGGCCCAGTCAAACCAGCTGCGGGCCGTGTCCTGGGCATAGGCGTTGTTGTTGCCACCCTGGCTCCGCCCGGCCTCATCGCCCATCGCCAGCATCGGCGTGCCGCGCGCCAGCAGCAGCGTTGCCAGCAGCGCGCGCATGTCCCGCTGGCGGCGGGCGAGGATGGCGGGGTTGTCGCTCGGTCCCTCCGCGCCGCAGTTCCAGGACGTGTTGTCCCAGGTGCCGTCGCGATTATCCTCGCCATTGGCGTGGTTGGCCTTGCCGGCGTAGCTGACCAGGTCGGCAAGGGTGAAGCCGTCATGCGCCGTGATGTAGTTCACGCTGTCCGACAGCGGCCGCCCGACAAAGGTATCGGCCGACCCGGCCAGCCGCGTCGCCAGCGCGCCGATGCGGCCGGAATCGCCGCGCCAGAAGCGACGCACATCGTCGCGGAAACGATCATTCCACTCGCCCCAGCCAGCGGGAAACCGGCCGAGCTGGTAGCCCTCCGCGCCGATGTCCCACGGCTCGGCGATGATGGTGAGGTTTCGCAGCACCGGGTCCTGCCGCATCGCCTGCAGCAGCGGCGCCTGCGGGTCGAAGCCGGCCTCGCGCCGCCCGAGCGTGGTCGCCAGATCCAGCCGGAAGCCATCCAGCCCGGCCTGTTCCGCCCAATGCCGGAAGGCATCCATCACCAGCCGCAGCGGCCAGTGGCGGTCGAGCGCCAGGGTGTTGCCGCAGCCGGCATCGTTGACGTAGCGGCGGCCATCCTCCGGCAGCAGGCGGTGGAAGGCGGCATTGCCCAGGCCGCGCAGCGACAGGGTCGGGCCGAGCTCGTCACATTCCCCGGTATGGTTGAACACCACATCCTGCACCACGGCGATGCCGGCTTCGTGCAGCGCCCCGATCGCCGCCCGCACCTCCGCCATGCCACCCGGCGCGAGCCGCGGATCGGGCGCCAGCAGCGCCACCGGGTTGTAGCCCCAGTAATTGGTCAGGCCGAGCGGCGGCAGGTGGCGTTCATCCACCCAGGCGGCGGCCGGCAGCAATTCCACCATGGTCACGCCGAGGCGCTTCAGATGCGCCACGCTGGCGGCATGGCCGAGGCCGGCGAAGGTGCCGCGCAGGCTCTCCGGCACCGCAGGATTGGATTGCGAGAAGCCCTTCACATGCAGCTCGTAGATCACCTGCGGCCCGCCGGGCGCGCGGCCCGGCGCGGCGGGCAGCGGCGCGGCGAGGAGGGTCTTCGGCAGATGCGGCGCGCTGTCGCCGTCACTCGGCGACTCGCCGGTGTCGAACAGGCTCGGGTGCAGCACGAAGGGCCGGTCGAGCGCCCTGGCCCAGGGGTCCACCAGCAGCTTCTGCGGGTTGAAGCGATGCCCGCGCCAGGGCTGCCATGGCCCCTCCACCCGCAGCCCATAGCGCAGGCCATGGGTGAGGCCACCGATGTGGCCGTGATGCACATCTCCGGTGCGGCCGGGCAGGCGGATGCGCGCCACCTCCCTGTCCTGGGCGTCGAAGATGCAGACCAGCACGGCGGTGGCGTCGGGCGCCGGAAAGGCGAAGTTCGCGCCGAGTTCGTCCAGCGTCGCGCCCAGCGGCTCGGGGAGGCCCTCTGCCGCCTCAGCGCGCATGCGTGACGACATCCTTGTACAGCGCCGCATAGCGCGCGGCGGACCGGGTCCAGGACACGTCGCAGCGCAGCGCATTGGCCTGGAGCTTGTTGAAGACCCGCTTGTCCCGCCACAGCGCGGCCATGCGCAGCACCGCGGCCTCCAGCATCTCCCGCGTCACCGGGGAGAAGTGCAGCCCGGTGCCCTGGCCTTCGGCCAGCGCCATCTCATTCGCGTCGATCACACTGTCCGACAGCCCGCCGACATGGGCGACCAGCGGCAGCGCGCCGTAGCGCAGAGCGCAAAGCTGGGCGAGGCCGCAGGGCTCGAAGCGGCTCGGCACCAGCACCACATCGGCGCCGGCATAGATCTGCCGGGCCAGCGCCTCGTCATAGCCGATCTCATGGCCGACCCGGCCGGGATTGGCCCCGGCGGCGGCGCGACAGGCGGCCTCCAGCTCCGGCTCACCGGTGCCGAGCACGGCGAGCTGGGCGCCCTGGCCCAGCATGGTGCCCAGCGAACCGAGGATGAGATCCACGCCCTTCTGCCAGGTCAGCCGCCCGACGAAGCCGAACAGCAGCGCGTCCGGGTCCTCATCCAGCCCAAGCCGGCGCTGCAGCGCGGCCTTGTTGATGGCGCGCGGCTTCGGATTGCTGGCGCTGAAATTCGCCGGCAGCAGCTTGTCCTTCGTGGGGTCCCAGGCGGCCTCATCGATGCCGTTGAGAATGCCGGAGACCGCGCCCGCCCGCCCGCGCAACAGCCCATCCAGCCCCATGCCCATCTCCGGCGTGCGGATCTCGGCGGCATAGGTGGGGGAGACGGTGGTGATGCGGTCCGCGTACCACAGCCCGGCCTTGAGGAAGCCGGTGGTGCCGAAATACTCGACACCCTCCACCGCCAGCGCCTGCGCCGGCAGGCCGAGCAGCGGGAACAGCGCCAGCGGGAATTTCCCCTGGAAGGCCAGGTTATGCACGGTGAAGACGGAAGGCACGCGCTTCGGTGCATAGCGCAGATAGGCCGGCGCGAGCCCCGCCTGCCAGTCATGTGCGTGCACCACGTCGAAGTTCAGGGCGCGGATGCCGCCCGTCGCGACCAGCGACGCCATCGCGCCGAGGGCTGCGAAGCGCACGCCATTATCCGCCCATTCGCCGCCCTGCGGCGACAGGTACGGGTTGCCCGTGCGGGCGAACAGGTGCGGCGCGTCGATGGCGATGATGTCCATCCCCGCCACCTCCCCACGCTGCAATCGCGCTGGGCCGCCGAACAGGTCATCGACCCGTCGCAGCGCGCGTCCCCCGCCCATCGCCGCCATCACCGCCGGATAGCCCGGCAGCAGCGTGGTGACCCGTACGCCCTGCTCGGCGAGTGCCGCCGGCAGAGCGCCCACCACATCCGCCAGGCCGCCGGTCTTCACGAGCGGCACGCATTCGGAGGCGACGGAAAGGACGCGCAGGCTCATGCCTCCAGCTTGTCGAGCATGGCCTGGGTCACCAGGCAGATGCCCTTCTCCGTGCGCCGGAAGCGCTTGGCATCCAGGATCGGGTCCTCGCCGATCACCATGCCCTCCGGGATACGCACGCCCCGATCGACCACCACATTGGTCAGCCGCGCGCCGCGGGCGACATCGACATAGGGCAGTAGCACGCCACCATCGACCTTGGTGTAGGAATGCATATGCACGCCGGTGCACAGCAGTGACCGCCGCGCGCTGCCGCCGGAGACGATGCAGCCACCCGAGACTAGGGAGGCGATCGCCTCGCCACGGCGTCCTTCCACGTCATGCACGAACTTCGCCGGCGGCACGACTTCGGCATAGGTCCAGATCGGCCAGTCGCGATCGAACAGGTCGAGGCCCGGGACCACATCCGTCAGGTCGATATTGGCTTCCCAATAGGCATCGATGGTGCCCGCGTCGCGCCAATAGGGCGCGGCTTCCTGGCTGGAGCGGACGCAGGACCGTTCGAACCGGTGCGCCACCGCCTTACCGTGCTTGACCAGGTAGGGGATGATGTTGTGGCCGAAATCCCGCTGGCTGTCCGGGTCCGCGGCATCGCGGCGCAGCTGTTCGAACAGGAATTTCGTCTCGAAGACGTAGATGCCCATGGAGGCGAGCGCCAGATCTTCCCGCCCCGGAATGCCGGGCGGGTCCTTCGGCTTCTCCAGGAACGCCACGATATTGGCATTGGTGTCCACATGCATCACGCCAAAGGCCGTGGCCTCCATCCGCGGAACGGCGATGCAGCCCACCGTCACATCGGCGCCGGATTCCACATGCTGCTGCAGCATGTGCTCGTAATCCTGCTTGTACACATGGTCGCCGGCCAGGATGACCATGTGGCGCGGCGCCAGATCCTCGATGATGTCGATGTTCTGATACACGGCGTCCGCGGTGCCGAGGTACCAGTTCTGCCCATCGCCACGCTGGCTGGCGGGCAGGATATCGAAGGTCTCGTTGCGTTCCGGGCGCAGGAAGTTCCAGCCGCGCTGCAGGTGGCGGATCAGGCTGTGCGCCTTGTACTGCGTGGCCACCGCGACGCGGCGGATGCCGGAATTGATCGCGTTGGACAGCGCGAAGTCGATGATGCGGGACTTGCCGCCGAAAAACACCGCGGGCTTGGCCCGGCGGTCCGTCAATTCCATCAGGCGGCTACCCCGGCCACCTGCCAGTACGAAGGCCATGGCAGTACGGGCCAGGGGCGCAGAGGCCTGGCTACGGCTGTTCGGCATGGTCTTCTCCCTCAGTTTCGTTCTCGAGATGCTCCGGCATCAGATAGATGGTTGCCAGCGGAGGCAACACCACGACGGCCGAGGCGGGGAAGCCGTGCGCGGGCAGGTTTTCAGCCACCACACGCCCGAGATTGCCCATGCCCGAACCGCCGAAACCCGTCGCGTCGGTATTCAGCACTTCTCGCCACACACCTGCCTGCGGCAAGCCGAAGCGTAGATGTAACCTCGGAACGGGTGTGAGGTTGCACAACACCGCAACGGGTTTTCCACCTTCGCCATCCATCCGCAGCCAGCTGAACACGGAATGCTCCGCGTCATCCGCGTCGATCCAGCGGAAACCCTCCGGAATTGCATCCCCTGCATGCAGGGCGGGTATCTCCCGGTAGATCTGGTTGAGTTCGCGAACCAGGTTCTGCACGCCCTGGTGGGTGCCGAATTGCAGCAGCCACCAATCCAGTTCCCGGGATTCGGACCATTCGCGCCACTGCGCGATCTCGTCGCCCATGAACAGCAGCTTCTTGCCGGGGTGGCCGTACATGAAGCCGTAATAGGCGCGCAACGTCGCGAAGCGCTGCCAGTCGTCGCCCGGCAGGCGCCCAAGCAGCGATCCCTTGCCGTGCACCACCTCGTCATGGCTGAGCGGCAGCACGAATTTCTCGGAATGGGCATAGACCATGCCGAAGGTCACCAGGTTGTGGTGCCAGCGGCGGTGCAGCGGATCCAGCGCGATGTAGCGCAGCGTGTCGTTCATCCAGCCCATGTTCCACTTGAACTGGAAGCCGAGCCCGCCGGATTCGGCCGGATGCGTGACCCCGGGCCAGGAGGTTGCCTCCTCCGCGAATATCGCCGCACCGGGCGCTTCCTCCGCCACCAGGGCGTTCACCTGGCGCAGGAAGGCGACGGCCTCGTGGTTTTCCGTGCCGCCTTCGTCATTCGGAATCCAGTCGCCGGGCGCCCGGCCGTGGTCGAGATGCACCATGGTGGAAACCGCATCCACGCGCAGCCCGTCGGCGTGAAATTCCTGCGTCCAGTACAGCGCGTTGGAGGCGAGGAAGCCCGCCACCTCGCGCCTGCCGAAATCGAAGGTCGCGGTGCCCCAGCCCTTGTGGAAACCACGCTTCGGGTCCGGGTGTTCGTACAGCGCATTGCCGTCGAAGCGGATCAGCCCGTGCTTGTCCTGCGGGAAATGCGCCGGCACCCAATCCAGGATCACGCCCAGATCATGGTCGTGACAGGCCTGGACGAAGCGCTTCAGCCCGGCCGGGTCGCCCATCCGCGCGGTGGGGGCGTGCAGCCCGATCGGCTGATAGCCCCAGCTTTCATCCAGCGGATGCTCCATCACCGGCATCAGCTCGACATGGGTGAAGCCCATCCAGGCGACATAGGGCACCAGGGCGGTGATCAGATCGTCCCAGGAATAGAAGCGGCCATCGGGGTGGCGGCGCCAGGACGGGGCATGCACCTCATAGATCGCGATCGGCGCGCGGGCCGATTGGCGCGCACCGCGCCGCGCCAGGAAGTCGGCATCCTGCCAGGGGAATTCCGCATCCGCCTGTACCAAGGATGCGGTGGCCGGGCGAAGCTGCGCGGCACGGCCGAAGGGGTCCGCCTTCAGCGGCTGCACCTCGCCATCGGGGCCGAGGATTTCAAACTTGTAGGCAGCGCCCGCGCCAAGGCCCGGCAGGAAGATCTCCCACAACCCACTATCGACGCGCTTGCGCATCGGGTGGCGGCGGCCGTCCCAGGCGTTGAAATCGCCAACCACGGAAACCCGCTTCGCATTCGGCGCCCAGACCGCGAAGCGCGTGCCCTGCACGCCTTCATGCACCACCACATGCGCGCCCAGGCGTTCATGCAGCCGGCGATGCGTGCCCTCCACCAGCAGATGGTCATCGAGCGGGCCGAGCGTCGGGCCGAAGCGGAACGGGTCCTCCAGCTCCCAGGTGCCGCCGTCATTCTCGGCACGCAGGCGATAGGCGAAGGGCAGGCGGCGTCGCGGCAGCTTTCCCTCGAAGATGCCGGCGCCGTCGCGCTGGTCGAGCGGCACCGGCGGGCCGCCTTCCGCCGGCAGCACGTACAGCCTTGCGGCATCCGGCACGAAGGCGCGGACCACAAGGCCGCCACCTTCCGGCCCAGCCGGCACCTCATGCGGCCCAAGCCAGGCGAAAGGGTCGCCATGGCGGGCGTTAAGCAGCGCCTCAAGCTCGGCCGCTGGCATCTGCCAGGCTTCCATCATGGGCGCTTCACCTTCATCCGTGGGCAGGGCTTCGCTTGACACAGGCACGTTCCAGATCTCCTCCGCATATTCCGCGATGGTGCGGTCGGAGGAGAACCAGGCGACATTGGCGGTGTTCAGCACGGCGGATTTCCACCAGGCGGCGGGGTTGTGCCAGTGATCGTCGACGCGGCGCTGCGCGTCGAAGTAGCTGTCGAAATCCGCGCTCACCAGGAAGTAGTCGGAGGCACGGAGCGAGGCGACCAGCTCGCGGTAGCGGGTCGGGTCGTCGGGGGAGAAGACGCCCGCCTCGATCTGCTCCAGCGCTTCCTGCAGCCGGCGCGACCGCGCAATGGCGGCCGAGCCCTGGATACCCTCGGCACGGTGCTTGGCCACTTCATCGGTCGTCAGGCCGAAGATGAAGATGTTGTCGTCGCCGACATGTTCCTTGATCTCGACATTGGCGCCGTCGAGCGTGCCGATGGTCAGCGCGCCGTTCAGCGCCAGCTTCATGTTGCCGGTGCCTGATGCCTCCATGCCCGCCGTGCTGATCTGCTCGGACAGGTCGGCCGCGGGCACGATCATTTCGGCGAGCGAGACGTTGTAGTTCGGCAGGAACACCACCTTCAGCAGGTTGCGCACCGTGGGGTCGCTGTTCACCACGCGGGCCACGTCATGTGCCAGCTTGATGATCAGCTTCGCCCGGTGGTAGCTGCTCGCTGCCTTGCCGGCGAAGATCTTGACCCGCGGGGTCCAGTTCTTCGTCGGCTGGCTGCGGATTTCGTCATACAACGCAACTGCCTCGATAACGTTCAGCAGTTGGCGCTTGTATTCGTGGATGCGCTTGATTTGGACGTCGAACAGCGCGTCCGGGTCCAGCTTGAGCTGGTACTGGTCCCGCACCAGGGCTGCCAGCGCCTGCTTGTTGGCGCGCTTCACGGCGGCGAATTTCTGCTGGAAAACCGCATCCGTGGCCAGTGGGCGCAGCTTCTCCAGCGCCTGCGGATTGTCCAGAACCCCCGGCCCGCAGGCTTCCACCAGCAGCCCGGTCAGGCCCGGATTGCATTGCTGGAGCCAGCGCCGGAAGGTGATGCCGTTGGTCTTGTTGGTCAGACGCCCCGGGAACAGGTGGTGGAAATCCGCGAACACCGTCTGCTTCAGCAGTTCCGAATGCAGCGCGGAGACGCCGTTGACCTTGTGCGAGCCGACCACGGCCAGATGGCCCATCCGCACGCGCCGCCCATGCCCTTCCTCGATCAGGGAGACGGAGGACAGCAGCCGCCCATCGCCCGGATTGCCGCTCCGCACCTCATCCAGGTGGAAGGCGTTGATCAGGTAGATCAGCTGCATGTGGCGTGGCAGCAGCCGCTCCATCAATGGAACCGGCCAGCTTTCCAGCGCCTCGGGCAGCAGCGTGTGGTTGGTGTAGCTGATCGTGCGGCGCGTGATGTTCCAGGCCTCGTCCCATGCAATGTCATGCAGATCGACCAGGATGCGCAAAAGTTCCGCGACCACGATGGCGGGGTGCGTGTCATTCAGCTGGATCGCCACGCGATCGGGCAGGGACCGGATATCGCCATAGACGCGCATATGCCGGCGAACCAGGTCCTGCAGCGCGGCGGAGGAAAAGAAGTATTCCTGCCGCAGCCGCAATTCCTGCCCGGCGGGACTTTCATCGGAAGGGTAGAGCAGCTTCGAGATGCTCTCCGCGCGTACCTTCTCGCTGAGCGCGCCGATATGGTCGCCGGAATTGAACGCCTCCAGCTTCAGCGCATCCGTGGCGCGTGCCGACCAAAGCCGCAGCGTGTTCACATGCGCGCCGCGCCAGCCGACGATGGGCGTGTCATAGGCCACCGCCTGCACCGTCTCGCCCGGCTTCCAGACGAGCTTCACGCTGGCCTCGGAGACGGCCACGGCCTCCACCACGCCACCGAAGCCGATGGTGTGGGAGATTTCCGGCCGGGCGAATTCCCACGGATTGCCGAAGTTCAGCCAGTCCTCGGGGAATTCATGCTGCCAGCCATCGCGGATGATCTGGCGGAACAGGCCATGGTCGTAGCGGATGCCGTAGCCGAAGGCCGGAATGCCCAGCGAGGCCATGCTCTCCATGAAACAGGCCGCGAGCCGGCCGAGGCCGCCATTGCCGAGCGCCGCATCCGGCTCCGCGATCCGCAGCTTCTCCGGGTCCACGCCGAGCGGCTCCAGCGCATCGCGGATGGCGCCGACCAGGCCCAGGTTGGACACGTTGTCGCGCAGCAGCCGGCCGATCAGGAACTCCAGGCTCAAATAATAGACCTGCTTGGCGCCGGACTGGTAGGTGGCCCGCGTCAGGTCGATCCAGCGATCCACGATCCGGTCCCGCACCGCCAGGGCGGTGGCGATGAACCAGTCGCGATCCCGTGCGCCGAGCCGGCTTTTGCCCAGATCATAGGTCAGCTTGTGCAGGATGGTCTCGCGCAGCGCGGCGGCATCATCCGCCGGCATCCGAGTGGGCGCGGCGGCGAGGCTCGGTGTCGTCGGGGTGTCCATCTTGTCTCGGCTCCTGGGGGCAGGCGTGATCGCACGCCGTTGGGACGATCGCGCCAACGACGCTGCTTTGCAGCAAATAGCAGGTGCCGCCAAATGAAAAAGGAGCACCTGCTTTCGCCCGCCGGTTGCGGGCAGCAGCCGTTAATCCGCGCTGAACCGCGCCATCGCGGCAAGGCCCAGGAAGGCCGGGGCAGGGTGCGTCACCACCGCCAAGGGAACATCGGCCATCCAGTGCCGCATCGGCGGCTTGGCCTCGAATTGTTCACGAAACTGCCGGGCATCCAGCATCGGCAGCAGGCGCGGCAGGATGCCGCCGGCGATGAACACGCCGCCGCGCGCGCCCCAGGCGAGCGCCATGTCACCGGCAAAGCCCGCCAGGAAGGCCAGGAAATGCGCCAGCGTCTCATCCGCCACCTTGCAGGTGCCGGCGGCGGCGACGATCGCGGCGGCATCGCGCGGTGGCGCGGCCACGCCCTGAAGATCGGCCACGATGGCGTGCAGGTTGACCAGCCCGCGGCCAGACAGCGCCTCCTCTGCCCCGGCGCGGCCGCAGCGGGCGCGCAGGCCGCTGATCACCGCATCCTCCCGCACCGTCTCCCCGGCCAGGCCGATATGGCCGCCCTCCGTCGGCACGGCGATCGGGCCGGAGGGGGAGGGCACCAGCCCGGCGGCGCCCAGCCCGGTGCCCGGGCCGACCACCAGCATCGGCGCATCGGCCACGGCCCGGCCACCGCCGATGCGGTGCACATCGCCCGCGCCCAGATGCGGCAGCGCATGCGCCAGCGCCAGGAAGTCGTTCACCAGCCGCACGCGCTTCATGCCGAAGCGATCCGCGATGGCGGCACTCGACAGCGCCCAGTTGGCGTTGGTCAGCCGCACCGGCTCCTCCAGCACAGGCCCGGCGAGCGCCAGGATGGCGCGCTCCGGCGCCGTGGCCGGCGCCAGGCGGCGGATTGCCTCCGCCATCGCATCCTCCGCGGTCGCGAAATCCGCCACGGGCAGGATGACGGGCTCCGAGGCCCGCCCAGCCTGCCACAGCGCGAAGCGGGCATTGGTGCCGCCGATATCCGCCAGAAGCGCGCTCAATAGGTGGCGCGCCCGCCGCTGATGTCGAAGACGCCACCGGTCGAGAAGGAACAATCGGGCGTCGACAGCCAGCAGATCAGGGCAGCGATCTCCTCCACCTCGACGAAACGGCCCATCGGGATCTTCGACAGCATGAAGGCGATATGGGCCTCCGTCATCTGGTTGAAGATATCGGTCTTGGCGGCGGCCGGCGTGACGCAGTTCACCAGCACGTTCTTCGTTGCCAGTTCCTTCGCCAGCGACTTGGTCAGCCCGATCAGCCCGGCCTTGCTGGCGGAGTAATGCGCGGCGTTCGGATTGCCCTCCTTCCCCGCGACGGAGGCGACATTCACCACGCGGCCCCAGCCATTCGCCACCAGATGCGGCACCAGCGCCTGGCACACCAGGAAGGGCGCGGTCAGGTTCACCTCCACCACGCGGCGCCATTGCGCGGCTGGGATATCCGCCACCGGCATGTTGCCACCGGTGATCCCGGCATTGTTCACCAGAATATCGATCTTGCCATGCGCGACCAGCGTCTTGGTCGTGGCCTCCGCCACCGCGACCTCATCCGCCAGGTCGAGGACCTGGGCGGAGACGGCGCCATCGGCGGCCAGCGCCGCGCGGCTTTCCTCCGCCTTGGCGGGGTCCGCATCCCAGATCGAGACGGCGGCGCCGGACTGGATCATCCGCCGCGCCACCGCCAGGCCGATGCCACGCGCACCGCCGGTGACAACGGCGACGCGGCCCTGCAGATCGAGCTTGTTCATGCGTTTTCTCCCATGCGATTCACGCCTCCGGTGCTCGTTGCCCTGCGGGCGCCTGCGCCCTCCAGCGACCGCATGGACCCCCGTCCCTCAACCACGACCGACGAAGGGCATCTTGGTGGCCATGATGGTCATGGTCAGCACGTTGGTCTCCAGCGGCCAGGCGGCCATCTGCGCGACCGCGCGGCCGACATGGTCCACCTTCATCAGCGGTTCCGCCTTGATCTGCCAATCGGCCTGCGGCACGCCCTTGGCCATGCGTTCCGCCATCGGCGTCGCCGCATTGCCGATATCGATCTGCCCCACGGCAATGTCGAAGCGGCGGCCATCGAGGTTCATGGATTTGGTCAGGCCGGTGACGGCGTGCTTGGTGGCGGTATAGGGTGCGCTACCCGGCCGCGGCGCATGGGCGCTGATCGAGCCGTTGTTGATGATGCGCCCGCCCATCGGGTCCTGCTTCGCCATCATGCGGAAGGCGGCATGGGCGCAGAGGAACACGCCGTTCAGGTTGACGTTGACCACCTTGAACCATTGTTCCGCCGTCAGTTCCTCGAACGGCGTGCCGGGCACGTTGTTGCCGGCATTGTTGAACAGCAGGTCCAGGCGGCCAAATTCTTTTGCGAGTGTCGCGAAGGCGGCGTCGATCTGGCCGGGGTCGGTGACGTCGGCCGGCAACACCAGGGTCTTGCCGCCGCCGCACATCCCGGCCGTCTCCTCCAGCGCGTCCTTGCGGCGGCCCAGCAGCGCCACCGTCCAGCCATCCTCGGCCAGCGCCAGCGATGCAGCGCGGCCGACGCCGGACCCGGCACCCGTCACCAATGCATATTTTTGAGCCATTCCCGTTTCCCCAAAGCCGCTATCGGCGGCAGGTTGGAGCGGCAGGGGCGGTCCTGTCCACCCGAGGCCATTCTCCGCCTTGCGGCCCCCTCCATTCCGGTGGGATAGCAATTCACGAAATCCCGGCCGGACACCCCACACCCCATGAGCATCCACGCCGCGCTCACCCATCGCACCAGCTACAGCTATGACCGCCTGGTCGGCATGTCGCCGCAACTCATCCGGCTGCGGCCGGCGCCGCATTGCCGCACGCCGATCCTGTCCTATTCCCTGGACATCTCGCCGAAGCCGCATTTCCTCAACTGGGTGCAGGACCCGCAGGGCAATTTCATCGCCCGCGTGGTGTTCCCCGAACGCGTCCGCGAATTCGTCGTTACGGTGGATCTGCTGGCCGACATGGCCACGATCAACCCCTTCGACTTCTTCGTGGAGCCGGAGGCGGAGAGCTTCCCCTTCACCTACGACCCGGTGCTCGCCCAGGAACTCGCCCCGTTCCGCCGCGTCTCGGCGCCCGGGCCGCTGCTGGAAGCCTATCTGAAGGACATCCCGCGCGAGGCACCGAGCACGGTGAACTACGTGGTGGACCTCAATCAGAAGCTGTCCACCGAGATCGGCTACATCGTGCGGATGGAACCCGGCGTCTGGACGCCGGAAGAAGTGCTGTCGAATCGCAAGGGGTCCTGCCGCGACTCGGGCTGGCTGCTGGTGCAGATCCTGCGTCACCTCGGCTTCGCCGCGCGCTTCGTCTCCGGCTACCTGATCCAGCTCGTTCCGGATGTGAAATCCGTCACCGGCCCGGTCGGTACCTCGGTCGATTTCACCGACCTGCATGCCTGGTGCGAGGTCTATGTGCCCGGTGCCGGCTGGATCGGCCTCGACCCCACCTCCGGCCTGCTGGCCGGCGAGGGCCATATCCCGCTGGCCGCGACGCCGGAGCCGGCCTCGGCGGCCGCCATCACCGGCGGGGTGGATGAGGCGGAGACGGAGTTCGGCTTCCACATGGAAGTCCGCCGCGTGGCGCAATCGCCGCGCGTGACCAAGCCCTACACGGGGGAAGACTGGGCGCGGATCATGGCGCTGGGCACCACCGTGGACCAGGCGCTCACCGCCGGCGATGTGCGCCTGACCGTGGGCGGCGAGCCGACCTTCGTGGCAGAGGGCGACCGCGATGCGGCGGAGTGGAACACGGATGCGCTGGGGCCGACCAAGCGCAAGCTGGCTGGCCGACTGCTGCGCCGTCTGCAGCCGATCTGGGCGCCCGGTGCGGCGCTGACCTACGCGCAGGGCAAATGGTACCCCGGCGAACCGCTGCCGCGCTGGGGCCTGCATTGCCATTGGCGCGCGGATGGGGAGCCGGTCTGGACCGACCCCAGCCTGCTCGCCTCGGATGACGATATCGGCGATGCAACGCCCGCCGATGCCGCCGGCTTCGCCGCCGCGCTTGCCACCCGGCTCGGCCTGGATGCGTCGCTGCTGATGCCGGCGCGGGAGGATGTCCACTACTACCTGTGGAAGGAAAAGATGCTCCCGGCCAATGTCGTGGCCGAGGATGCCACGCTGAAGGACCCCCTGGAACGCGCCCGCCTGGCGCGGCTGTTCGGCCAGGGGCTGGCGGCGGAGATCGGCTCCGTCCTGCCGCTGCGCCGTGCCGGGGTGGGGGCGGACCGTGCCTGGGAATCCGGCAGATGGTCCTTCCGCGACGGCGAATTGCTGCTGGTGCCGGGCGACAGCCCGATGGGGTTCCGCCTGCCGCTGGACAGCCTGCCCTGGGCCGCCGAGGACAGCATCGAGGCCGAGCCGGAGCCCGACCCCTTCGCCCGGCGCGAGCCTTTGCAGCCGCGCCGCGAAGGCCCCGCGCGCGGCCGCGTGGTGGAACAGCCGGTGCCCGAGCCGGGCAAGGAGGAGCCAGGCGTGGTCCGCACCGCGCTCTGTGTCGAACCGCGCGGCGGCATGATCCACATCTTCCTGCCGCCGCTCGCCGTGGTGCAGGACTGGCTCGACCTGGTCGCCGCCATCGAGGCCACGGCGCGGGAGACTGGCCGGAAGGTGTTCCTGGAGGGCTATCTGCCACCGCAGGACCCGCGCGTGCTGAACTTCTCCGTCACCCCCGATCCGGGCGTGATCGAGGTGAACATCCACCCCTCCGCCAGCTGGGCCGAGACCAGCGCGCGGACCGAGACGCTGTATGAGGAAGCCCGCCAGATCGGGCTGGCGGCGGAAAAATTCATGCTGGATGGCCGCCATGTCGGCACCGGCGGCGGCAACCACATGGTGATGGGCGCGGCGACGCCGACGGACAGTCCCTTTCTGCGGCGGCCGGACCTGCTGAAGTCGCTGGTCGGCTTCTGGCACAACCACCCCTCGCTCTCCTACCTGTTCAGCGGGCTGTTCATCGGCCCGACCAGCCAGCATCCGCGGGTGGATGAGGCGCGCGGCGATGCGGTGCACGAGCTGGAAACCGCCCTGGCGCAGGTGCCCCCGATGGGCACCGACGTCCCGCCCTGGCTGACCGACCGCATCTTCCGGAATCTGCTGGTGGACATGACGGGCAACACCCACCGCACCGAATTCTGCATCGACAAGATGTATGATCCGGGTCGTGCCGGCGGGCGCCTCGGCCTGGTGGAGTTCCGCGGCTTCGAGATGCAGCCGCATTGGCAGATGTCGCTCGCCCAGCAATTGCTGCTGCGCGCCTTGGTCGCGGGCTTCTGGCAGCGCCCCTATGAGCGCCGCCTGATCAAATGGGGCACCCGCCTGCATGATGATTTCATGCTGCACCACCACGCCCACCAGGATTTCGGCGAGGTGATCGAGGAGGTGCAGGCGCTCGGCTTCCCCGTCCAGGCCGAGTGGTTCGAGCCGCATTTCGAGTTCCGCTTCCCGAAGGTCGGCCACATCGCCGTCCGTGGCATGGAGCTGGAACTGCGGAACGCGCTGGAGCCCTGGCATGTGCTGGGCGAGGAAACCGCCGCCGGCGGCACCACCCGCTATGTGGACAGCAGCGTGGAACGCCTCCAGGCGCGCGTCACGGGCTGGGTGGAGGAACGCTTCACCCTCGCCTGCAACGGCGCCGCGGTGCCGCTGACGCCGACGGGCACGGAAGGCGAATACGTCGCCGGCATCCGCTTCAAGGCCTGGAACCCGCCATCCGCCCTGCACCCGACGGTGCGCGCCCAGGCGCCGCTGACCTTCGATGTGTGGGATAGCTGGACCGGCCGCAGCCTGGCCGGCTGCCAGCACCATGTGGCGCATCCGGGCGGCCGCAACTACCAGAGCTTTCCGGTCAATGCGAATGAGGCCGAAGCGCGCCGCCGTGCATTGTTCTTCCCGTTTGGCCATACGCCGGGCGCCATGCCGGCGCCGCGCGTGCTAAACTCCCGTGCAACTCCCCGAACCCTGGATCTGAGGCGCAACACCTGACCGACGCACCCGCCCACGCGGACCACGCCCCACCGCAACTGGATGAGATGGTGGACGGCCGCGGCCAGGTGCGGCCGCATTGGCGTGGGCTGCTCGGCGCCTTCTCCTCGCTCGGCTATGCCGCGGTGGCCGAACGCGGCCGCCGCCTCGATCGCGCCTTCGAGGAGGAGGGGGTGGCCACGGTGCTGGCCGACTCCGCCAGCCGCACCCGCCGCCCCTGGCGTTGCGACCCGGTGCCGATGATCCTGTCCGCGGCGGAATTCGCCAGTCTCGAATCCGGCCTGGCACAGCGCGCCCGGCTGATGGCGGCGATGCTGGAGGATCTCTACGGCCCGCAACGCCTGCTCTCCGAGGGCGCGTTGCCGGCGACGCTGGTCTTCGGCAACCCGCATTTCCTGCGCCCCTGCCGGGCGCCCGCCACCGTGCCCTTCCCGCGCCTGGCCTTCTACGGCGCGGACCTGCTGCGCGGGCCGGATGGCGCCTGGCGGGTGCTGGCGGACCGCACTGGCGGCGCCAATGGCGTGGGCTTCGCGGCCGAGAACCGCAACCTGCTGGCCCGCGTGCTGCCGGAGGCGTTTCGCGCCGTGCAGGTCCGCAGCCTGCGGCCCTTCTTCGATGGCTGGATCGATGCGCTGCAGGCCCTGGCGCCGCCCGGCGTGGACAATCCGCGCCTCGCCTTGCTGACGCCCGGTGCCAAGCAGGAGACCTGGCTGGAGCATCTGTTCCTGTCGCGCCAACTGGGCCTGGAACTGGTCGAGACCGGCGATCTGACGGTGCGCGACGGCGAGGTGTTCCTGAAGACCCTGCGCGGTCTGAAGCGCGTCGATGTCATCCTGCGCCGCATCAAGGGCGAATTGTCGGACCCGCTGGAATTCGATGCCGGCACTGGCGTGCCCGGGCTGATGCGGGTGCTGCGCGATGGCGCCGTGCGGCTGGTGAATGCGCCCGGTTCCATGCTGGCCGAAATGCCCGGCGCCGCACCGTATCTGCCCGCCTGCGCCCGCCTGCTGCTGGATGAAGACCTGGCGCTGGCGGGGCTGGAGACACTGTGGATGGGCGACCCGGCGGCGCGGGATGTGGTGCAGGCCGCGCCCGAGGCCTGGCGCCTGCGATCCGCCTTCGAACAGGGGCAGGAGCCGCCGCTGGGTGCGCTGGAGGCCTTCTCCGAGCGTGGCACCGCCGCCCCCTGGATGTTCGCCGCCACCCGCCCCATGCCGCCCTCCGCCGCGCCGCAACTGGCCGGCGAGGCGCTGGAGCCTGCCCCGGTGGTGCTGCGGATGTTTCTGATGCGCGACGCCGCCGGCCAATGGCACGCCATGCCGGGCGGCATGGCGCATGTGCTGGAGGGCAGCGGCGCCATCGCCGGCCCGCCGGCGCGGCGCGGTTCCGCCAAGGATGTCTGGGTGATGGCGGAGGATACGCAGGACATCGTCGGCCCCGCCGCCCCGCGCGCGGCGGTGCTGACCATCCAGCGCGCTTCCGGCGATCTGCCGAGCCGGGTGGCGGATGACCTGTATTGGCTAGGCCGCTATGTGGAGCGGCTGGACGGCGCGGCGCGGCTGATGCGCGCCCTGCTGTCCCGCCTGCTGCGCGGCGCCGCGATGCCGCGGGAGGTGGCGGAGATCAGGACGCTTGCCCGCTGCCTGCACGCCGCCGGGCTGATCGACGCCGAGGCCGCTGCCAGCCCGGCCGATGGCGCCGCCCTGCCGCGCGCGCTGCGCGCCGCCGCCGGGCCGGGCGGTGCGCTGCTCGGCCTGCTGGAGGCGGTTGAGCGGCCGCAGGTGGCGGTGCGGGACCGGCTGACGCATGACATGTGGGCCGCCTTCGCGCATCTCATCCATGAAGGGCGCGCGCGGCTGCTGGCCGGTGTCGGCGGGCTCGATGCCCTGGCCCCGGCGGCCACCGCCATCATCCGATTCTGCACCGCGCTGTCCGGCATCGCGGCGGAGAACATGGTGCGCGGCGGCGCCTGGATGTTCTTCGACCTCGGCCGGCGCATCGAGCGTGCGACGGCCACCGCGCGCAACCTGGCGCATGCGCTGGATCAGCCACCGCTGCGGCTGGAGGCCGGGCTGCGGCTGGCGCTCGAATTGTGCGACAGCGCGCTGACCTACCGCGCCCGCTACCTGGCCGCGGTGCAGGCGGCGCCGGTGCTGGACCTGGTGCTGGCCGATCCCGGCAACCCGCGCGCGCTGGGCTTCCAGCTTGCCGCGGTGAAGGAAAGGCTGGCGGAGATCGCGGGGGCGGAGGATCTGCTGGCCGCCACCGCCGCCTCACTCGCCGCGCGGCCGCAGGCGCTGGTGGATGCGGTGCTGGTGGCCACCGACCGGGATGTGGCCACGGCCGCGCTGCCGGCCGATCTCCACGCGTTGGAGGCGGAGACGGCGGCCCTGTCGGATGCGGTGGCGCGGCGCTATGTCAGCCACGTCCGCACCCATTCGCTGGGCGAAGATGAGAGCGGGGCGCCGGAGTAGATGACCCGCTACACCCTTTGGCACCGCACCGCCTATCGCTATGGCCGTTCGGTGGACCTCGCCTCCCACCTTCTGCACCTGTCGCCGCGGAAGCTGCCGGGGCAGGTGGTGCGGGCCGCCGAGATCGAAGTGCTGCCGGAGGGCGGGCACCGCAAGGATGGCCAGGACCATTTCGGCAATGGCGTCACCTGGCTGTTCATCGGCACCACGCATGACGCCTTCGAGGTGACGCTGAAGGCGACGGTCGAGGTGGATTTCGCGCCCCCACCCCCGGCCGGGGACACGCTGCCCTGGGAACAGGTGCGCGATGCCGCGCGCAGCCCGGAAGGTTGGGACGCCGCCGAATTCACCCTGCCCAGCCACCACGCTCCGGCCGAGCGCGCCGCCGGCCTCTATGCCGCCGAATCCTTCCCGCCCGGCCGTCCGATCATGGCCGGCGTGCGGGAGTTGTGCGCCCGCATCCGGCGGGATTTTGCCTTCAAGGCGGGCGTCACCAGCATCTCCACCCCCGTCTCCCGGGTGCTGGAGCTGCGCGCCGGGGTCTGCCAGGATTTCGCGCATCTGATGATCGCAGGGCTGCGCGCACTGGGCCTGCCGGCGCGCTATTGCTCCGGCTATGTCCGCACCCGGCCGCCGCCCGGGCAGGCGCGGCGCCAGGGGGCGGATCAAAGCCATGCCTGGGTTGGCTGCTGGCTCGGCCCGCGGCATGGCTGGGTGGACCTCGACCCGACCAACGACCTGGTGGTCTCGGACGAGCATCTGCTGCTTGGTTGGGGGCGGGATTTCTCCGATGTCAGCCCGGTGACCGGCATCCTGCTCGGCGGCGGGCGGCAGAAGCTGACGGTGGGCGTCGATCTCATCGCGGAATAGCGCCGCGTGTCATGATTCCGACCCTGGACGCGCCACACCCTCCGGCGGCAGCCTCAGCCAAACGCCGAGGACCACCACCCGTGACCATCACCTTCGCCAGCTACAACATCCAGTACGGCAAGGGCCAGGACGGCCTGTACGACCTGGAGCGCATCGCGCGGGAGGTCGAGACGGCCGATGTGATCGCCATGCAGGAAGTCGCCACCGGCTTCGCGCGCAACGATTTCATCGATCAGGCCGCCTGGTTCGCCGCGCGGCTGAACCGGCACATGGTGTTCGGCGCCACCTATGATGTCGATGCCAGCTTCACCGATGATGCGGGCCGCGTGGTGAACCGGCGGCGGCGCTTCGGCAATGCGGTGTTCTCCCGCTTCCCGATCCGTTCCACCCGCACCCTGCCGCTGCCCTTCCTGCCGCCGGCGGATCAGCAGGATGTGCAGCGCTGCGCGGTGGAGGCGGTGATCGACCTGCCCGGCGGGCCGATCCGCATCTATTCCATCCATCTGTCGCATCTGGCGCCGGTCACCCGCATCCCGCAGATCGAGGCGCTGAAGGCGATGGTCGCCAGCGCGCCGCGGGATGGCATGGCCTGGGCCAATGGCCGCGACGATGACTGGACCGAGGGCTGGGCCGAGCCGGCGCCGCCCGAGCCCTGCATCCTGTTCGGCGATTTCAACCTGCGCCCGGACGGCCCGGAATACCCGATGCTGGTGGGCGATGCGACGCATCGGCCGGGTCGCGTCGCGGTGCGCGGGCAATTCGCCGATTCCTGGGTGCTGGCGGGCCATGCCGAGATGTCCGGCCACACCATGGCGCAGTGGAAGGGGCAGGAAGGTGCGCGGATCGACTACGCGCTGCTGCACCCCGCCTTGGTGCCCGCCTTCCGCGCCGCGCGTATCGGCACCGAGGCCGAGGGCAGCGACCACCTGCCGATCTTCCTCGATCTCGATCTGGGTTGAGACATCCGTAACCGGGCGTAGGGAGCCGGCGAAGCTGGGTGCATCCATCAAGCGGAGCGCCCGCCATGCTGACCCTCTCTCCCGGCACCGATCGCGTGCTGAAATGGCTGGCCTGGCCGGCGGCGATCTGGATTGCCTATGAGCTGACCTGGTACCAGCAGTTCAAGCTGACGGGCCACGAAGGCTCGGTCTATCTGTTCACCATCATCTCCGACTGGCTCGGCACGCCGGGCGGGGAGAAGCCGTTCCGGCTGTTCGTCGCCATCCTCGAGATCTTCTGCGCCGTCCTTGTGCTGATCCCGCGCACGCGGATGGTGGGCGCGGCGCTGTCGCTCGGCACGATGACGGGCGCCATCTTCTTCCACACGGTCAGCCCGCTCGGCATCGATCCCTATGGCGATGGCGGCGGGCTGTTCAAGGAAGCGGTCTTCACCTGGGTCATGGCGGCCTTCGTGCTGTTCGCGCATCGCGCCGAGGCCTTCGCGCTGCTCTCCGCGCTGCGCGCGCGCCTTTTGCCGCAGGCGGCCTGAGCCGTGGCGCCCGCCGCGCTGAAGCGCCCGCCGCGCGATGTCCGGCTGGATGTCCTGCGCGGCTGGTTGCAGGTCTCCATTTTCATCGCCCATGCCTACGGCGCGATCTACTTCTGGGGCATCCATGCGAGCTGGGGTGTCTCCGACAGTTCGGAGCAGTTCGTGCTGCTGTCGGGCCTCGCGCTCGGCTCCGTCTTCACGCTGAAGCGGGCGCGGGATGGGTTTGGCGCGGCGCTGCGCGACCTGGGCGGGCGCATCCGCAAGCTGTATTTGACGCATCTGCTGGTCTTCGCGCTGTTCGCCGCCATGGTGTTCTGGATGCGGATGACGGCGCCGGTGCCGCCCGAGGCCGCGGGCTGGGGCTGGCTGGCGGAGGACCCGCTGCGCGCCATCGGCGGCACGCTGGTGCTGCTGTACCAGCCCGCCTTCATGGATATCCTGCCGCTGTTCGTGTTCTGCATGCTGCTGCTGGCGCCCTTCCTGTGGTTGCAGGAACGGCTGGGCGACTGGGCGCTGCTGTTTCCCCTTGGCCTGTATGCCACGACGCAAATTCTTGGCCTGACCCTGCCCGGGCTGGGCGGCACCGAGATCGGCTTCAATCCCTTCGCCTGGCAGGTGCTGTTCCTGCTGGGCGCCTGGTGCGGGCGACGCGCGCTGCTCGGCGCGGCGCCGCTGCCGCGCCATCCGGTGCTGCTGGCGCTGGCGGCTTCGGTGGTGGTGATGGGGCTGTGGGTGAAGCTCGGCCATTACGGCTGGACCATCCCGGCGCCGGAGCTGCTGGAGGGCGCGGCGGAGAAGCCCATTCTCGGCCCGCTGCGGCTGGCGCATGCGCTGGCGCTGGCCTGGCTGGTGGCGGTGCTGGTGCCGCGTGATGCGCCCTGGATGCATGGCGCGGTGCCGCAGGTTCTGGCGCTGATCGGCCAGCACAGCCTGCATGTGTTCTGCCTCGGCCTGTTCCTGTCCTGGGGCGTGGCGACGGCGCTGGCGCTGCATCCTGCCGGCGCCTGGTGGCTGGAACTGGCGCTGATGCCGGCGGGGGCGGCGGCGCTGGCCGGCTTCGCCGCGGTGCTGGACCGGCGGCGGCTGGCGGGGCGAAGGGTGGTGCGCGCCTAGGCCAGCAGCGGCTCCGCCGGGTCGAAGATATCGCCGGTGCCGCCATCGGTTAGGCCGAGATCGGTGAGGTGCGGACCGGCATTGCAGGCGAGCGAAATGCCGGTGATGCCACGGAAGAGGCGGTAGGGCGGCAGCCAGTCGCACACCCGGTCCGCCGCCTCGCGCAGCGCTGCGAAGTTGCGCGCGGTGGTGCCGGGTGGTGTTTCTGCCAGCAGGCCTGCGATGGGCAGCGGCAGCAGCGCCGTCACCACGCCACCCTCCGCCACCGCCATGCCGCCACCGGCCGCGATCACCGCATTGGCGGCAGCCGCCATGTTCTCCGCCGTGTCGCCAAGTACCAGCAGATTGTGGCTGTCATGCGCGATGGTGGTGGCGATGGCGCCGCGCAGCGCGCCCCAGCCATCGGTCAGGCAGGTTTGCGGCACCGCGGGCGCGCGGCCGTGGCGGTGGATGATGGTCAGCACCGCATGGCCCGGCGGCACCGCGGCCACGCCATACAGCACCGCGACCTCGGCTTCGCCCCATTCGGTGAAGCGCGAGCCGACGATGCGGCGCAGCTTGGCGCGGCCATTCCGCACGCCTTTCACATGCAGCCGGAAGGCATCCGGTGATTGCGGCGGCAGCTTCATCGTATCCATCGGCGCATCGGTGCGGCGCGCAGGCGGCGCTACCAGTGCACCATTGCGCGCGACCACCGCGCCATCGAACAGCACGCGGTCCACCGCAACGGTGGTGAGGTCCGAAAGAACGACAATATCCGCCCGCCGCCCCGGCGCCACCAGCCCGAGATCGTCGCGCTTCAGCCGCATCGCCGCATGCAGCGTCGCCAGCCGGATCGCGCTGATCGGCGACAAGCCGCGGGCGATCACCCGGGCGATGGTGTCGCGCAGCCCGCCCTTGGCGACCAGCTCATCCGGGAAAACGTCGTCGGTCGCCAGCACCAGGTTCACCGGCAGCAGCGGCAGCGTGGCGAGGGCGGCGACGGCGCCGGGCAGCACCTGGTCGTGGCTGCCGCGCAGCTCCACCGTCAGCCCCGCGCGCAGTTTCTGCAGGAAATCCCCGGCAGCGGTGATCTCATGGTCGGAGGTGACGCCGGCCGTGACATAGGCCTGGAGGTCCGCATCCAGCAGCCCGCGCGCATGGCCATTCACATTCTTGCCCGACGCCATCCCGGCGCCGACGATGCCCGTCATATGCGCCGTGCCGCGCAGCACGCCGGGCATGTCCATCACCTCCGCCACGCCGACCACTTCGGGCCAGGACAGCATCTCTGCCATCTCGGCCGCACCAATCTCGGCGCCCGCCCGTTCCAGCCCCGGCGCGGATGGCACGCAGGACGGCGCCGCCACCAACGTCCGCAGCGGCAAGCCGCGGGAGGCCTCCACCGCCCAGCGTACCCCCGGCACGCCGAGCACATTGGCCAACTCGTGCGGGTCCCAGACGCAGGTGGTGGTGCCGGCGGGGACCACCACGGCGGCGTAATCCGCCGGCGCCATCAGACTGCTTTCGTAATGCAGATGGCTGTCGATGAAGCCGGGCGCGAGGTAGCGCCCCGCCACATCCTCCACCGCAGCCGCATCCTCCCGGGTTCCGGGCGGATGCACGGAAGCGATCAGCGGGCCGACGATCCCGACATCCGCGGCGCGCAATTCGCCGGTCGCCACATCCACCACCATGCCGCCCACCAGCAGCAGGTCGAAGGGCGCCGAGCCGCGTGCGGCCTGGACCGCGCGGGCGCGGAGCGCGGGATCGACGGGCTGGTTCACCGTGCGGCGCGCCCGGCGCTGAAGGCCAGCGTCATCTCATCCGTCCGCGCCTCATAGGTGAAGCCGCGGCGCATCGCCCAGGTGTTGACCGGGAAGAACAGCGGGATCAGCGCCGTCTGGTCCACCAGCGCCATCCGCGTCGCCTGCTGCGTCAGGGTGCGGCGCTGGTCGTCGTCGATGGTGGTGCGGGCGCGCTGGATGATGGCGTCGATCTCCGCATTGGAAAACCGCCCGCGATTGGCGGTGCCGAGGCCGAGCGTGGTGTTCCAGCTATGGATCTGCGTCTCCAGCATCCCGAGCAGTTCCGGGTTGGGCGAGAAGCCGGCGAGGTTCACCGAATAGCGCAGCTGCGCCGCCTCGCTCAGCCACATCGACCGTGTCTTGGTCTCCACCGTGGTGGCGAGGCCAAGCCTGGTCCACATCTGCGCGATGGCCTGCACCACCTGCTCGTCATTGATGTAGCGGTCATTCGGACCGTTGATCTGCACCGCGAAGCCATCCGGGAAGCCGGCCTCCGCCAGCAGGCGCTTGGCCTGGTCCAGGTCGAATGGCGTCGGCCGCAGATCGGGGGAGGTGCCGAAATAGCCGGGCGGGCCGAGATCCCCCGCCGCCAGCGCCTGGCCCTGCATGATGCGGGAGACGATGGCATCGCGGTTGATGGCGAGCGACAGGGCGCGGCGCACGCGCGGGTCGCGCAGCGGGTTGGCGATGCGCGCGCCGTCGCGGCCGCGGATGAAGGGGCTGTCCTCCCGGTCGCTGTCTAGCGTCAGGAAGATCAGGCGGTTGGAGGGGCTTTCGGCGGTGGCGTAGCGCGCGGTCTCCGCCTTGAAGCGGGCGAAATGGTCGGGCGGCACGATCTCGATCATGTCCACATCGCCCGCCTGCAACGCGGCGACGCGGGCGCCGGTATTGGCGATGGGGCGGAATTCCACCCGTTGGAAGGCCGGCGCGGCGCCTGCGAAGGCCGGGTTGCGCTCCATCACCACGGGGCTGCCGGGCTGCCAGGAGACGTGGCGGAACGGCCCGGTGCCGATCATGGCGCGGCCAGCATTGAAGTCCGCCGTGGAAGCGCCCTCGCCATGCTTCTTCGAGACGATCATCACCAGCGCCAGGAAGTTCGGCAGCAGCGGGGTCGGCTGGTTGGTGCGGATGCGGATGGTGCTCGCATCCACCGCCTCCACCGCCGCGATCGGTCGCGTCGCGTAGCGGAAGGAGGAGGGCGAGTTCGGCACGTCGCCGGCGCGGGCGATGGTGAAGGCGATATCCTCCGCCGTTACCGGCGATCCGTCATGGAAGCGGGCGGCGGGGTCGAGCTTCACCTCCCAGACCAGCTCCTCCACCGCGCGCAGCGACAGCGCGATGGCCGGGCGCAGATTCTGCGTCGCATCCTGTTCCATCAGCGGCTGGAAGACGTGCCGGGCGAAGGCGATGTTGGTGATCAGGCTGGCGAAATGCGGATCGAGGCTGGTCGGCCCCGCCTCCACGCCGATGCGGATGTTTTCCTGGGCTGCCACCGGGCCGGCGAGGAGGGCCGTGCCGAGCAAAGCGGCGCGAAGCGTGCGGATCATGCGGCGTGGTCCTTGATGGTCGTCAGACACAGGTCATGCGGGGCGGTCCCTGCCTCCGGCACCCAGCCGGCGGGGGAGGGACGGAAGATGGGCGTGGCGAAGGCGGCGCGGACCGGGATGGCGGCGGGCCAGGCGGCCTGCCAGCGATCGCCCTGCACCATGGCGACCAGCAGCCCCACCGGGGTGATGCCCGCGGCCGCCAGCAATTCCAGCCCGGCGAGGGCGGAGGTGCCGGTGGAGATCACATCATCCACCAGCAGCACCCGCCGACCTGCCAGCCGGTCCAGGATACGCGGATCGAGCCAGAGCCGGCGCGGGGTGGGGGAGGTGATGGACCGCACCGGCACGGAAAGCCGTTCCTCGTACCACCGCTTGCGCGACCAGCCGGGCGCCACCCAGTTCGTGTGGCCGAGCGATTCCGCCACCAGCGGGGCAAAGACCTGGCCCAGGCTCGGCATCCCCACCACCATGTCGGGCTGCAGGGGCCGGGCCGCTTCGGTCATCCAATGGGCGAGGCGCCGGATCACGGCGAAGCTGGCCTGGTTGGCGATCAGCCCGGCCACGGCGAAGTCGGAAAAATCGCGCAGCGGCAAATCCAGCACCGCGCCATCCGGCAGCGGCGCGGGGAAGGTCTCGCGGAACGGCGCGCGCGCGGCCGGCGGCGCGCCGAAATGCTGCCAATACGCCATCCGGGTTCCATTGGGTTGCGCGGCGCAAACTGCCATGTTGCGGCGCTTCACCGCAACCGTCCGGCAGGAGCGTCGGGATGAGCGTGCTGTTGTTCCGGGCTCAGGCCCACAACAATGCCTGGGCGAACCACCGCCTGCTGGCCGCCTGCGCCCGGCTGGACCCGGCGGAATGGGCCGCTTCGCGTGCCGGCTTCTTCCCCAGCCTGGTAGCGACGCTGAACCATATTCTCATCGTCGACTGGTTCTATGTCGATGCGCTGGAGGGCGGCTGGCTCGGCCCGGCCGCATGGGCGAACCGCGTGCCGCACCCCGACCTGCCCGGCCTGCGCGCGGCGCAGTTGGCGGTCGACCGGCGGCTGATCGCCCATTGCGAGGCGCTGGATGAGGCCGCGCTGGCCGGCATCGTCCGGGTGAACCGCGGCACGCGGGTGCAGGAGGAACGGCGCGACCGGCTGCTGCTGCACCTGTTCCAGCACCAGATCCACCATCGCGGCCAGGCGCATGCCATGCTGTCCGGCACTTCCGCCGCGCCGCCGCAGCTCGATGAGTTCTACCCGGCGGAGGAAGCGCCGCTGCGCGCTGCCGAATTCGCCGAGCTCGGCTTCACCGAGGACGCGATCTGGGGCGCGCCAGATGCTAAGCCCCACCCCGCCACCGCCTGAGGCCCCCGCATGCCCAGCCCCGCCGATTTCGCCACCGCACTGGCCGCCATGACCGATTGGCGTCAGGATTTCCATCGCCATCCGGAACTTGGTTTCGAGGAACACCGCACCGCCGCCCGCGTCGCCGCCTTGCTGCGCGGCTGGGGCATCCAGGTGACGGAGGGGCTCGCCGGTACCGGCGTGGTCGGCACCATCCAGGGCCGCATGCAGGGCCGCCTGGGCAACCGCGCCATCGCGCTGCGCGCCGACATGGACGCGCTGGCGATGACGGAAGCCACCGGCCTGCCCTATGCCAGCCAAGCCCCCTGCCGGATGCATGCCTGCGGCCATGATGGCCACACGGCGATGCTGCTGGGCGCCGCCGAATGGCTGGCCGCGCATCGGGACCGCTTCGCCGGCACCGTGCATCTGGTGTTCCAGCCGGCCGAGGAATCGCTCGGCGGCGCGCGGGTGATGGCGGAGGAAGGCCTGTTCGAGCGCTTCCCCGTGGATGCCATCTACGGCCTGCACAACCTGCCCGGCCTGCCACTGGGCACCATTGCCGTCCCCAAAGGCCCGGTGCTGGCGAGCTCCGACACCTGGGAAGTCACCTTCACCGGCATCGGCACGCATGGCGCCAAGCCGCATCTCGGGCGTGATGCGACGCTGGCGGCGGCGGCCTTCATCCTCGGCCTCCAGGCCATTGCGGCGCGGGAGGTGGACCCGCTCGGCACCGCCGTGGTCAGCGTCGGCCACATGGCCGCCGGCGATGCCGCTTCGCCCAATGTCATCCCGCACAGCGTCTTCCTGCGCGGCACGGCGCGCGCGCTGGAGGAGCCGGTGCGGACGCATCTGGAAACCCGCATCGCGGAGATCGCCCAGGCCGTCGCGCTGCAGCACCGGGTGCAGGCCGCGCCGCGCTACATTCGTCGCCTCGGCCCCACGGTGAACCACGCGGCGCAGGCCGCGGTGATGGTGGCGGCCGCCACCGGCACGGCGCTGGCGGTGCGGGACGACCATCCGCCGATCACGGCTGGCGAGGATTTCTCCGAATTCCTGGCCCGCATCCCCGGCGCCTATGCCTGGCTCGGCACCGGAGAACCCGCACATCCCGAGGGTTTCCACCACAACGTCCATTTCGACTTCCCCGACGCCGCCCTGCCGCATGGCGCCGCCTTCTGGTGCAGCCTGGTGGAGCGCGAACTGGCATGAGCCGCACCACGATCATCGATTGCGACCCGGGCACGGATGACGCCATCGCGCTGTGGCTGGCGCTGGCCTCGGCGGAGCTGGATGTGCGGCTGGTGACGGTGGCGGGCGGCAATGTCGGCCTCGCCTCCACCACCGCCAATGCGCGCGCCATCGTCGCACTGGCGGGGCGGGACATCCCGGTGGTGGCCGGCGCCGAGCGGTCGCTGATGGCGCCGTTCCGCTTCGAGACGGCGGTGCATGGCCAGGACGGGCTGGCCGGTGTGCGGTTGCCGGATGGCCCGCCGCTGGCCCCCGGCATTGCGCCGGATGCGATCCGTGACCTGCTGCGCGCGGCGCCCGCGGCCTCCGTCACCCTCATCGGCCTCGGCCCCGTCACCAATCTGGCACTGGCCTTCGCGACGGAGCCGGCGCTGGTGGACCGGGTGGCGGAGATCGTGCTGATGTCCGGCGCCTGGTCCGAGGGCAACATCACCCCCGCCGCCGAGTTCAACGCCTGGAACGACCCGGAGGCGCTGGCGATCCTGCTCGGCCTCGGCTGTCGCCTGACCATGGCGACGCTGGACCTGACCGCGCAGGCCTTCGTCACCCCGGCCGTGGTGACGGCGCTGGAGGCACGGGAAGGCGGCGCCTGCTGGCGCGCGGCGACCGCCATCCTGCGCGCCCTGCCGCCCTCCCGCCGCATGGGTTTCCGGGGTTTTCCCCTGCATGATCCCTGCGCCGTGGCCTGGCTGCTGGCGCCCGGCCTGTTCGGCGCGCGGGAGGCGCAGGCGGAGGTCGATTGCGGCCCCGGCCCCGGACGCGGCCGCACCGTGATCGATCGCTGGCAGCGGCTCGGCCGCCCGCCGAACCTGAACCTGCTGGAGACGCTGGACGCGCCCGGCTTCTTCGACCTGCTGGCGGCGCGCATCGCCCCATTGCGCTGAGACCGCCTTCAGGAAGGTTCAACGCCTCGCGGCGCAACCATGCCCGATCACCTGGGGCGCCGCGCCGATGCACCGATACCGTCACCTTGCTGCGGCCTTGCTGCTATGCCTGCTGGGCGCCTGCGCCGGGGTCAGCCGCAACGCCGTGCCTGCCGACCTGACCGGCCAGGCGCATCCGCTCGGCATCCCGGGCCTGCGGGTCTGGGGTGATGCGCTGGAGCCCAATGCGCTGGATGCGCTGGTGGCGCGCCAGGCCGGTATCCTGCGGCAACGCTATGGGGAGCGTGCGGCGGCCGGGCAGATGCCGGTGCTGCATTACCTGGCGATGTCGGGCGGCGGGCCGGATGGCGCCTTCGGCGCCGGGGTGCTGCGCGCCTGGAGTGAAAGCGGCACGCGGCCCAGCTTCGCCGCCGTCGCGGGCATCAGCACCGGCGCCATCATCGCACCCTTCGCCTTCCTCGGCTCCGCCTACGACCCGGTGATCGAGGAGATCTACACCACGCTGCGCACCAGCCAGGTGGCCCGCCCGGCGGTGCTCAGTGGCCTGGTCTCCGGCGTGGCGCTGACCGATACCACTGGCCTCGCCAACCGCATCGCGCATTACGTCACGGCGGATCTGCTGGCCAAGGTCGCGGCGGAATACCAGCGCGGGCGGCTGCTGTTCGTCGGCACCACCAATCTGGATCATGGCCGGCCGATGATCTGGAACATGGGCGCCATCGCCGCCTCCGGCCACCCGGGCGCGGTGCAGATGTTTCGGGACGTGATCCGGGCCTCGGCCGCCGTGCCCATCGCCTTCCCGCCGGTCTTCGTCCCGGTGCAGACCGCCGATGGGCGGCGCTTCGACGAGATGCATGTGGATGGCGGCGCCACGTCCCAGGTGGTGCTGATCTCGCCGCAACTGCCGATCGCGGCACTCACCCGGCAGCAGATCGGCCGCAACATCGACCGGCGCATGTGGGTGATCGTGAACAATCAGGTGCTGACCAACGCAGCCCCGGTGCGCCCGCGCATCTTCTCCATCGCCGGTGCCTCTATCAGTTCCCTGATCCGCGGCAGCGCCATCGGCGACATGTACAAGCTGTTCTTGATCGCGGAGCGCGATGAGATCGAATTCCGCGCCGCCTGGATTCCGCGCGGGATGCCGTGCACGTCGACCGAGGAATTCGACCCGGCCTATATGCGCTGCCTGTTCAACTTCGGCGCGGCGGAGATGCGCCGGGGTGGGCTGTGGCACGATCTGCCGCCCTATTTCGTCCGCCCGCCGATCGCGCCGATGCGCATCCCGCCCGCCTGACCCGGCTCATGACGCATTTCGAAGGCGGTCGGCATCGCCTGGGAATCCGGCACATCGCCAGACCAGGGCGAATGGAAAGCGGTCTAATCCGCAACGCCCTGCGCCAGCCGCGCGGCGCGGCTGCGCGGCGTGGACTCGTTCTGCGTCGCCTGCCCCAGCGGCGCCTCGATCAGCGGCAGGGTCGCCGCCGCGGTTTCCAGCACCAGGCGCAGCGGCGCGGACAGATCCCGCTCCGCATGCATGTCCTTCTGAAGCGCATCCGTCACCGCGCCGAGGCGCCGGGCACCGAGGGTGCGCGCGGCGCCGAGCATCCGATGCGCGGCGTGGCGCAGCCGGGGCGGGTCGTCGAGGATGGTCGGAGCGGAAAGCGTCTCGAAGCACAGCCTGACCTCGGAGACGAATTCGGAGATCACGGCATCCGCGGTCGGCCCGAGATCGGCGGCCAGGTTCCGCAGTGCCGCCAGTTCCAGCAGCGGCTGCTGGGCATCCACGACGGCGACGCTGGCGGTGGCCTGAAGCGCATCCCCACCCGCCAGCCGGGCCACCGCGGCGATCAGCGATTCGCGGTCGATCGGCTTGGCCAGGTGCCCATCCATGCCGGCGGCATGACAGGCGGCGACCTGTTCCGGCAGGGCGGAGGCGGTGACGGCCAGCACCGGGACGCGGCGGCGGGCGCTGTCCAGCGCGCGGATGCGGCGGGTGGCTTCCAGCCCGTCCATCACCGGCATCTGCACATCCATCAGCACCACGTCATAAGCCTCCCGCTCCACCGCGGCCAAGGCTTCCGCACCATCCGCCGCGCTGTCGACGCGATGGCCGACGCCGACCAGCATGGCGCGGGCCACCATGCGGTTGGCGGCGACGTCATCGGCCACCAGGATGCGCAGGCTGCGGCCGGCGGCGGCCGGGATCGGCTCGGCCGGGCGGGCTGCCGCGGCCGGTGCGGCGGCGGGCAACGGCACCTGCTTCAGCGGCAATTCCACCCAGAAGCGCGCGCCGGGCCCGAATTCGCTGTCGCAGCCGATCCGCCCGCCCATCGCGGCGGCCAGCCGGGCGGAGATCGCGAGCCCCAGCCCGGTGCCGGCGCCTTCCTGCCCGGCGACCGGGAAGAGCTGGGAGAAATCCTCGAACAGCAGATGGCGCTTTTCCGGCGGCACGCCCGGCCCGGTATCCTCCACCTCGATCCGCAGGCCGGGGCGGCCATCCGGCAGCGGGCCGGCACGGAAATCCACGCGGCCGCCGGGCGGGGTGAACTTCACCGCATTGGACAGCAGGTTCAGCAGCATCTGCCGCACCCGCGTCGCATCCGCCTCCACCGCCTCCGGCGTGCCGGGGGCGACATCCAGCGTCAGGGTCATGCCCTTGCGGTCCACCTCCGGCGCCAGCAGGCCGGCGCAGGCTTCCAGCAGCGGGCGCACCGCGACATCGCGCAGATGCAGGTCGAGCTTGCCGGCCTCGATCTTGGACAGGTCGAGCAGGCTGTTCACCAGCTCCAGCAGATGCTGCCCGGCCTCATGCAAGGTCAGCACCTGGTCGCGCTGTTCTTCGGTGAGGTTCGGGTCGCGCAGCAGCACCTGGGCGAAGCCGAGAACGCCGTTCAGCGGGGTCCGCAGCTCATGCGACATGCGGGCGAGGAACTGGCTTTTCGCCTCCCCCGCGGCGCGCGCCGAATCGCGCGCCTGGGCCAGGTCGTCCATCGCCCGTTTCATCGGGGTGATGTCCGTACGGATGCCCACCGTGCCGCCATCGGGCGTGCTGCGTTCGGTGATCAGCACCCAGCGGCCATCCGGCAACAGCCGCTCGATCGGCGGGTTGTTGGCGTGGCGCCACTGGTCCATCTCGTCCACGAAGGCCTCGATGTCGCCCACCGCCTGCGGGTACTGCCCGCGGCGCGCACCCTCGCGCATGATGTCGCGGAAGGCGGCGCCGGCTTTGATGAAGGGCGCCGAGATGGCGTAGAATTCCTTGTAGCGCTGGTTGCACGCGATCAGCCGGTCATCCGGCCCGAACATGACGAAGCCGTCCGACATGCTCTCCAGCGCATTCTCCAGGGTGGAGCGCCAGCGCGCGCGCTCCGCCTCCACCTTCTCCCGCTGCCGCAGGCCAAGCAGCAGGGCGGCGGCGAGCGCCAGGACCAGGGCCGCGAAGGCCACGGAGACCATCAGGGCGCGCTCGCGGTCCGTGCGCCAGCCCTCCAGCGCCGCCTGCAACTCCATGGTCGTGACGATGGAGAAGGACGGATACAGGGTGGGCCGCACCGAGATCAGCGCCGGTTCGCCGTTGAAGCGGCTGCGGGTTTCCGCAAGCCCGGTCAGTGCGGCCGCGGTTTGCGACATGCGGCGGCCGATCCGCGTCTCGTCATGCGGCAGGGCGGCCAGCAGCGTGCCGTCATCGCGTTCCAGCGTGATGCGAAGTCCCGGTGCGCTGCCGCCCACCGCCAGCAGGCTGCCCACCATCGGCACAGGCACTTCCGCCACCGCGGTGACGGCGCCCAGCACCGGCATCACCACCGGGCGGGCGAAGAACAGCGCCCATTCGCCGGTGGCCGGGTTCTGCACCGGCCCGCCGATCATCACGCTGCCGGCATTCGGCGTGGCATCCGTGAAGGCCGCACCCAGTGGCAGCGGCAGCGGCCGGCGGCGTGACACGGCGAGCGACGTGGCGATGGGCATGCCATCTTCCCGCACCAGCAGCACGTCGCGGAAGGTGAAGTTCTGGTTGTTCAGCTCCCGCATCACCCGCCCGGCCGCATTCGCATCGAAGCGGCCATCGCGCGCATAGGGGGCGAGGATGGCGGGCAGCCCGGCCAGCATCGCATCCACCTGCACGAAGCTGCGGTTGATCGAGGATTCGACCGCGCGGCTGACCCGGTCCGCCGTATCGGTCGCCGCCGCCAGCGCTGCCTCCCGCGACCGTTCCAGCAGCATCGCCGTCGCCACCACCTGCGCGAGGAGAAGCAGGATGACGGCAGCGAGCACCGCGAGGCGAAGGCGGCGGGCGGTCTGCATCTATTCGGGCCGCGCCTGCAGGCCGAGCGTCGGCGCCAGATACTGGTTCCAGGCCTCCACGCAATCCATCCCGCAACGATTGACCCAGCGCGGCAGCACCACCTCGGTCAGCAGGCGGCGGCGCCGTTCGTCATCGGCGGCGCTGACCGGCACCACCGTCATGCTGCCGCGGCGCCCGGCGGTGCAGGAGGGCAGGCCGGCATTGCAGGCCAGGCCCTCACCCGTTTCACGGTCCGCGGCGACCCAGATCTGCCGTTCGAGGTCGACGATCCCGTCGCGGATCACCTGCTGCAGATCGGTCGGGATGGCAGCCCAGGCGGTGGCATTGGCGCCGAAGATGGAAATCCCCCAGGCCAGGGCCATGGCGTGCACATGGCTTGTCGTCTCATGCAGGCCGATCGCGTTGCCGGACAGCGTGCCGGTGATGGCGCATTCCACCACGCCGCTGCGGATCGCCTGCGCCACCTCCGCGAAGGGAATCACCACCGGTGTCGCGCCAAGTGCCTGCAGCATCTCGGACTGCCCGACGGAGGAGGACCGGATGCGCCGGCCGGACAGGTCGCCGAGGCCGGTGAAGGGGCGGGTGCAGAACACCACCTGTGCCGGATAGGTGTAGATGCCCAGCAACTCGATCTGGTAGCGCTCGCGCAGCACCTGCTCGATATGCGGGCGGAAGGCGGAGACGGTCTGGCGCAGGCTGGCCATGTCGGGCGCCAGGGCCGGCAGGTCCACCGCGTTGAACTCCGGCTCCTCGGTGGAGACCACGGCCAGCAGCGCCGTGCCGAAGGGCACCACGCCAAGGCGCATCAATTGCAGCATTTCCTGCCCGCGAATCCCGCTGCGGTCGAAGGGCGCGATCTCGGCCTGCACCCGTCCGTCGGTCAGTTCCGCGATGCGGGTCCGCCAGAATGGTTCCTCATAGCGCACATATTGGCTGACATCGGCGAGGCCGCCGACGATCTTGAGGCGGATCGGCGCCTGCTCGGCGTGGGCCGCCATGGCGTTGAACCCCACAGCCAGGAGCAAGGCGGCGAGGAGATTGCGAAAGCGGCGATGCGCCGAAGACATGCTGGGCTCCCTGGCATCGAGGTGCCCGCCAAAATTCCGGGCCGTGGCGATCTGTCCCGCCACCTGAGCATCCTACAACAATACCATTAACGATTGCAGCAACCATAACGCGAGTGGCGCCGCATGCAATCGCGTGACCTTGCATCCATGCGCCGGGCGCATCAGGCCAGCACGTCCTTCAGCCAGCCCTCCGCCTCCTCCGGCAGGTCCGACCAGGCGGCGCGCGGGCCGACGCCGGTGACCAGCAGCAGGCCGCTGCGGTCGAAGCCGCGCCGGGCCAGGGCGCGCCGGAAATGGCTCAGCATGTAGTCCGGCGACAGGTCGGTGGAGACCAGGATGGCGTCGTTGCCCATGGTCCAATGGGCATCGGCAATCTCCCAGACCGCGTCGCGCACGGCGAGGCGCATGGCCTCGGCCTCGGCTGCCGGGGGGCTGTCCGAGGGGCCGGATTCCGGACGGTGGATGACAATGGACAGGGTCATGAAGCCCTCCGCGCGGCTAGCTGATGACCATGGATCGGCCACCTCCACTTATGCGCTCATGCTTGCCTTGCTTGCAATCCGATGCAACTTTCAAGACCGGCCCTGGCGCGTCGCCGCAAGCGGGGCGAGAGTGCGCCGCAAGCGGAGCGAGGGTGCGCCGCGATACGCCCCCGGACCCTTACCATGACCCGAATCGCCAGCCACCGCGGCGGCCTGTTCCTCTGGCCCGAAAACAGCGCTTTGGCCTTCCGCAACACCGCCCGGCTGCCGCTGGAGCAGGCGGAATGCGATGTGCACCTCAGCGCGGATGGCCAGGTGGTGGTCATGCACGACGCCACGCTCGACCGCACCACGGACCGGCGCGGCCCCGTCGCCGCCCTGACCGCCGCGGAATTCGCCACCGTACGGGTGCGCGGGACGGCGGGGGAGGCGCCGCCGACGCTGGCGCACTATCTCGCGATCCTGGCCGGCACGCCGGTGGCGCCGCGAATCGAGATCAAGGCCAGCGCCTCGGGCGAGCCCTATCCGGGCATCGTCCCGGCCACCCTTGCGGTGCTGGACCAGGCCGGGGAGCGGGGGCGGAGCTGGATCATCGGCTTCCACGCCGGCACCATGGCCGAGGCACAGGCGGCCGGCGGGCTGGCCGGGGTGGCCTGGCTGCTGGAGATTGCGACGCTGCGCGACCTCGGCCTGACCGGGCTGGTGGCCACGGCGCGGGCCTACGGATTCCCCGAGATCGGCGTGCATGAAAGCGCCATCGATGCGGAACTGGTGGCCGGCCTGCGATCAGCCGGCATCGGCATCGGCACATGGGGCGCCAACCACGCGCCAAGCATCCGGCGGATGTTGACGCTTGGCGTGGATGTCTTCGCGACCGATGACCCGCCTCTGGCCATCGCGCTGCGCGCGGGGCGCTGACGCCGTGCCGCACACCGTCCCGGCTGCGGGCCGGGACGGGTGGCGGGGTTCGCGTTACAGCCGGAAGTAGCCGGACAGCGCCATCAGCGTGAACACGGTGAGTGCCACCATCGCGAGGATCCAGGGCAGGTCCTGCCGGAAGGCTTCCTGCTTCGAACCAACGATCTTGCGACCCATATGGTCGTGCGTCGCGGCGGTCTCGTGCTTCTCGGACATGCTTCGATCTTCCCCTATTCCCGCCACGCAGGGCTGTGCGTGGCACCCTATGGTTGTCCCCCGGCCAAGGAGGCCCCATCCTGCCGGGATCAACCCGACGGAGAGGAAGCCATGACTGGTGTTCCCGATGTGACGCCCCGTGCCACCTACCAGGCCTTGGCGGAGGACCCCGACGCCATCCTGGTCGATGTCCGCACCGATGCCGAGTGGAATTTCGTCGGACTACCGGACCTCGCGGAGGTCGGCAAGCAGGTCGCGCTGATCCCGTGGCAGGTCTATCCCAGCATGCAGGTCAACGGCGCCTTCGTGGAACAGCTTCACCGGGCCGGCGCCACCCCGCTTTCCAAACTCTATTTCATCTGCCGTTCAGGTGCGCGCAGCCTGGCCGCCGGCCAGGCAGCGCAGCAGCACGGCTTTCCGCATGCCTTCAACGTCGCCGACGGATTCGAGGGGCCGGTGGATCAGGACGGGCATCGCGGTGGCGTCGCTGGCTGGAAGGCCGATGGCCTGCCCTGGCGGCAGCGCTGAGCGACGGCCATGGAACGCATGCAACTGAACACCGATTTCCTGTTCCGCCTGGAATTGTCGGTGGAGGGGCCGCAGGCCATCGGTGCCGGCCCGATCGGCGATCGCCGCGTCTTCCTTGTCACCGGCGGGAAGTTTGCCGGGCCGGGGCTGGCGGGGAAGGTGCTGCCGGGTGGCGCGGATTGGCTGGTGACGCAATCCGACGGCGGCACGCGGCTGGATGTGCGGGTGGTGCTGCAGGCGGATGACGGGCAGATCATCGGCGCCACCTACCAGGGCATCCGCCACGCCCCGCCGGAGGTTGCCGCGCGGATGGCGGCCGGGGAGGCGATGCCGCCCGGCAGCTACTACATGCGCGTCGCCATGCGCTTCGAGACCGGGCCGGGGCCGCATGAATGGCTGAACCGGGTGCTGGCGGTGGGCGTTGGCCACCGGTTCGCGCATGGTCCGGTCTATGACGTGTATGCGGTGCTCTAATCCTCGAAGAACGGCGTCTCCTCCGCCGGATCGCCGCGCAGCGGCAGGTCCAGGCTGAAGCGCGGCGCACCATCCGGCCCCTGCCCATCGGCGCGCGCCACCAGCAGCGGGCGCAGCGTCTCGGGCAGGGATGACAGCACCGGGTCGGCGGCATTGGCCTCGGCAAAGCCGGGCAGGAAGACGCAGGTGGCGAGCCGCCCCATGATGCCGCTGCCGATGATCGCCAGGTTGATGTGCGGCGCGCGCAGTCCCGTGGCATCGCGGTAGCCGCCGGGGATGATGCTGCGGAAGGCGAAGCGCCCCTCCGCATCCGTCCAGGCGCGGCCCCAGCCGAAGAAGCCGGGATCGGCCTTCTGCCAGTCCGGGTCGCGCGGATGCCGGAAGCGGCCGGCGGCATCGGCCTGCCAGGCTTCCAGCACGGCATTCACGCAAGGCCCCCCGCCTTCCTGCAGCACGCGGCCAGTCAGCCAGATCGGGCTGCCCTGCGCCGTCTGCGGTGCGTCGGGCGCCAGGCGCGTCAGGTCGTTGTCGCCATCGCGGAAGAAGGTCTGTGGGAAGAAGGGGCCGATCGTCGCCCAGGCGGTGGGCACCAGCGGGGCGTTGGGGTGGTTGCTCACAGCGGCGGCGTCGCGTGGCGGCCGCGCAGCACCAGATCGTGGGTGAAGCCCTGCCAATCGCCCATCACTGCCTCCGGCGCCACGAAATGCGCGATGCAGCGGGCGCGGGCGCCGGCATCCGGCACCGAGTTCAGGATGCGGTCGATCGCGTTCAGCGGGTCGCCCGGGAAATACATCTGCGTCACCAGCCGCATGAGGCACCCCGGCCCAAGGACGGAAATGTGGATATGCGGCGGCCGCCACCAGCGCCCGCTATCGGGCACCGGATAGGCGCCGGGCTTGATGGTGAAGAAGCCGTAGCGCCCGGCGTCATCGCTGCGCGTGCGGCCATTGCCGATGAAGTTCGGGTCGAGCGGCGCGTCGCGCTGATCGATCGGGTGGAAGTAGCGCCCGCCGGCATTGGCCTGCCACAGCTCCACGATGGCGCCGGCGACCGGCCTGCCATCCTCATCCAGGACGCGCCCGCCGACATGAATGAGCTGGCCCTGCGCCATGCGGCCGGGCGCCAGCTCCGCCAGATTGTCGTCGCCCGGCCGCAGCTTTGCGGACAGGTCCAGCGGGCCGGTCAGTTCGGTGCGCGTCAGGCTGCGGCGGAAGGGGGCGCGGGAGGGATTGCGGCGGATGGTGTTGGGGTAGCCGGGCACCGGCACCACCGGCTGCGTGGCCGGGTCCAGCGGGTCGAAGCGGTCGGGCAGCTGCATCACGCGGTCCTCCTCGGGCCGATGGAAGCGGCCAATTGGCGGACCAGCGCATGCGGGTCCGCCTCCAGTGCCGTCACGCCCACCGCGGCGAGGTCGGCTGCCGCCTGCGCCATGGAATAGCCCGCCAGCGCCGCATGCCCCGCCGCCAGGCCGACGAATAGCGGCTTCGGCGAGGGCTGCGCCCGCAACTGCGCCGCCAGCGCCTCCACCCGTCCCTTCAGAGGGCGGGAGGCGAGGGTGGTGTAGAACAGCACGGCATCGATCCCCGGCCGCTGCGCCATCTCGAAGGCGATGGCGAAACGCTGCTTCGCGGTCTCCACCGGACCGCCCTGGGCGTTGTCCATAAAGCAGGCGGCGGGGCAGCCGGCATCACCGAGCAGGTCCAGCATCATCATGCCAAGCCCCGCACCGGCGGTGACCATGGCGACGCGGCCGCCGGGGATTTCGACCATCTGGAAGCCCTCATCCCGCGCGCGGCGTTCCAGCGGCGTCATGGCTGCGGATTCCAGGCCCGCGGACAGCGCCGTGGCCTCCGCATCGTGGCGGAAGCCGGCAGCCTCGTCGCGCACCGCCTTGCAGTCGCAGGCGACCAGGCTGCCATCGGCGAGGCGCGCCAGCGGGTTGATCTCCAGGCTTTCCAGATCCTCCGCCACCATCACCCGCGCCAGCCGCACCACCAGCCGCGCCAGCCGCGCGGCCAGATCGGCCGGGAAGGCGCCGCGCAGGATGCGGAGGCTGTCGGGCAAAGCGGATGGCGATTCGGGCAGGATGTGCCAGCGCAGCGGCGGCGCGCCACCTTCCACCTCGACGCCGCCCTCGGGCGCGCAGAGCACCTCCAGCGCCTGCGCCGTGCCGTCCACGCGTAGCGCCAGGAAGATCTCCTGCGCGATGTCGACCGGACGTTCCAGCAGCAGCGGCGCGCCGGCATCCCCGAGCAGGCCGCGGATCTCCGGCACCAGCTTCGCTGCATCGCCGCGCTGCACCAGCCCGCGCTTGCCGCGGCCGCCTTCCAGGATCTGCGCCTTCACCACGGCATCCTCCCAGCCCGGTGGCACGGCCGTGCCCGTCAACACGCCGGGCGGCACCGCGATGCCGTGGCGCCGCAGCGCCGTCTTGCCGTCCCACTCCGTCAGCCGCATCGTGCCGCAACCCCTGTCGATGTCCGAGAATGATGCACAAAAATCTGCTGCAGGACGCGCCCCGCCGCGTGGTCGTGGTCAATCCGACGGGACGCTACGCCAGCGCCCAGGTCGCCGCCATGCGCGCCGCCGGCACCCGCCTGGTGGCCGGCATCGCACCCGGCCGCGGCGGCACCAGCCAGGATGGGCTGCCGCTGCTGGACGATCTCAGCCAGCTCGATGAGCCCGCCGATGCCGCGGTGCTCTACACGCCGCCCGAGGGCGTGCTGGATGCGGTGCGGGGCGCCATCGCCGCGCGTATTCCCCTGATCGTCGCGGCGGCCGAATATGTCCCGGTGCAGGACAGTCTGAAGGCGGCGCAGGAAGCGCGGGCGGCGGGGTGCTGGCTGGTCGGGCCGAATACGCTCGGCCTGTGCATTCCGGGCCGCACGCTGCTCGGCTCCATCGCGCCGGAATTCTGCCGCCCCGGCGCTGTCGCGCTGCTGTGCCGCAGCGGCACGCTGACCCTGGCGCTGGCCCGGCTGCTGACCGAGGCCGGCATCGGCCAGAGCGCCGTCATCCATATGGGCGGCGACCTGATGATCGGCCGCAACCCGCATGAATACCTGCCGATGCTGGCCGCCGACCCCGGCACGCGCGCCGTGCTGTATTGCGGCGAGCTGGGCGGCGACAAGGAATATGCGCTGGCCGAGGCGCTGCCGGCCTTCGGCAAACCCCTGGTCGCGCTGGTGATGGGCCGCCACGCCCCGCCCGGCACGCGCATGGGCCATGCCGGTGCGCTGGCGGGGGCGGAGCGGGAGACGGCGGCGGCCAAGCTCGCCGCGCTGGCGCAGGCCGGCGCCGTCGCGGTGGCACGGCCCGAGGATGCCGTCGCGGCGCTGGCGGGACTGTAGCCTCACCCGGCCTGGATGCCCGCGCGGGCCACCACCTCCCGCCACTGCGGCACCTCGACACGCAGGCGCTCCGCCAGCCGGGCGGGGCCATCCAGCAGCAGCGTGGCGCCGCTTTCCTCCATGCGGGTGGCCAGAAGGTTGCCGCGGGCCATCGGCGCCACCTCCCGCACCAGCCGGTCCACCACATCCTGCGGCGTGTTGCGCGGGCCGAACATGGCGTACCAGATGGTCATGGCGTAGCCCGGCACCGCCTCGCTGATCGCCGGCACATCGGGCAGGCTGCTGGCGCGCTCGGCGCTGGTCACGGCGATGGCCTTCAGGCGGCGGTCGCGCAGATGGGTCAGCGCCTCGATCGTGCCGGTCACCAGCAGATCCGTATCCCCCGCATACAGCGCGGTCACCGCCTGCCCGGCGCCGCGATAGGGCACGTGCAGCAGATCGATCCCCGCCCGCACGCCCAGCAGCGCCCCGCCGAGATGGGTGGTGGAGCCGACGCCGGAGGTGCCGTAGGTGATGGCCCCCGGCGCGGCCTTGGCGCGGGCGATAAGGTCCGCCAAGTCGCGGATCGGATTCTCCGGCCGGGCCAGGATCACCATCGGTGCCTCGCTGACCATGGTGATCGGCACCAGGTCGCGGAACGGGTCGTAGCCGGGGTTCGCCATCAGCGCCGGGACGATGGCGACGGAGGATGTGGTGAACAGCAGCGTGTGCGGGTCATTCGCCTGCACCACCGCCTGCACGCCGAGCGACCCGCCCGCGCCGGGCCGCGTCTCCACCAGCACCGGCTGGCCGATCCTGCCGCCCAGCGATTCCGCAATGAACCGGGCCGGCACCTCCACGGGACCACCGGCGGCGAAGGGCACGATGAAGCGGACCGGCCGGTTCGGCCAGGCGGCCTGCGCCTGGGCGGTCGCCAGGCAGAGCGGCGCCAGGCCAAGCCCGGCCAGCGCGTGGCGGCGGGTGATGTGCATTGTCGTGGTCTCCATCCCAGGGGCTCTGGCGGCCCTTACCGTTGACATCCTCAACCAAGCCGCCCCATTCCTGCAAGCACGGAACGGGGGGTGGCATGGATCAGGCGGGGAATGGCGGCATGCGGCCGCTGCAGGGGCTTCGCATCCTGGACCTGTCGCGCGTGCTGGCCTGCCCCTTCGCCACCATGCTGCTGGCGGAACTCGGCGCCAGCGTTATTAAGGTGGAGCAGCCCGGCACAGGCGATGAAACGCGCGGCTTCGAGCCCTTCTTCGATTTCGGCACCAGCGGCTATTTCCTCGCCTGCAACCGCGGCAAGCGCAGCATCACGGTGGATCTTCGCAAGCCCGGCGGGCGGCAGGTGATCCGCGACCTGGCGGCGGGCGCGGATGCGCTGGTGGAGAATTTCCCGACCGGCACGCTGGCCCGGCGGGGCCTGGATTATCCCGCGCTGCGCGAGGTGAGCCCACGCCTCGTCTACCTGTCCTGCACCGGCTTCGGGCAGACCGGCCCCTACGCCCAGCGCAAGGGCTACGACACGGTGTTTCAGGCCATGGGCGGGCTGATGGGGCTGACCGGGGAGAAGGGCGGCGGGCCGGTGAAGCCGGGGCTGCCGGTGGCGGACCTCACCAGCGGGTTGTGGGTGGCGATTGCGCTGCTGGCAGCCCTGCGCGGGCGGGATGCCACAGGGGAAGGCGCGCATGTGGATTTCGGCATGCTGGACGGGCAGGTGGCGCTGCTGACCATCGCGGCCGCACGGCTGTTCGCATTGGGGGAAGTGCCGCCACGGCTCGGCACCGAACATCCCGGCCGCGTGCCGACTGCCAGTTTTCGCTGCCAGGATGGCCGCTTCCTGCACATCACCGCCAGCGACCAGCATTGGGCGCCGCTCTGCGCCGCGCTGGGTTTGCCCGAACTGGAGGGGCTGGCGACCAACGCGCAGCGGCTGGAACAGCGCGAGCGCATCATGGCGGCGATGTCCGCCGCCCTCGGTGCGATGACGCGCGCGCAGGCGGTGGCGGTGCTGGATGCGGCGAATGTGCCGAACGGCCCGGTGCTGGCACTCGATGAGGTGGTGGCGGACCCGCATGTGCAGGCGCGCGGCAGCGTGGCGCAGGTGGCGCATGGCGCAGCCAGCCACCCGGCGCTGCGCCTGCCCTTCCGCTTCGACGGATTTGCCGACCCGGCACCGCTGCCGGCGCCGGCGCTGGGCGCGGATACGGATTCGGTGCTGGCGGAACTCGGCTACGACGCCGCGCGCATCGCGGCCCTGCGGGAGGAAGGCGCGATATGACGGAACCGCTGATTTACACGGAAGCCGATGGGCTGGTGACGCTGACACTGGACCGCCCGCAGGCGCGCAACGCATTGAACCTCGCCCTCGCCGAGGCGCTCGCCGCCGCCTGCCGCCGCGCGACCGAGGCGCAGGCGAAATGCGTCGTGATCCGCGCCAATGGCCCGGTCTTCTGCGCCGGCGCGGATTTGAAGGAACGCCAGGGCATGGACGACAACGCGGTGCGCGCGCGCCGCGTGAAGGGCTTCTGGGCCTATGAATCGATCGAGCGTCTGCCGATGCCGAGCATCGCCGTGGTCGAAGGCCCCGCCGTGGGTTCGGGCGTGGAAATCGCCGCCGCCTGCGACCTGATCCTTGCCACGCCCGCAGCCAGCTTCAAGACGCCGGAGGCGCTGTGGGGCACGGTCGGCGCCACGCAGCGCCTGCCGCGCATCCTCGGCAAGCGGCTGGCGAAGGACATGATGTTCACCGGCCGCGTGCTGACGGCGGAGGAAGCGCTTTCCGCCGGGCTGGTGGCGCGGCTGGTCGCACCCGATGCGGTGGCGGACACGCTGGCGGCCATCACCGCCACCATCCTGAAGGCGCCTGCCTCGGCCCTGGCACTCGCAAAGCGCTGCATCGATGAGGGGCTGGAACGCGACCCGCGCGGCGCGCTGGCCACCGAATTGCTGGCGATCGAGGACAGCCTGGACGCCGCCGAATGGCGCAGCGCCATGTCCGGCTTCGGCCGATGAGCTGGACGACGCGCCTTTCCGACCTGCTCGACGCCAATGCGGCGCAGCGCGGCGATGCGGAGGCGCTGGTGGCGGATGGCGTGCGGCTGACCCATGCGGCGCTGCGCACGGAGGCGCGTGGCGTCGCGCGCAGCCTGCTGGCGCTCGGCATCGGCCGCGGCGATTTCGTCGGGCTGCTGATGGGCAATGATGCGAACTGGGTCGCCAGCTTCTACGGCGCCGCGCTGATCGGCGCGGTGACGGTGCCGGTCAACACCCGCTTCAAGCCGCCCGAGATCGGCTTCGCGCTGGGCCGCGCAGGTTGCAAGGCGGTGCTGCTGGCTGGCCGCTTTCTCAACATCGATTTCGCCGCGGCGGTCGCGGAGGTGCGCGGCGAATTGCCCGAGCTGCGCCATGTGGTGGTGGCCGGCACGCCGGGCTGGGACGCATTTCGCGCGCGGGCGGTGGACGATGCGGCGCTGGACGTCGCAATGGCCTTGGTCACCGCGGAGGATGTGCTGCTGGTGCAGTACACCTCCGGCACCACCGCCCACCCCAAGGGCGTGCTGCTGACGCACCACAACATGCTGCGCAACGCCACCGCCTGTGCGGCGAAGCTCGGCGTGCGGCCCGATGATCGCTACCTGAACTGTCGGCCCTTCTTCCATGTCGCCGGTTCCACCCTGTCCCTGCTGGTCTGCCTGGTGACCGGCGCCGTGATGGTGACGCCGCCGACCTTCGAGGCCGGCGCGGCGCTCGATTTGCTGGAGCGTGAGCGCTGCACCCTGACCTCCGGCAATGACGCGATCTTCCAGCTTCTGATGTCCCACCCCCGCTTCGACCGGGCGCGGCTGCATCTGCGTGGCGGCTGGGCCGCGGCGGGGCCGGAAACGATGCGGCGGATCGTGGAAGACATGGGCGTGCAGGATCTATGCTGGGCCTATGGGCTGAGCGAGGCGTCGCCCAATGTTGCGCTATCCGACCATCGCGAGCCGGTCGAGGCGCGCATCGCCGGCGGCGCCGTGCCGCATGCGGGGCTGGAAGTCCGCATCGCCGATCCCGCGACCGACGCGCCGCTGCCGGCCGGGCAGGCGGGGGAGATCCAGGTGAGGGGCTGGTCCGTCATGCGCGGCTACCTGCATGACCCGGAAAACACGCAAAGGGCCTTCACGCCGGATGGCTTCCTGCGCACCGGTGACCTCGGCACGCAGGATGCGGATGGCCGGCTGCGCATGGTCGGCCGCATCAAGGATGTGATCCGCGTCGGCGGCGAGAATGTCGCGCCCGCCGAGGTGGAGGAGGTGCTGTCGGCGCATCCGGCGGTGGCGCTCGCCCAGGTGGTCGGCGTGCCGGACGCAAGGCTGGGGGAGGTGGTGGCCGCCTTCGTGCAGCTGCGGGATGGCGCGGCGGTGACGGAGGCGGCGCTGCTTGACTGGCTGAAGCCGCGCCTGGCCAATTTCCGCATGCCGCGGCACCTAGCGATTGTGGACGGGTTCGAATCGATCGGCATGACCGCCAGCGGCAAGGTGCAGAAGGTGAAGCTGCGCGCACATGCGCTGGCGGTGCTGGCGCTGTGAAATTATCGATGACAAGTCCAGTCATCCGCATGAAATGCGCCGTCTGATTCATGGGCTCTTCACAGAGCTCCACGGATTGTCCATCTCAATGTGATGCAATTTCGCAGGCGGATAGGTCGCCTTTCCGTGATTCGGGGAGCCAGGGGAAAGATGCCGGGCGATGCGGTGGCCGACCTCCGCCGGCAATGCGCCGCCCTGCCGCTGACCGGCCTGGGCGCGGCGCTGCGCGTGGTGCTGGTGACCAGTCGCGAGACACGGCGCTGGGTCATCCCGAAGGGCTGGATCGAGCCGGGCGAGCAACCGCATCGCAGCGCAGCGCGGGAGGCCTTCGAGGAAGCCGGCATCGTGGGTGAGGCCGACCCGGACCCGATCGGCCAGTTTGCCTATCACAAGCGCAAGCCGGGCGGCGTGCTGCTGCCTTGCGATGTGCTGGTCTATCGCCTGCGCGTCGCGCGCCTGCTGCATGACTGGCCGGAACGCCGCGAGCGGGAACGCCGGCTGGTCACGCCCGCCACCGCTGCAGGGCTGGTGGCGGAGCCGGAACTGGCGGCGCTGCTGCGGGCGCTGACCGCCGGCTGAGCCTCAGCGCCGGTCGGCGGCAGTGGTGACATAGGCGCGGCCGTAGCGCTTTTCCAACTGACGCTGCACCAGGTCCCACACCGTGGTCATCACCAGGTACCAGAAGGCCGCGGCCAGGAACAATTCCAGCACCAGGAACCGTTCCTGGATCAGGATCTGCGTGCGCCGCAGCAGTTCTTCCATCGAGATGACCGAGGCGACCGAGGTGGTCTTCAGCAAGCCGTTCACCGAATTGCCCAGCGGCGGGATGATGATCCGGAAGGCCTGCGGCCAGGTGATGTTGCGGAAGACCTGGATCTTCTTCAGCCCCAGCGCCAGCCCGGCCTCCCGCTGCCCGGGGCCGACGGCGGAGATGCCGGAACGCACGATCTCGCTGAGATAGGCGGCCTCGTTCAGCGCCAGGCCGAGCAGCGCCGCCTGCGTCACGCTGAAGCGCACGCCGAACAGCGGCAGGCCGGTGTAGATGATGAGAAGCTGCACCAGCAGCGGCGTGCCGCGAAAGATCCAGCAATAAAATTTGGCGAGCGCGGCCAGCCAGCGGTTGCCGGACAGGCGCAGCAGCGCCACGACGATGCCCAGGATCAGGCCGAAGAACAGGGAGGCCGCGGTCAGCCACAGCGTGGTGACCGCGCCTTCCAGCAGGAAGGGGTTGAACAGGTAGTCGAAGAACCCCTGCCAGGACCAGATATGCATCTACATGCTTTCGAAAGCTGGCCGCATTCGCGGCCTCGGCCCGCACGAAGTGCGCGGGCCGCCAGAGTTGTCGGATGGTTACTGCGGGCCGACGACTTCGAAGCCCGCCTCATACTTGCTGACGCCGTAACGGTCGAACAGCGCATCGTAGCTGCCATCCGCCTTCATCTCGGTCAGCACCTTGGCGATCTCCAGCGCCAGGGGGCGGGACCGCATGGCAAGGCTGGCCGGCGTCGGGAACAGGCCGTGCAGCACGCGCGGGAAATCGCCGCGCTGGTCGTATTCGGCGGCCACCGCATCCACGCTCGTTACCGCCTGCACCTGGCCGACGCGCAGCGCCTGGAAGGCGATGGCGAAGTTGTCGAAGGTGCGGATGGTGATGGGCGCCTTGCCGCGCGCGACCAGATCCGCGCTCAGCGCGCGCGTGCGTGCTTCCTCGAAGCCGCCGATCTCGACGCCCACGACCTTGCCGGCCAGGTCATCGACGCTGGCGATGTTCAGCGGATTGCCGCGCGCGGCGGAGAAGGCGACGGCCGCATTCTCATAGCGCAGCATCTGCATGATCTCGGCGCGCGCCGGGGTGAAGAAGGTGCCGCTGTTGATCACGTCCCAGCGCCGCGCCGCGAGGCCCGGGATCATCGCGCTGAACTCGATCCGCACCCATTCCGGCGTCAGGCACAGGCGCTTGGCGAGTTCCTGGCCGAGATCGAAGCGCAGCCCCTGCAACTGACCCTGCGCGTTGACGAATTGCAGCGGCGGCAGCGTCGGGTTGATCGACATGATCAGGGTGCCGGGCTTCACCAGCTCCGAATTCGCCACGCGCGGCGTGCAGCCGGTTGGGGCCTGCGCAAAGGCAGGCGATGCGAAAGCCGCGAGCGCGGCGGCGAGAAGAAGACGACGCATGATTTAAAACTCCCTGTTTGATTCGAAGAAGAACTCAGGCCGCCTGGCGCGCGCCCTCGGCCAGCAGGCCCAGACCCTGCAGCACGGCGGCGAGCTGCGGCACATCCGTGCCCGGCAACGGCAGGCGGGGCGGGCGCGGATCGCCCATCGGCATGCCCATCAGCCGGAAGCCGGCCTTGGTGCCGGAGACGTAGCGTGGCCCGCCGACGAAGGGCAGCAGCGGCATCAATTGGCGGTAAAGCGGCAGGGCGCGGTCCATGTCCTTGTCGAAGGCCGCCGCGTGGAACATGTCCGTGCTCAGCTTCGGCGCCAGGTTGGAACACACGGCAACCCAGCCGATGGCACCCAGCCAGGCGCTTTCATACCCCAGCACGCCGGCGAAGACTTCCATGCGGTCGCCGCAGAGATCGACGATGTCGCGCACGCGCGTCACCTCCAGCGTGCTCTCCTTCACGTAGAGGCAGCTTTCGATGGTGGCCAACCGCGCGAGGATCTTGGGCGTCAGGTCGACATTCGCCGTGGCGGGGTTGTTGTAGACCATGATGGGTATGCCGATGGAATCCGCGACGGTCTTGTAGTGGAGATACAGCTCGTCCTCCGTCGGCACGGAATAGAAGGGCGGGATGATCATCACGCCATCCGCGCCCAGCGCCTCCGCCTCCCGCGAGGTGCGCACCACCTCCCGCGTATCCTCCGCCCCGGTGCCGATCAGCACGGGCACGCGGCCGGCGGCGGTCTTCACCACCGTCTCCACGATGGCGGTTCTCTCTTCGGGCGAAACAGACAGAAATTCGCCGGTGGAGCCAAGCGGGATCAGGCCGCGTATACCTTCGCGGATCTGGAATTCCACCAGCCGCTCCAGCGCCTTCAAATCGACTGCCGCCCCACCCTTGGTGAAGGGCGTGATCAGGACCGTGTAGCAGCCGCGAAATTTGTCGCCCCGCTTATTCTGATGGTCCATTGGCTTGCTCCTGTCGCGCGAACGGCCATCATCCATGCGCCTTTCCGCGAAAGCATCAAGCCCATCCCATGCGACTGACTCACGCCGCGATCCGCCCCTCTGCCGAAGCGGTGGGCATCACCTTCGAAGGCCGCCCGATTTCCGCGCTGTATGGCGAGACGGTGGCCGCGGCGCTGTCCGCCGCCGGCGAGCTGACGCTGCGGTATACGCAATCCGGCGCGCCGCGCGGGCTGCATTGCGGCATGGGCGCATGCTTCGATTGCCTGGTCACCATCGATGGCCGCGCCAACCAGCGCGCGTGCCTGGCCAAGGTGGCGCCGGGCATGGTGGTAGAGCGCGCCGCCCCGGCGCAGCCTGCGCGCCTCGCCCCGCCGCCGCATGCGACGGCGGAGGAACTGGCCTGCGACGTGCTTGTGGTCGGCGCCGGCCCCGCCGGCCTGTCGGCTTCCATCGCCGCGGCGGAAGCGGGCTGCAAGGTGGTGGCGCTGGATGAACGCGATGCGCCGGGCGGCCAGTACCTGAAGCCGCTCGCCGCCAGCCACGCCCATGCGGCGCCGGATCGCCAGTTCCGCCAGGGTGCCGAGCTGCGCGCGCGCGCCATCGCGGCCGGCGTCGATTTCCGATTCGGCGCCACCGTCTGGGGCGGTTTCGGGGCGGATGAGATCGCCGCGCTGGTCGAGGGCCGCAACGTGGTGTTCCGCCCGCAGCGCCTGGTGATCGCGGCCGGGTCGCATGAACGCCCGGTGCCGATTCCCGGCTGGACCCTGCCGGGCGTGATGACAACCGGCTGCCTGCAAACCCTGGCCCGTGCGAATCGCGTCTCGCCCGGGGATCACGTGGTGATCGCCGGCAATGGCCCGCTGAACCTGCAACTCGCCTGCGAATTGGTGGAGGGCGGCGTGCAGGTGGCCGCCGTGCTGGAGGCCGCGCCGTTTCCGGGGTTCCGGGGCGTGCGCCAGGCGCTGCGACTGGCCGCCGGCGCGCCCGACCTCGCCTGGGACGGCGCGCGCTACCTCGCCGTTCTGAAGCGCGCCGGCGTACCCGTGATCTGGGGCGCCCGCCCGGATGCGGTGGAGGGCGAGACCCGCTTCCTCGCGCTGCATGCCAGCACGCCATCCGGGAAGATCCGCATTGCCGCCGATGCGCTGGCGCTGAACCTGGGCTTCCAGCCGGAGACCGGCCTGGCCCGCGCGCTGGGCTGCGGGCATCGGTTCATCGATAGCGGCCTCGGCCGGCTGGAGACGGTGACGGACCAGGACGGCCGCACCAGCCTGCCAACGGTCTTCGCGGTCGGCGACGGCGCGCAGGTGGGCGGCGCGCGCATCGCCTTTGCCCGCGGCCGCCTGGCCGGGCTGGCGGCGGCGCGGGACCTGCGGCCGGGCTTGGCGGAGGACACCACCAGCCGCCGCGCCCTTTCCCGCGCCATCGGCTTCCAGGATGCGCTGTGGCGCTTCTTCGCCGTGCCGGAATTCGACGCGCGCAGCCTGGCCGACCCCACGCTGGTCTGCCGCTGCGAGGAAGTCTCCGCCGGCACCCTGCGCGCCGCGATGGCCGAGGGCGCCGTCTCACTCGGCGCGGTGAAGAAGGCGACGCGCGCCGGCATGGGCCGCTGCCAGGGCCGCATGTGCGGCGCCACCGTGGCGCGGATCGTCGGCGCCGCGGAGGAAGCCGGCTGGGCCGCCCCCCGCGCGCCGCTGAAGCCGGTGCCGGCCATCGCGCTGGCCATGGAGAAGCCGGAATGGCTGGAAGGCCCCACCGCCACGCCCGCCCCCATCCTGCCGGTGCACCACACCCCAGCCACCGGCCCGGCCGAGGCCTGCGACGTGCTGGTGGTCGGCGGCGGCGCGCTCGGCCTGTCCACCGCGCTGTATTGTGCGCGGGAGGGGCTTTCCGTGATCCTCGCGGAGCGCGGCGAGCCGGGGCAGGGCGCCACCACCGGCAATGCCGGCAGCCTGCACATCCAGCTCCACGCCTATGACAGCGCCGGGGCGGAGGAAGGGCCGGAAAGTGCGGCGGCGCAGGTGCTGTCCATCGGCCCGCAATCCGTGGCGCTGTGGCGGGAGATTGCGGCGGAGGCGGGCGAGAGCCTCGGCATCCGCACCGAGGGCGGGATCATGCTGGTGGAGACGCCGGCGCAGCTGGAACGCCTGGTGGCCAAGGTGGCGATGGAGCGCGCATTCGGCGTGGATAGCCGGGTGCTCGGCGCGAATGAGCTGATGTCGGTCGCGCCCTACCTCGCCCCGGGCTTCGCGGGGGCGGCCTTCTGCGCGCCGGAAGGGCAGATGGACCCGCTGCGGGGGCTCTCGGCGCTGCTGTCCCTGGTGCGGCGGGCGGGGGTTCTGGTGCGCGGCGGCACCACCATCGCGGCGGTGGTGCGGGAGGGGGCGGGGTTTCGGGCGGAGACAGGCGGGGGCGGCGTGATCCGC
>NZ_JAUYTS010000020.1 GCF_030695085.1 Falsiroseomonas sp. | reverse complement strand
AGATCATGGAGGACCATGGTGGGCGCCTGGACCTGTTGGACCGGCCCGACGGGCGGGGCGCCCGCGCCCTGCTAATTCTTCCGCTGGTGGCGCCGAGGGATGGCAGGGAATCGGGCCCGCATCAGATAAAAGCGGCTGAGGACACGCCGGTCATGGGGGATCACGCCATGGGCACTACTGGGCGCGGCGATGGGGCGGGCTGACCATGGCGCATGAAATCCTGATCGTGGATGATGAGCCGGATATCCGCGCCCTGATCGAGGGCATCCTGTCGGATGAGGGCTACGAGACCCGGCAGGCCGCGAATTCCGACCAGGCGATCGCGGCCTTCAAGGCCAGGCGGCCTTCCCTGGTGGTGCTCGACATCTGGCTGCAGAATTCGCGGCTGGACGGCCTCGGCATCCTGGCGGCGCTGCACGGGGAGGAACCGCGGGTTCCCTGCGTGATGATCTCCGGCCACGGCACCATCGAGACCGCCGTCCAGGCGATCCAGAACGGCGCCTATGATTTCATCGAGAAGCCCTTCAAGGCGGACCGGCTGCTGCTGGTGATCGCCCGCGCGCTCGAAGCCTCCCGCCTGCAACGGGAAAACAGCGAGCTGCGGCTGCGGGCGGGGGCCGAGGCGGAGCTGGTCGGGGTCTCGGCGCCGGTGATCCAGCTGCGCCAGGCGATCGACCGCGTCGCCCCCACCGGGTCCCGCGTGCTGATCAGCGGGCCGGCGGGGTCGGGCAAGGAAGTCACGGCGCGGATGCTGCATGCGCGGTCCCGCCGCGCCGATGGGCCCTTCGTCGCGCTGAACTGCGCCACCCTCGCGCCGTCACGTTTCGAGGAGGAGCTGTTCGGCGTGGAAGCCGGCACCGACCCGGCCGGCCAGCCGCGCCGCGCCGGCGTGCTGGAACGCGCCCATGGCGGCACGCTGCTGCTGGATGAGGTGGCGGACATGCCGCTGGAAACCCAGGGCAAGATTGTTCGCGCCCTGCAGGAACAGGGTTTCGTTCGTATTGGCGGGGCGCAACGGGTGACCGTCGATGTCCGCGTCATCGCCACCACCAACCGCGACCTTCAGGCGGAGATTGCCGGCGGGCGGTTCCGGGAGGATCTGTACTACCGCCTGGCCGTGGTGCCGCTGCGGATTCCGCCGCTGCGGGAGCGGCGGGAGGATATTCCGGCACTCGCCCGGCATTTCATGAAGCGCTCCGGCGAGACCTCCGGCATGGCGCCGCGCGAGTTATCCGAGGATTCGTTGGCCGCGATGCAGGCCTATGAATGGCCAGGCAATGTCCGCGAGCTGCGGAACCTGATCGACTGGCTGCTGATCATGGCGCCGGGCGAGGCGCGGGAGCCGATCCGGCCGGACATGCTGCCGCCGCAGGTCGGCGCCTCGGCGCCGGCGGTGCTGAAGCTGGACCGGTCCTCCGAGATCATGACCTTGCCGCTGCGGGAAGCGCGGGAGCTGTTCGAGCGGCAGTATCTGGAGGCGCAGTTGCTGCGCTTCGGCGGCAATATCAGCCGGACGGCGGCCTTTGTCGGCATGGAGCGCAGCGCGCTGCACCGGAAGCTGAAGTTCCTGAACGTGCATGCGGAGGATCGCACCCCGACTGCGGCGGCGGGGGCAGGGGGCTGAACACCACGCCTCCCCGAATTCATCGCAACCTGCAGCCTGGGCCACTTCGCCCAGGCTGAGCGGCCGAATGGCCGCCGCAGCCCCTGCCGCGAAGCCAAGCGGCCGGAGGCCGCGCCGGCGTTTGAGGAAAGCAAAGATGTCCAAGATCGCTTATGTGAATGGTCGCTACCTGCCGCAGTCGGAAGCCTCGGTGAATATCGAGGATCGCGGCTACCAGTTCGGCGACGGCATCTATGAGGTCGTGCACCTGCATGACGGCCGCTACGTCGATGAGGATTTGCACCTGGCGCGGCTGGAGCGGTCGCTCGGCGAAATCCAGCTCGCCATGCCGATGTCCCGCGCCGCGCTGTCCGTGGTGCTGCGGGAAGTGGCGCAGCGCAACCGGGTGCGGGAAGGGCTGCTGTACATGCAGGTGACGCGCGGCGTCGCCCGCCGCGACCATGCCTTCCCGAGCAAGCCGGTGCCGCCGGCGCTGGTCGTCACCATCCGCCGGGTGCCGGCCTATCCCACCGATGTGGACAAGTGGCAGGCCGCCTGCATCACCCTTCCCGATCTGCGCTGGGCGCGGCGGGACATCAAATCGGTCAATCTGCTGCCCAATTGCCTGGCCCGGCAGAAGGCGCGCGAGCAGGGCGCGATCGAGGCGATCCTGTATGACGAGGCGACCGGCATGGTCACCGAAGGGGCCGCGACCACCTTCTGGATCGTCGATGAGAACGGCGCCATCCGCACCCGCTTCCTGGACCATGTGGTGCTGCCCGGCTGCACCCGCGCCGCGCTGATGGCCGAACTCCGCACGCTCGGCATGGCGTATGACGAGCGCGAATTCTCACTGGATGAGATGCGCCGGGCGCGGGAGGCCTTCATCACCTCCGCCACCTCCTTCGTGAAGCCGATCACGAAGATCGACGGCAATCCGGTGGGGGATGGCAAGGTGGGCCCGGTGGTGCGGCGGCTGTTCGACATCTTTGCCCGCCATGTGAAGGGCGATGTGAAGAACGCGGCATGACCCGCCCCGCCTGCATCCTGTGGGATTGGGACAACACGCTGGTGGATGGCTGGGCCGCCATCCAGCACGGACTGAACGCCACCTTCGCCGAATTCGGCATGCCGGAATGGGACCGGGAGACGGTGCTGGCCAATGTCCGCGGTTCCCTGCGCGATACCTTCCCCGGCATGTTCGGCGCGGAGTGGGAGCGGGCGCGGGACATTTTCTACGGCGCTGTCCGGTCCTGTCACCTGGATGTGCTGAACCCGATGCCGGGTGCCGAATCGGCGATCCTGGCGGCGGCGGCGCTTGGGCCGCAGGGGGTGGTGTCCAACAAGCAGGGGCCGCTGCTGCGGGCGGAGGCAGCGCATCTCGGCTGGGCCGGCCACTTCGCCACGCTGGTCGGCGCGGGCGATGCCAGCGCGGACAAGCCGAGTGCCGCGCCGATCCTGATGGCGCTGGCCGCCTGCGGCGTGCCGCCGGGCCCGGCGGTCTGGTATATCGGCGATACGGTGCTGGATATGGATGCCGCACGGGCCGCCGGCTGCACACCGGTGCTGCTCGGCCGGGCGCTGCATGATGGGGGCGTGGCGGCGGCGCGGCCGGATCTGGTTTTCGATGACGGCCATGCGCTCGCGGCAGGGTTGCAAGACCTTGCCAGGGCAGGGGTCGGCGAGTGATGTTGGCATTGTCCGCGCCACTGGTTTGCGCCCTTGGCCGGACGACGTCGCCTGGTGGCTGATGGTGGTCCAATGCCACCTGTCGCCCGGCGCGCCGCCTACATCCGGCCGATCAACGGCCAAGAATAAGAAGGATCTCCTCCCCATGGCCGCCGAAAAATCCCAGAACGTGCAGGACGTGTTCCTGAACCACGTTCGAAAATCCAAGACCCCCGTGACGATCTTCCTGGTGAACGGCGTGAAGCTGCAGGGCATCATCACCTGGTTCGACAATTTCTCCGTCCTGCTGCGCCGCGATGGGCACACCCAGCTTGTCTACAAGCACGCCATCAGCACCGTGATGCCGGGCGCGCCGATCATGCTGTTCGACGCCACCGCGGCGGGCGCGGGCGCTGCCCCGCCGGCGCAATCGGCCGAAGGCGCGGCCGGGCCCGCCCGTGAAAACCGACTGACCCTGGGCCGCGAGGTGACACCTGTCGGATCGCGCGACTAAGACCGGCGAGACCCGGTCGCAGGAAACCAGCGGCGGCCCGGTGAAGGCCGCCGTGATCCTGCCCTTCGACCGCTTCACCCGCGGCGCCGCCACGCATGGCGAAACAGGGGCCAACCGTGCCGCCGAGGCCAAGCTGGCGGAGGCGGTGGGGCTGACCGCCTCGATCGGCCTGACCATCGTGCATTCCGCCATCTTCCCGCTGCGCGCGACCCGGCCCTCGACCCTGCTGGGCGAGGGGCAGGTCGAGATGGTGCATGAGGAATGCGACCGCCACGGCGTCACCGTCGTGGTGGTGGATGCCGCGCTGTCACCCGTGCAGCAGCGTAATTTGGAACGCGCCTGGGGCGCCAAGGTGATCGACCGGACGGGTCTGATCCTGGAGATCTTCGGCGAGCGTGCGCGCACCAAGGAAGGCGCGCTGCAGGTTGAACTCGCGCATCTGTCCTACCAGCGCACGCGGCTGGTGCGGTCCTGGACCCACCTTGAACGTCAGCGCGGCGGCTTCGGCTTCCTCGGCGGCCCCGGCGAATCGCAGATCGAGATCGACCGGCGGCTGATCGATGAGCGCATTGTGCGCCTCAAGAAGGAGCTGGAGCAGGTGCGCCGCACCCGCGGCCTGCACCGGTCCGCCCGCGCCCGCGTGCCCTACCCGGTGGTGGCGCTGGTCGGCTACACCAATGCGGGCAAGTCCACGCTGTTCAACGCGCTGACCGGCGCCGGCGTCTTCGCGCAGGACCAGCTGTTCGCGACGCTGGACCCGACCATGCGGGCGATCAAGCTGCCCTCCGGCCGCACCGTCATCCTCTCCGACACGGTGGGATTCATCTCCGACCTGCCGACCCAGCTTGTGGAAGCCTTCCGGGCGACGCTGGAGGAGGTGGCGGCCGCCGACATCATCCTGCATGTCCGCGACGCCGCGCACCCGGACAGCGCCGTGCAGCGCGCGGATGTGCTGGGCGTGCTGGAGGAGTTGGCGCAGGGCGAGGATGCGCCGATGGACGAATCCTGGCCCAACCGCGTGATCGAGGTGCTGAACAAGGCCGACCTCATGGGCGGCGTGGATTCCGTGCCGGAGATTCCGGGCGCCATTGCCGTTTCCGCCCTGACGGGCGATGGGCTGGATGCGCTGCGGGATGCGCTGGATGCGCGGATGACCGCGGGCATGGAGACGGTGGATTACCGCCTCGCCCCGGCCGATGGCGCCAGCCTCGCCTGGCTCTATGAGCATGGCGAGATCCTGGCACGCGAGGATACGGAGGACACGATCCGCATCTCCGTGCGCCTGACCCCCGCCGACCGGGCACGATTCGAACAGCGGGGACATTGATGCGTTTCGATACGAAGGCGGCCCGCGATGTCGCCGCGCTGCTGCGCGATGCGACGAAGGCGGAAATCCTGCCGCGCTTCCGCCGCCTGGCGGCCGGCGATGTCCGCACCAAATCCAGTCCGCTCGATCTGGTGACGGAGGCCGATGAGGCCGCGGAGCGGATGATCGAGGCCGCGCTGCGCGCCCGCTTCCCCGGCTGCGTGGTGGTGGGGGAGGAAGCGACGGCGGCCAATGGCGCGCTGCTGTCGACGCTCAAGGATGCCGACCTCGCCTTCGTGGTGGACCCGGTGGACGGCACCGCCAACTTCGCCGCCGGCATGCCGCTGTTCGGCTGCATGGCCGCGGCCTTCATCAAGGGCGAGGTGGTGGGCGCCTGGATCCACGACCCGCTGGGCGACGATACCGCCGTGGCGCTGCGCGGGGAGGGTGCCTGGTTCGAGGATGCGGAGGGCCGCCGCTTCGCCGATCTCCGCGTCGCAGCCCCCGTGCCGATGAACCGGATGATCGGCGCCGTCTCCTGGGGCTACCTGAAGGAGCCGCAGCGCAGCCAGGTCGCGTCCCGCCTGCCGAATCTCGCGGGCATCGTGAATTTCCGCTGCGCCGCGCATGAATACCGGCTGGCGGCCAGCGGCCACGCGCATCTGCTGTTCTACAACAAGCTGATGCCCTGGGATCACGCCCCTGGCTGGCTGCTGCACCGGGAGGCCGGCGGCTATTCCGCCCGTTTCGACGGCAGCGACTACCGCGCTTCCGAGCATGTCACCGGCGGGCTGATCTGCACGCCGGACAAGGCCTCCTGGCAGGAAGCCCGGGACGCGCTGCTTGGCTGACGAGGAGGATGAGGGGGAGGAGGGGCCGCCCGGCCTGCCCCCCGGCACGCCCTTCTACATGACCCCCGCGGGCCACGAGGCCCTGCGCGCCGAACTCCGCAAGCTTTGGGATGAGGAACGGCCCAAGGTCGTGGAAATCGTCTCCTGGGCCGCGGGCCTCGGCGACCGGTCGGAGAATGCGGATTACCAATACGGCAAGCGCCGCCTGCGCCAGATCGACAGCCGCGTGCGCTTCATCCGCAAGCGGTTGGAACGGGTGCAGGTGGTGGACCCGGCGGCGCAGACGCGGCGCGACCAGGTGTTCTTCGGCGCCACCGTCACCTACGCTCGCCTGTCGGACGATGCCGAGGTGACCATCACCATCGTCGGCGTCGATGAGGCGGATAGCGCTGCCGGCCGCATCTCCTGGGTCGCGCCCGTGGCCCGCGCGCTGCTCGGTGCGCGGGTTGGCGATACGCGGAAGCTCCGCACCCCGGCGGGGGCGGAGGAGATCGAGGTGGTGGAGATTGCCTATCCCGCCGGCTGATGGTCGTCATCCCGGGCGATGATTCGCCTGGGCGATGCGGCGGGCCCATCTGGTGCATCGAAAGCCAGGGAGAACGCGCACCATGTCCACCCTCATCGACCCGACCGACCCGCTGCCGCCGGGCCTCGAGACCGTCATCCTGCCGCGCACCCACGATATCGGCGGCTTCGAGGTGCGGCGCGCCTTGCCGGCCAAGCAGCGCCAGATGGTCGGCCCCTTCATATTCTTCGACCAGATGGGCCCGGGCGAGTTCCTGACCGGCACCGGCGTCGATGTCCGCCCGCACCCGCATATCGGCCTGTCCACCGTGACCTACCTGTTCGAGGGCGAAATCCTGCACCGGGACAGCCTGGGTACGGAGCTGCCGATCGCACCCGGCGACGTGAACTGGATGACGGCCGGGCAGGGGATCGTGCATTCGGAACGCACGGCGGCGCCCCGCCGCGGGGCGCCGCACCGCCTGTCCGGCATTCAGTCCTGGGTGGCGCTGCCCAAATCCCATGAGGAAAGCCCGCCCGCCTTCACCCACCATGGCAGCGCCAGCCTGCCGACCCTGGATGCGGAGGGGGTGAAGCTGCGGCTGGTGGCCGGCGCCGGGTGGGGCGTGGCCTCCCCGGTCGCGACGCCGAGCGAGCTGTTCTACGCGGATGCCGTGCTGGCGCCGGGCGCGCAGGTGCCGATGCCGGATCAGCAGGAGGAACGC
>NZ_JAUYTS010000011.1 GCF_030695085.1 Falsiroseomonas sp. | reverse complement strand
CTCCGACGCGGCACTCGCGCAGCGCCTGGCCACGGCGCTCGGCCCCGGCTGGCGGCTGCATGACCTGACGCGCTTCACCCCGCAGCCCAGCCCCGGCACGCTGGAGGTCTGGCTGCCGGCGGAGGAGTGATCAGGCGGCGACGAAATCCCTGAGCAGCGCAGCCACGCGCGCCGGCTGTTCCTGCTGCACCCAGTGCCCGGCGCCGGGGATCAGGTGCAGGCCGCGAAAATCGGTGCAGGATTCGGTCTGCATCTTCGCCAATGCGCCGGGGAACTGATGGATGCCCCAGTCGCTGGCGCCGGCGATGAAGGTGGCGGGGACCGTGATGCGGCAGCCGCGGAACAGGGCGAGTTCCGCCGCATTCGCACCGCCGGTGCCGCAGCGGTAGGATTGCAGGCCGCCGGCAAAGCCGGTGCGCGCATATTCGCCGGCATAGATGGCGAGTTCCGCATCGGTCAGCCAGGGCGCCTCGCCCGCCGGCATGAAGGGGGCGACGGCCTCGGGCATCGTCGCGTGCAGCGGCATCACATAGTAGTCGGGCAGCCTGGCCAATTCCTCCGCCGTCCAGCCAGTGAGTGCGAAGGGGTTGTTGCCGGGCCAGTCGGCGCTCTTGTGGTGGTAGTAGGCGCGCAGGAAGGCGTGCAGGCCCTGCGGCGGGTGGTCCATGTCGGCGGCGGCGCGGCGTTCCGCATAGTACCACTGGTAGTGCTTGCGCGGCGGGTCCAGCGCGGCCAAAGCGGCATGCACATCGGGCGCGGACGTCCGCGCGGGTGGGCCGGCGAAGGGCGAGCTCATCAGCGCGACGCGCGTGAACACATCCGGGCGGATCAGCGCGCACCAGGCGGCGACCGGTGATCCGTAATCGTGGCCGACCACGGCGCGCACGGAGGCAATGCCCAGCGCCTCCAGCAGCGCGAGCTGGTCGCGCACCATGTTGGTCAGCAGGAAGGGCGCCAGCGGCTCGTCATAACCCGCTGACCAGCCGGTGGTACGGCCATAGCCGCGCAGATCGGGCGCGATGACGTGGTAGCCCGCGGCGGCCAGCGCCGGCATCACCTTGCGCCAGGAGAAGGCGAGTTCCGGAAAGCCGTGCAGCAGCAGGATGGCCGGCTGCCCCACCTGCCCCGCTTCCAGCACATGCACGGCGAGGCCGTTGACGTTGGGGATGATGCGGGTGCGCAGGCCCTCGGGCAGCAGCATCGGGTCGAGCGGCGTCATCGGGTTCCTCACTGTCTTGTCGGTGGAGATCGGGCCGCGCACACTCGCCGGAACGTCGCGAGGGAACACGCTGCATGTGGCACGCCCACACCATCATCCACAACGGCCAGGCGATACCCTTCGCGGAGGCGCGGATCCATCCGCTGGCGGTCGGCGTCGCCTATGGCGTGGCGGTGTTCGAGGGGCTGCGCGCCTATCGCAACCCGGCGGATGGCAGCTTCAGCGTGTTCCGGCTGGATGAGCATCTGGCGCGGCTGCAACAGGGCATGAAGGTGATGCGCTTCGACGCGCCGCCAAGCACGGCGACGCTGCGCGACGCGGTGCTGGAAGTGGTGCGGCTGAACGCGCCGGATGAGGATGCCTATATCCGCCTGCAGGCGCAGATCGAGACAATCGGCACGCTGGCCACAACCGGCCCGGTGGGCTGGGTGGTGGCGGCGCTGCCGCGGGAGCGTTCGGCGAAATTCGCCAGCGGGCTGGCCGCCACCGTGTCGTCCTGGACCCGCCTTTCCGACAATGCGATGCCGCCGCGCATCAAGGCCTCCGCCAATTATCACGCGAGCCGGCTGGCGAACCTCCAGGCGCGTGCGGATGGCTATGACAGCGCGCTGTTGCTGACCCAGCGTGGCAAACTCTCGGAGGCCGCGGCCGCCTGCATCTTCCTGTTGCGCGACGGCGTGCTGGTGACACCGGGCAAGTCGAGCGACATCCTGGAAAGCGTGACACGCGACACGGTGCTGGTGCTGGCGGCCGAGGCCGGCATTCCGGTGGAGCAGCGCGATGTGGACCGGACGGAGCTGTATGTGGCGGATGAGGTGTTCCTCTGCGGCACGGGGCAGGAGCTGGTGGCGGTGACCAGCGTGGACCGGCTGCCGGTGGGTGATGGCAAGCCGGGCGCCGTCACGCAGCGCTTGCAGGCCGCCTATGAGGCGGTGGTGCGCGGCACCACCAGCGCGCATCCGGAATGGCGCACGGCCGTCAGTTGAACTCCACGATCAGGTTCAGCGCCGCATCGACGGTGGCGCGGGACCCGGGCGGCAGCACCAGGGTGCTCTCGCGTTCCTCCACCAGCGCCGGGCCGGCGAGCGTATCGCCCGGGCGCAAGGCGGTGCGGTCATGCACCGCGGCCTCGACGAAGCCGGTGCCGAACCAGGCCGGGCGCGAGCCCTTCAGGGATTGCGCGGCGCCTTCACGCGGGCGGGCCAGTTCCAGCTTCGGCGTCGGGCCGGCGACGATGACGCGCCAGCCGACCGTCTCCACCGGCAGGCCCGGTTCCGTGCGGCCATAAAGCCGGCGATACTCGGCCTCGAAGGCCTGGCGCAGCGCATCGCGATCCAGTGACGCGACCTCCGCCTCCACCTGGTAGCCCTGGCCGGCGTAGCGCATGGCAGCGATGCGGCGGATGGAAATATCCGTGACGCCGGCCTGCGCCACCATGGCGCGGCCTTCCGCCTCCATCTCCGCCAGCAGGACGCGCAGCCGGTCGAGATCCAGCGTCGCCAGCGGTGCGACCATGGCGCGCAGATGCGCGAAGGAGATCGGCGCGGCGAGGAACCCGAAGGCAGAGGCGACGCCCGCGCCAGGCGGCGAGACCAGCTTCGGCAGGCCGAGCTTCATGGCGATGGCGCAGGCATGCACCGGCCCGGCGCCGCCGATCGACACCATGGTATAGCCCTCGATCCGCCGCGCCTTTTCCAGCGCATGCACCGCGGCGGCCTGCGCCATGGATTGGTTCACCGTCTCATGCACCGCCCAGGCCGCCTCCAGCGCGGACAGGCCGAGCGGGGCGCCGATATGCGTGGCGATGGCGCGTTCGGCGGCGGCCACATCCAGCGTCATGTCGCCACCGAGGAAGCTGCCGGGCGCCAGGTAGCCGAGCAGCAGGTCGGCATCGGTCACCGTGGGCAGCGTACCGCCAAGACCGTAGCAGGCGGGGCCGGGGTCGCTGCTGGCGCTGTCGGGGCCGACGCGGATCAGGCCGAGGCGATCGACGCGGGCGATGGAGCCGCCGCCAGCGCCGATCTCGATCATCTCGATCACCGGCACCTTCAGCGGAAAGCCGCTGCCCTTGCGGAAGCGATCGACGCGGGACACTTCGAAATCGAGGCTGCGCTGCGGCTCGCCATTGTCGATCAGCGCGGCCTTGGCCGTGGTGCCGCCCATGTCGAAGCAGAGGATATCTCCGGCACCGGCGGATTCACCGATCACGCGCGCCGCCTGCACGCCGCCGGCTGGGCCGGATTGCACCAGGCGGATCGGGTGCCGCGCCGCCACATCCTCCCGCACCGTGCCGCCATCGGACAGCATCAGGAACAGCGGGCCGGTCAGGCCGGCGCCGCGCAGACCGTCGCCGAGGCGGGCGAGGTAGCGTTCGAAGACCGGCTGCACATAGGCGTTGCAGATGGTGGTGGTGCCGCGTTCGTATTCGCCGATTTCGGGGACCAGGTCCGAGGACAGGCACAGCGTCAGCTCCGGCGCTTCCTGCCGTGCGATTTCTGCCAGGCGGCGTTCATGCCCGGGGTTGAGGAAGGCGTGCAGCAGGCAGATGGCCAGCGCCTGCGCGCCGCCGTCGCGCAGCGCACGGATCGCCGTGCGCGCGGCGTCCTCATCCAACGCCGTCAGCACCGCGCCATCCGCGCGCAGCCGCTCCGGCACGCCAAGGCGGAGGCGCCGCGGTACCAGCGGGTCGGGGCGGCGCATGAACAGGTCGTAGGTGTCGTGGCGCAGTTCGGTGCCGATTTCCGGCACGTCGCGGAACCCCTCGGTGGTGAGGAAACCGGTTGGCACGCCGCGGCGCTCGATCAGCGCATTGGCGACCAGGGTGGTGCCGTGGATCACATGGCGTACCTCGGCAGGTGCCACGCCATGCTGCGCGAGCAGGGCCGCGATGCCCGCCAGAACGGCCTGTTCCGGCGCATGTGGCGTGGTCAGCACCTTGCCGTTCAGCAGGCGACCATCGCGCGTGTCGAGCAGCACGAAATCGGTGAAGGTGCCGCCGATATCGACGCCGATCTGCCAGGGCTGCATCACAGGTAGCCCTCGTCTGCGTCGTGGTCTCGCGCTGTGGCGCTGCGCTCCGCGGGCGAGCCGAAGCCGCCGCCGCCGGGGGTTTCGAAGACCAGCGTGTCGCCGGGTTGCAGGACCAGCCGGGCCTTGGCGGCGACCTGCGTGCCGTTCAGCAGATCGCGACCGCCGCGCCCCGCCTCGCCGCCCAGCAGCCCGCGCGGTGGGTGCTGCACGCGTTCGTGGCGGTAGGTGGCGGTGACGGGCTTGTCGCCGATCACCCGAAAACCCAGGCGCTGGCCCAGCCCGCCGCGCATCGCGCCATCGCCGCCGCTGCCGGGGATCAGCGATTTCTCCGTGATCAGCATCGGCGCCGCATTCTCGAACTGCTCCACCGGCTGCGTCGCAACATTGGAGGGGAAGGACAGGCAGGCGGCGCCGTCATGGCTGGCGGCGGCGCCATGGCCGCCATTCATGAAGAACATGCGGACATAGCGGCGACCATCCGCGTGTTCCCCGGTGAAATACACGTTCCACAAGGGGCTTCCGGATTCGGCGACGACGCGATCCGGGATGAGCTGGCCGAGCGCCGACAGCACCAGCATGGGCAGGTAATGCCCCGTCAGATGCCGGCCCCAGACCGGAGCCGGGCGGCGCGGGTTCACGATGCTGCCCTCGGGCGCGATCAGCGTGATCGGCCGGAAGCAGCCATCATTGTTCGGTGTGGTCGGATCGAAGGCGCATTTCACCGCGTAGTTGGAATAGGCGCGGGAGAAATTCAGCGGCGAATTCACCGGGCGCGCGATCTGTGCATCCGTGCCGGTGAAATCCAGCGTGAGCTGGTCGCCCTTCACCTCCAGCCGAAGCCGGATGGTGACAGGGTGCTCGAAGCCATCCGCGGTGACCTCATCGAACACCTCGCCATCCGGCACCGCCGCGATCGCCTCGCGCATCGCGCGTTCGGATCTCGCGAAGATTTCGGCGGAAAGTGTATCGGCATCCGCGATGCCTTCTTCGGCCAGGATGCGCAGCAGGCGCGGCGCGGCCTGGTCGTACATGGCGAATTGCGCGCGAAGGTCGCCCAGCACTTCCTCCGGCAGGCGCAGATTGGCTTCGAGGAAGGCGATGACATCCTCATTCTCCACGCCGCCGCGCAGGATGCGGGCGACGGGGATGGTGAGGCCTTCTTCCCAGGAATCGCGCGCCTCCACGCTGGGCGCGCCGCCGATATCGGTGGCATGGAAGGTGCTGCCGATCCAGGCGGTGATGCGGCCGGCGTGGAACACCGGCTTGACCATGGTGATGTCGTTCAGATGGCCGGTGCCGAGATAGCCGTCATTCGAGATCAGCACATCGCCATCCACCAGCCGCTCCGCCGGAATCTTGCGCAGCATCGCCGCCAGCGTCACCGGCATGGTGCCGACAAAGCTGGGGACGGATCGTGAGGATTGCGCGAACTGCCGGCCGGCACTGTCCATCAGCCCGACCGCCATGTCCCAATTGTCACGCACGACAGACGAAAAACTGGTGCGGACGAAGGCCTCGGCGGCCTCGTCCATCAGGCCGGCGATGCGCGCCCAGGCGGTGCCTAGGCGGAGTGCGGAAAGGCTCATCAGCCGCGCATCGCCTGCAATTGCGCGGGGTAGCCGGCGGGGTTGACCTGCACGTCGATCAGGCTCGGCCCATCCACCGCGAAGGCGGCACGGAGCGCCTCGCGGTAGCCCCCGGGCGTATCGGCATGGAAGCCGCGCACGCCGAAACCCTCCGCCACCTGGGCGAAGTTCGTCGGCGTGAAAGCAACGCCGGCAGGGGCCAGTTGGCGCTGCTGCTGCTTGATGTCGATCAGCGACAAGGCGCTGTCATTGAACACCACCGTCACCAGTCTCGCCCCGGTCTGTGCGGCGGCTGCCAATTCGCCGATGCACATCATCAGCCCGCCATCGCCGGTGAAGGCCACCGCGCCCCGCGCCGGGTCATGCAGCGCCGCGGCCAGCGCCGCCGGCAGCGCGAAGCCCATGGAGGCGAGCCCGTTCGAGATCAGCAGGTCGCGCGGCGCCTCGCATTGCCAGAAGGCGGTGGCGGAGAACATATGGGCCCCCGCATCCACCGCGACGCGCGGGCTGTGCCCGGCCGCCCGCGCTTCCTGCTGCGCCAGCCGCACGATATCCGGCGGGGAAACACCGCCCTGCCCGCGCCATTCCAGCGCCGCCAGCGCCTCGGCACGCAGCTTTGCAATCTCAGCGCGCGACCAATCAGAGGGCGTGGCGCGCAGCTTGGCCAGGCTGCTCGCAAGATCGCCATGCAGTGCCGCCTTCGGCTGCGCGTAGCGCACCGGATGCGGCCGCAATGCCACGTCGAGGATCGGCGCGGTGTAGCGCCAGGGCTGCAGGATCAACTCCACCGGGTCCAGGCCGACCTGGATGATCAGATCCGCCGCGCCGACGCAGGGCGCTTCCAGCGATCCGCCGGTGAACAGCCCGGCATAAAGCGGGTGCGCATCCGGCAGCACGCCCTTCGCCTTGTAGGTGACCAGCACGGGGCAGCCCAGCGCCTCCGCCAATGCGCGCAGCGCCGCGGTGGCCTCGGGTTCGGCCGCTTCCACCCCGGCCAGGATCACCGGCCGCCGCGCCTGCGCCAGCAGCGCGGCCGCATCGCCGAAGGATGGCGCTGGCGCTGGTTCTGCAACGCGCGGCGCGGCCGGCAGCGCCATGCGGCGCGCGGCCTGGCCGGTCAGGTCCAGGTGCACGGCGCCGCGCGGGGCGGCCAGCGCCAGGTCCAGCAGCGCGCCAATTTCGTCGGCCGCCGCATCCCCTTCCGCCCGCGCATAGCCCTTGGAGATGGCCGCCGTCGCCGCCTGCTGGTCGAAGACCTGGTGCGTCACATAGGCGAGCTGCGCGGGCGTAAACCCATCGGACAGCAGCAGCAGCGGCGCGCGTTCCAGCATGGCGCAGGCCAGGCCATTGGCGGCGTTGGACACGCCAGGGCCCTTGGTGGTCATCACCACCCCCGGCGCGCCGGTCAGCTCCGCATCCGCCAGCGCCATCATCGCGGCATTGGCTTCCTGCCTTGCCAGGATGAAGTCGATGCCGAAGCGCGGCGCCGCCGCGATCACATCCAGCGACGACCCGCCGCCGGGCACGCCCCAGATTCGCCTGGTGCCACGCTGGGCCAGCGCGGCCAGCAGCGCCTCCGCCACGGTCTGATTTGCCGCCTGGGCTTCCGGCATGACTTGGATACTCCCACCATACGGCATCACTTGCACCGGCCGGGGCGGCTTGCCAAGCCATGCGGGGATGGCCTCTGCTGGGGGCCGGATGCATCGGGGGAACAGGGTCATGGCGGATTTCAAGGGCAAGCGCGTACTGGTGGCGGGCGGGTCGCGCGGCATCGGGCGGTCCATCGCGCTGGGCTTCGCCCAGGCTGGGGCTTCCGTTTCCATCTGCGCGCGCGACGCCAAGGCGCTGGAGGCGACGCAGGCGGAGATTGCGGCGCTCGGCGTCCCCGCACATGCGATCTCCGCCGATCTCGGCGTGGCGGATCAGGTGACGGGCTGGGTGGACCAGGCGGCGCAGGCGCTGGGCGGGGTGGATGTGCTGGTGAACAATGCCAGCGGCTTCGGCGCCAAGGACACCGAGGAGGATTGGGCGCGCGGGCTGAATGTGGACGTGATGGCGACCGTGCGCGCCAGCCGGGCGGCCGCGGCGCATCTGAAGGCGGCGCGCGGGTCCATCATCAACGTCTCCTCCATCTCCGGCTTTCGGCCTTCGCTGCGCACGCCGGCCTATGCGGCGGTGAAGGCGCTGCTGGTGAACTACACCTCCAGCCAGGCGGCGGCCTTCGGGGCGGATGGGGTGCGGGTGAATGCGGTGGCGCCGGGTTCCATCGAGTTTCCGGGCGGGTCCTGGGAGCAGCGGCGGAGCAGCGACCCGGCGCTGTACAACCGCATCCTCGGCCAGATCCCCTTCGGCCGCCTCGGCTCGCCGGAGGAGGTGGCGGAGGTGGTGCTGTTCCTGGCCAGCCCGGCAGCGCGCTGGGTGACCGGGCAGACCATCATCGTGGATGGCGGGCAGATGCTGGCCTGACCCCGCCACGGGGCGGCGGAGGCTGACAGGCGGCGCGGAACATGGTGGATTGGGGAAAACGGAGACGCCCCCATGATCGACCTCAAAGCCAAGCGCCTGAACGGCCCCGTCATCCGCCTGCACCCGGACGACAATGTGGTGGTGGCGCGTATCGATATCGAACCGGGCACCTCCATCCCCGGCGAGAACATGCTGGCCCGCAACAAGGTGCCGGCCGGCTACAAGATCGCCACCACGCAGCTGCGCAAGGGTGACCCGGTGCTGAAGTACCAGGTCACCATCGGCTTCGCGGCGGAGGATATTCCCGCCGGCACCATGGTGCACGCCCACAACATTGATTTCCGCGAATTCGACCGCGACTACGCGATCGGCCGCGACTACCGCCCGGTGGAGATGTTCCCCGAGGATCAGCGCAAGACCTTCGAGGGCTATGTCCGCGCCGATGGCCGCGTCGGCACGCGCAACTTCATCGCCATCGTCTCCTCGGTGAATTGTTCCGCCACCGTGTCGCACGCCGTGGCGGATTGGTTCACGGCGGACCGCATGGCGGAGTGGCCGAATGTGGATGGCGTCGCCGCCTTCACCCATTCCACCGGCTGCGGCATGGAATTGTCCGGTGAGCCGATGCAGCTTCTGCGCCGCACCCTCGGCGGCTACATGCGCCACCCCAACGTCGCCGCCGTGGTGGTGATCGGGCTCGGGTGTGAGCGCAACCAGATCGCCGGGCTGCTGGCCGAGCAGGGGCTGACGCCGGGGCCGATGCTGCGGTCGCTGGTGATGCAGGAAGTCGGCGGCACGCGCAAAAGCATCGAGGCCGGCGTCGCCGTGGTGAAGGAGATGATGGCGGAGGCCAACAAGGCCACCCGCGAAACCGTCTCCGCCGCGCATCTGTCCGTCGGCCTGCAATGCGGTGGCTCCGACGGGTTTTCGTCGATCACGGCGAACCCTGCGCTCGGCGCCGCGATGGATCTGCTGGTGCGCCATGGCGGCACCGCCATCCTGTCCGAGACGCCGGAGATCTACGGCGTGGAACACACGCTGACGCGCCGCGCCGTCAGCCAGGAAGTCGGCGAGAAGCTGATCGAGCGTATCCGCTGGTGGAAGGATGTCTATACGCCGGGCCGCGATACGCAGATCAACGGCGTGGTCAGCCCGGGCAACCAGGCCGGCGGCCTCGCCAACATCCTGGAAAAATCGCTGGGCTCCTCCATGAAGGGCGGCACCGGGCCGCTGATGGATGTATTCCGCTACGCCGAGCCCATCACCACCAAGGGCTTCGTCTTCATGGACACGCCCGGCTTCGACCCGGTCTCCGCCACCGGCCAGGTCGCTGGCGGCGCCAACATGATCGCCTTCACCACCGGTCGCGGGTCCATGTATGGCGCGAAGCCGGTGCCTTCCGTGAAGCTCGCCACCAACACGCCGATGTTCCGCCGGCTGGAGGAGGATATGGACATCAATTGCGGCGAGATCCTGGACGGCACGGCGAGCCTGTCCGAAATGGGCGAGCGCATCCTGGATCTGCTGCTGCGCACAGCCTCCGGCGAGCCGACGAAAAGCGAGCAGCTCGGCCTCGGCAAGCATGAATTCGCGCCATGGCAGATCGGCATCACCGGCTGATCGCTTGACGGGTAAGGCGGGCGGGCCGATGCAGGTCCTTCCGCCCCGGAGTGCCCCGCGATGTCCAGCAACCTGCCGCCTTCCGGCCCCTCACGCGACGCCGTCAATGGCCCCTCGCGCGACGCCGTCGCGATGATGCAATATGACTCGGCCAAGAAATCGGCGCTGCTGGCCTATCTGCTGTGGTTCTTCCTCGGCTATTTCGGTGCGCACCGCTTCTATCTCGGCCGCATCGGCTCCGGCATCGCGATGCTGGTGATCTTCCTGGTGTCCTTCCCGCTGGCCTATGTGCTGATCGGCATGCTGGGCTTCCTGGTGATCTTCATCTGGTGGCTGGTTGATGCCCTGCTGATCCCCGGCATCGTCGCGCAGCACAATGCCGACCTGATCGCGCGACTGCAGCGCTGATCGACCAGGCCCGATTCAGCCCGGCCCAAATCAACCAGGCAAGGTCAGCAGGCGGCGCGGCGTCTCCACCAGGATCGCATCCAGCTCCGCCTGCGAGAAACCGCGTTCCCGCATGAAGGGCACGATGTTGCGGAAGATGTGGCCGTAGCCATGCCCGCCGAAACTGCGCAGCCGGGTCAGGCGGCAGATATCCTGGCTGATCACCAACTGCGCGCCATGGCCACGCTCCACCAGCCGGCGCATCATATCGATGCGCGTGCCGTCATTCGGCATGTTGATCGGGGCGAAGGACCAGTAGGCATGTTCATAGCCGAACAGGTCGAATTCCAGCACGCAGCCGGTATCAGCCAGCGCGAACAGCCGGTCATCGTCGAAGATGGTGCGATCGACATGGTCGATGATGGTGCGGGGAATGTCGCCGCCATGGGCACGCAGGAAGCCGATGATCTCCGCCGGCTGGTCCGGATGCACGCCGGGGTGGATGGTGAGCGCTGCGCCGGTTTCCTGCTGCGCCAGCGCCGCACCCGCCATCACGCGGCGCTCCAGTGGCGTCCAGGGGGCGGAACAGCCGATCTCGCCGATGAGGCCGGCGCGCACATCCGTGCCCCAGGCGCCATGGCGCAGCGCTGTCACCATCTCCGCGGCGAAATCCTCCACGCTGCGGGCGTGGTTGGCGGGGTCCTGGAAATCCTCGACATACTGGCCGCAGCCCATGACGAGCTGCACGCCGGTCCGGCGCGAGACCTCCACCAGCCCCTCCGGGTCCGGCGCCAGGCCGCCAATGGTCATTTCCACCATGCTGGCGCCGCCCTCGGCACGGAACATCTCCAGCTCCGTCACCGCCAGTTCGCGGTCCAGCATCACCGTCTTGCCGGCGTGCGGATGGCGGCCGTAGTCGATGTCGTAGCGACTGGCGAGCGTGATGGGCTGAACCAGTTCGGGCCGGCTGGCGGTGGCCTGGCGCAGGCTGGGCGGGGTGATGTCGCACAGCACATGTTCGTGCATCAGTGTCGGCCCCAGGCTTTCGGGCGGCACCGCGCCCAGTACCGTCTGCACATAGCCCGCCATCCGCCCTGCCCCCGAAACCGCTGGCCACCAACCTGCGGCGCCGCGTGATGCCGCGCAAGCTGGCGCACCGGGCCTCGGCGTTGGGTTGCGGATCTGACACCGGCAGGGGCGTGATTCCGCCCTGGCTCCGCGCGTGCCGCGCCCTGCGCTTCGCGCTGCTCGCCCTGGCCCTTCTCGCCTTGCCTGGCACCGCGATGGCGCAGGCCAGCCAGGCCTGCCAGCGCCAATGCGAATCGCAGATCCGCGGTGGCACGCCACGGGACATGCAGGTCTGCCTGATCCGCTGCAGCGCGGGCGAGGATTACCTGGCCCGCCAACGCCAGCCCGGCACGCCGGAGGCCAGCGGCCGCGGCGCGGCACCCGGCAGCGAGGCCAGCCCGCAGGAGCGCGGCACGCTCAGCCTGGTGGCCTATGTCGGGCCGCTGCCCGCCACCGGCCTCGGCCTGTCACGCCGGGTGGACCGGAATACCGCGCATCGCGCGGCGCAATGGGACTGCTACCGGCGCAGCGGCCAGCGCGCCTGCCGGCTGCTGCTGGAAACGCAGCAGCGCTGCATCGCGGTGGCGCGCAGCCTCCGCGCGCTGGCCCTCGTCATCACCGATGATCCGACCACCTACCAGGTCCTGAGCTACGGCGCCGGCGATGGTCCGGATCTGGCCACGGCGCGGCGCGGCGCGATGCGGGATTGCGCGGCGCGGCAGGAACCCGGGACCACCTGCCGGATGACCATCAGCCGCTGCGGCTGAAGCGCCTTCAGGGAATTTGCGCCGGAAAGCCGTGCAGTCCATCCGCGCCCAGCGGCAACCTGGTGGCCGAGAGCACCGCGGCCAGCGGCAGCTTCGCATAGAGATGCGGGAACAGGCCGGGCCGGCTGCCGCCCGCCGCCGGCTCCCACCGCAGCGCATCACCCAGCCGGGTGGCATCCACCTCGATCAGCCACAGATCCGCCACGCCGGCACGGTGCTTGGCCGCGCTGGCGCGCAGCTGGGCGGCGGTGGAGAAATGCAGGAAGCCATCGCGCGCATCATCGGCGCTGCCGGCATAGGCGCCCGCCGCCTCCGCCGCGCGCCAATCGGCCTCCCGGACCATGGTGTAGATGCGGTCTTCCATGCGGCGCCCCTGCCCTTGCGCGGCTGGTTTCAGCCGAGCAGCCGGTAGAATACAAGCCCGCCGGCCTCCGCCGTCGGCACCTGGCCGATCGCCCAGCGCGGCAGCGCATCCGCCGGGTGGTAGTGTGTCGCGCCCCGGGTCGCATCCGGCAGCGCGCCGGCCAGGGCGCGGGCGGCGATGCGGCGGCAGATGGCGAAGGCGGGGTCCTCCACCACGCCTGCCGCCTGCATGGCGGCGCGGCGCGGATGCTGCGGGTGCCAGCAGGCGAACTGGAAGGGCGCGCGGCAGATGGCGGCGACGTCGCCACCCAGATGCTGCGGCCCGCCGGGCGCACGGGCCAGGCGCAGGCGGTTCATCACCACCGCCGCCACACCCTCGATCCCGCGCACCGGGCGGTGCCCGGCCTCCCCCCACAGGGTCCGCTCCAGCACGCCGGCGGCGCTCGGCCGAGGCGGGTGGTTCAGCGCGGCGCTCATTGGCCAGCCTCCGTCTCGGCGCGCGGGCTGAAGCCCATCTTGCGGTTCGCCATGGAGTGGCCGGCGATGGCGGTGGCGGTGGTGGCGGCGCGGCTCACCTCATCCAGCTTTTCCTCGATCCGCAGCAATTGCAGTGACAGGCGCGAATCGAGGTCGCGGATCAGCGACAGCGGCACATAGGTGCGCGCCACCTCCAGCTTGAAATCCACCAGCTCATCACGCGAAGGCCCGGGCAGCGGGGCGGCCGGGGGGGCGGCCGGGGGCGCAGCCGGGGGGGCGGCCGCTGGCTCGGGCCGAGCCTGCAACTCACGCCGCAGCAAATACACCATCCAGAGCATCAGCGCGGCCAGCGGCGCATCCGCCAGCGCGGCCATCAGCTGGGGCGGGATCTCAGGGATCATGGGGGAAACTCCTTGAAGGGGGGCGGCTGGGGGGCCACCCTGGGGGCGCCGCGGATTCAGGAATGCGGCGCCCAACCCCGGCCGCGCGCGGCCGACAGGAAGAAGCGACCGCTCAGCGAACGATGTGGAACCAGCCTTATCTCGAGACCTGTTGCCGGTCCGCGCTGCACCGGCTGACCCTGGTGGGTTGGCCGGGCCGCCCGGATGGGCTGAAGGACGGCCCCTGCCTGAACCGCCTGGCCGGCATGGGCCTGGCCCGGCTGCGCCCAGATGGGCGGTACGAGGCGACGGAGGCGGGCCTCGATCGCCACGCGACGGAGATCGCGCCGCGGGCCAGGCCGGTCTCCGCTCGCATCGGCTCAAGGCAACCGGTCTAGCCGTTGTTCTGGCGCATGTTCCGAGTCGTCAGGCGACCTCGCCTGACTTGAAAATTTGCTAGGCCCCGCGCCAGGGCAGCGTCGCCGGCCTGAGCGCCGGCGCGCCGGGCAGCCGCACCGGTTCCGCCAGCAGGCAGCCGGCCACCGCATCCAGCGCATCATCGTGCTGGCCAGGCCGGTCCGGTCGCCAATCCGCCATCTCCCGCGCGAAGCGGGTGCGGAACACATCCTCATGCGCCAGCAGGCGCCGGCCGGCGAGCACCGGGTCCAGCGCCGCCAGGATGCGTTCCGCCTTGGCGCGGCGGCTGGTGGCTTCCAGCACGCTGCAATGGATGCCGATGCGGGTCATCTCCCGCTTCAGCAGGCCGGGCAGGAACTTGCCGATGCCGTTGGTCTCGACGCGCAGCACCGGCAGCAGCAGGTCGCGCGCAATCTCCGCCACCGCGCGGCATTGCTGGGTTGCCGCGTCATCCTCGCCATCCGGGTCGTGCAGCAGATAGGCCAGGCGGTGCAGGTAGTGCCGCCCCTCGGCATCGGCGTAGGTGCAGGCCAGCACGCTGGCATCCCCCACGCCGGGCCGCCCGAAGGCCGGGTCCCACCAGCCGCCGCCGGAGACCATCTGCCGGCCCAGCAGCGTCAGCACGCCGCGGCCCCGTGCCTCGCGGTAATCGGTATCCTCCGCGTAGCGCAGGATCAGCGCGGGATCGAGCCGCGCCGCTTCCTCCGCCACCGCCTCCAGCAGCATCTGGCGGCGAAAGGCGAGCGGGCCGACGCGCTGGCGGAGTGCCGCGATGCCCGCCGCCGTGAAGCGTTCCGGCCAGGCGCTGGCGCCGTTCTCATCCAGCAGCGGCAGCACCAGGCGGCGGTAGCCGGACAGGAAGGCGTCCGGCCCCTCCGCGTAAAGGCTTTCGGCGCAATGCGGCGTGCCGACGAACAGCACGCGGCCGCCCGGCACCAGCACGAATTCCGTCTCCGTCAGGCGCTCGCGCAATTCGGCGCGCTGCCCGGCGGAGCCGCAATTGCCCGCGACCTCCACATCGTCGCAGACAATCAGGTCGGCGCGTGCCCCGGTGATGTTGCCGCCGATGCCCGCCGCCAGCATCGAGGCATCGCGCAGCACCGCATCCCGCGCCACGGTGAAGCGGTCCGACGCCCAGGACCCTTCGCCATGATCCGGCAGCAGCGCGCCACATAGCGGATGCCGGCCGAGGACACGACGCACCGTGGCCACCATGCGCGTGGCCAGGGCATGGTCCGCGGCGACCACCAGGATGCGCGTCTCCGGCGCGCGGTAAAGCTGCCAAGCGCAATACAGCCCAACCAGCGTGGATTTGCCGCAGCCGCGAAAGGCCATCAGCAGCAGCCGCAGATCACCCTGCTCACCCCGGTCCGCCAGCCAGCGCAACATGCGGCGATGCACCGCTGGTGTGCCGAGGCCGGCGATGCGGTTCCAGATCCAGGCGAATTCCAGCAGGTCGGCAGGCCGTTCGGTCATGCATCGCCTTCCTTCGCCATCTGCGCCCGCATCGCCGCAAGCACGTGGTCCTCATCCGGCGCATCCGCGGGCTTTGTCGTATCGCCCGAGGTCATCGCGGCAAGTTCTGCCATATGCGCCAGCGCCGCACGGGCTGCGGCCTGATGCGCGGCGAAGGCCTTGGGGTCCGGCGGCACGTCGCCCCGCGGCCAGGAGGCGACGAAATCGGCGTAGTCACCGGCGACACGCTGCATCGCCGCCGCCAACGTCTCCCGCGGCAGTGGCGAGGCGGTAGGCTTGCCCCGAGCGGGACGCTTCATGCCTTCACCACGCGCACGCGCACCGTGCCGGCATTCAGATCCAGCGCCGCGCCCGTGCGGTTCCAGGCGGTGACGGTCACCACATCCTGCGCGCCGATCTGTGCCAGGAACACCGCGCCGGAGGTGGAGAGCGAGAACGCCGCCTGCGCGAAATCCCCAGGCCTGGCGCCCGGGACCGCCACGTTGATCTGCGCGCTGGCCCCGGCGGCAATGGAGGCCGGGTCCCATGGCAGTTCCGCCACAAGGTCCCGCACGCCGATCGGCAGATCCGGCAGCCCGTACAGCACCGCAGGCGCGTGCCGCGGGTCGCAGTTCAGGCGCAGCGCGCGCAGCTCGTAATCCGTGCCGATGCGCGCCACACCGATCACCGCCGTGGCCACCAGCGGCGAAAGCCGCACCGCCTGAAGCCGGGACAGTCCGGCATCCGTCATATCGGCCGCACCCTGAAACCATCGCGCTGTCGGGTTCCACACCATGGATTGGCCGGAGGCACGCACCAGCGGGCCGAGGCTGTCGGTCAGCAGGGCGTTGGCGGCATCGAAGCACATGACGAAAAGCCGTGGCGCATCGGCATCGACGCTCAGCGCGAAATCGCGGCAGGCGCGCGCATCCACCACGAACCCCACCGCACGCCCACCGGTCAGGACCACGCCGCGATTGGTCAGCGAAAAGGACTCCAGTGCAGGAAATACGAAGTCCTGCAACACCGCCGGACTGCCGGAGACGTTGGAGGACAGGCAGGCCAGCTTCTCGAAGCCCGTCTGCGTCGCGTTCCAGCGGATCGCCGCCGCACGGAGCGAAGGCACGCTCGCCAGTTCCCGCGTCGCCGCGCGATGCGGCGCGGCCTGGTGCAGCGCCTCCACCACGCCGCCAAGGCGGGTGGAGGAGGCCGCATGGTCGATCTCCACCATGTAGCCCTGGCTCGCCCAGGTCACCTCATAGACATGGTCCTGCGCCGCGCCGGTATGGCGGGCTACGAAGCCGGTGCAGCCTTCCATTCGCAGGCCACGCGCGATGATGGCGCGGCTGTTCACCTCGCACAGGAAGGGAATGCCGGTGATCGGCCGGCCGAGTGCGTTCAGTTCGAAATTCTGGCCGTTGAACAGGTGCCTGTTATGCGCGACATAGGCGCCCGGCGCGGCCGACAGGCGAATGCCGAAGCGATCCTTGTCCACATGCACGGTCGATCCCACGGCGAAGTGGCCGCCATGATAGCGGATGGAGGTGTTCCAGCCCGCCGCCGTCGCCGTATGGACATCCAGCCCGATCTTGTTGTTGACGATACGGCCGAGTTCCAGCGTGGAATCCTCGAACCCCCGGCCATCGCCCAGCGTGCGGACGCCGATGGTGAAGCCCTCGACGCGCCGCACCTCGATGATGGAGGCATCGTGGTTGCGGAGCAGGATGCCGATCTCGCCCTCATCCTCCCACGCACCGATCGTCGCGCGCAGCACCGAAAGGCCGGTGTGCCACTTGCTGGCATTGCGCGCGGTGCCGCCATCGCCAATGGTCAGCGCCGGGCCAGCCGGCCCGGCATAGACGATGGTGCCGCGCATGGTCAGCCCGGCCGCCGCACCCGGCAGAGTCAGCGGCTGGGTGGTGCGGTAGGTGCCCTCCCCGATCAGCAGCCGCTTGCCGGAGGCACCGGCCGCATTCATCGCCGCCTGCAGGGCCGGGCCATCTTCCGTCACGCCGTCGCCGGTGGCGCCGAAATCACGCGCGCTGAGCTGCTCGGCCAGCTTGTCTTCCACCGTATAGGGCACCGCGCCCGGAAACGGCGCGCTGATCAGGCCGGAATCGCGCGGCAGCACCACCAGGTTGCCGGTGCCGTCGAAGCCCAGCATGCGGTTGGCGCGCGCCGTACGCAGCGGCAGGGTGAAGCTGCCGCCCACCTCGGCCGGATCCTGGCGGATCGCGGCGGTAATCTCCTCCCGCTGCTCCTGCATGGTGGCGACGATGCGGTCCAGCTCATCGTTCAGCGTGCGGGCACGGAGCACGCCATTGTCCTGGAAGTCCGTGCTGCGCTCCACGCGGATGCGCCGGCGCAGCGTGACCGTGCTGCCGGGTGCGGGCGGCGTGGCGAGAATGACGCTGCCACCCTCGCTGTTGCCGGCGCCGGAGACGGTGAAGCCGCCGGCCACCGGCACGCCATCAAGCCGCAGCTCCATGTCGGAGGGGTGGAAGATCGGGAAGGGATAGGTGAACGCAACGCGGCTGCCGTCGCCCAGATACTGGACGCGCGGCGCGACGTCGCCGATGCGGATATGCTCGGCCATCATGGGCTCCGATGCTGTGGGGTGCGTGCGTCAATCGAGCAGGTTGCGAAGCGTGCTGCCGAAGGTGGTACCGGCGCGCAGGAAGCTGGTGAGCGACCCGTCCGTGTTCAGAAGGCTGCGTCGCCCAGCCGAAAGCCGGGCCGCGAAGATCTGGTCGCTGTCGGCCTGTGCCGCGGCGGCATCGCGTTCCATCCCCGCGGTCAGCGCGGCGGCGGAGCCTTCATCGGGCGAGATGCCGCCGGCGGCCAGCCTGGCGCGGGTGGAGGCCAGCGTGCCCGCCAGCCGCGCCTCCCGCGCCCGGGCGTCGGAGGATTGCTGCAACGTGACCTGCTCGGCGCGCACGCGTTCCTGTTCCCGCGCCGCACTGGCCTGCGCCTTCGCATTCGCGGATTGCGCCTGGCCCTGCTGCACGCTGTTGAAGATGGAAACGCCCGCGCCGATGGCGGTCGCGATGGGTGCGAGTTGCGCCATCAGTTCGAGATCCTCATATCGGTGGTGACGGAAAGCAGTGTCAGCGGCAGCGGCGTCGCGCCCTCGATCCGCCACAGCGGCGCCATCGCATCGCGCCGCCAGCCGAGTGCGCGCAACGCGATGTCCCCGGTGAAGGGCGCGGGCGGTGCGTCCAGCAGCGCCGTATCCAGCCGGCGGAACGGCACCGGCTGCACGCCGCGGCCGAGATCCACCTCCAGCGCCGGCGTCGCCAGCACCCGGAAGGTGGCGGAGACCAGGCGCAGCGGCGCGGCGGCCGCGGCCGTGGCATTGCCGAGTGCGGGTGGCAGCGGCTCGATCACATGCCGGAAGGGCAGGCCCGCCTGCACGGTGGCCGCAGGTGGGTCCAGCGTGATGGCGCCGTCCTGCACCCGTTCCGCCGCGCGCGGCGCGCCATCGGCCAGCACGCCGACCTCGCGCATCTCCAGATGCCCCAGGCCGGTCCAGCGATCCTGCGAAGCGAAGCTGCTGCCGGCGAGTGCGGCATCGAGGCCCATCGTCGTGTCGAAGCGTTCCAGCCGGAAACTGCCGAAGCGTTCCACCAGTGCGAAGACGCGCCCCTCGGTCTCGGCCACCGCACGAAACGCCCCTTCGGTCTCCAGCCGCGTCCAGGCAATGACCTGCTCGGCCCGATACAGCGTCAGCGTCGCGATCGAGCCATCCGCCATCACCACATGCAGCAGCCGCGCCGTCTGGTCATAGGCCATCGAGACCGGGTCACGCACGAGATGCCGCGCGACCAGCGCCAGGTCATTCGCCTGATAGGCATCCGCCACGTCCGTGTAGGCGAATTCATGCACGCCGCGGCCGGACCGCGCGACGAACAAGGTCGCGCCATCCACATCCACCGGCGGCACCTGGCGATCCACCGCGGTGCCGATGCGCGTCTGGCGATTCAACTGGATGGAAGACGGCGTCAGCGGATCACCGGTCACCATCCACTCGGCGCCCGAGGTGAAGACCTGCAGATGCCGCCCCGAGAACACGGCGCGAATCGCATTCACCTGGTCGGAGACCAGCGCGAAGTCGATCGCCTCGTCATCCAGGCCGGTTCCGGCGTCGAAGTCGCCAAGATCACCGGTGCGCGACAGCCAAAGGCGGTTCGGCGCATCGCGCGACCCGCCCAACACCAGGCGGTTCTGGTGGAAGCAGGCACAGACCGGCCAGCCGCGCACCGGGCTGAAGGCGGCCTCCTGCCAATCCTCGGTCGGCAGCGTATCCTCCAGCGGATCCTCCACCACGGCGGTCGCGTTCTGCGGCCCCTCGACGGAGGCGATCACCACGCGCTGCCCCTTCAGGCGAAAGCGGCGGGAAATGTGGCCCACGCCGAACACCGGCGCGGAGCTGACCAGCGCCACGGTGCCCGTGGTGGCGGATGCCGCCATCGTCACGTCGCGGGTGAAGTTGTGGAAGACCTCCCGCCCGAAGGCGAAGGGCGTGATGCTCCAGGCGATGTGGCTGCTGCGCGTCAGGCGTTGCGGCGGCATCTCCGGATGGAACAGCAGCAGCGTATCGGCGCTTTGGGTGAAGGCAAGCTGCGGCAGCATGGCGGTGGACCAGGGCGCCGGCAGGCTGGCAACCTCCGCATCACCGAGGAACACCTGCAGGCGGCCCTGGGTCAGCACCAGCAGGTAGGTCTGCTCCGTGTTGAACTCGAAGGGCACCAGTCGGGCCTCGCCCGGCAGGGTCGCGACATGCACCAAGCCGGGCCGGCGGGCGACGCCGCCCGTCGGTTGGATCACGACATTCCGCAAGCGCCGCGCGCCATTCTCGAAGGCGCGCAGATCCGCGCGGCCATACAATTCGGGCGCAAGCTCGCCAGCGGTGAAGGAGGATTTGATGCGGCGCGTGGCGATCGTCATGCGCTCAGCCCCTCACATCGATCAGCGGGAAATGCTCGATCGCGCGCGGCGTGTCCTGCTGACTGTCGATCAGCCTGGCGCTGCGCATCTCGTTCTCCGCCAGGCGGAACAGCATCTCGGCGCGGGAGGCGCTTTCGGTCAGCGGCAGGCAGAACTCCGCCGCCAGACGGGCCACCAGCGCCTGGGCGAAAAAGGGCGGGAAGGCGCTTTCGTCGGGGCGGAAGATGTAGGTCAGCGTCACGCTGATGGAATCGGCCTGCAGCTTGTCCTCATGCAGCCGGTACGGCATGCCGCCGCCGCGCGCGCCGCTACCGGCGGACAGCGCCCGCAGGAAGCCGGTGGGAAGCTGGAAGGCATGCGCCATATCGGCCGGCGGCGCGGCGGAAAGCCGCGGCAGGCTGGTCTGGCCGGTGGCGAAGGACCAGGGATGCGCGGACAGCAACGCATCGCGCGTCGGCGCATAGAGATTCGCCGCCACCTCCGCTTCCGCGGTGCCCTCATCGAGCGAGGCGACGGGCTGCGCGCCGAGGCGCAGCAGGGCGCGCGAGCAGAGCGCGACAGCGGTCAATGCCATGTGTCTGGTCCGATCCGGGATGTTAAGTGTGGCGGGTCCCTCTCCCCCGGGTGGGGGAGAGGGTTGGCCGGGCTATTCCGCCGCGCGCATCCGTACGACACCAAAGTCGTCCACCAGCGCCGCGCCCTGGCTCATCATGTTCGAGACGAAATGCGCCGCGCGGTCGCCATGCCAGGTGATGTCGGTCTCGACCTCCGCCGCCGCGGCGTGGCCGATGGCGGTGCGGTGGTAGAAGTAGCAATGCCGCAGCCCGCCCGAGAGCGTGAGGCCGGAATGCGGCATCCACATCGCACCCAGCCAGCGCTTCGCCTGGCTGCCCTTCCACGGCAGCGCATCCTCGCCGATGTATTCGGAGGAGGCGAATTCCTGGATCTCCAGCAGCTGCGACCACTGCTTCCAACCGACCACGGCGTAGCGGCCGCCATCATCCGGCACCTCGGCCGCGCCCATCATCTCGAAGGCCAGCAGCACCTTCGCCTTGGTCAGGCCATCGGCATCCGTGGTGCCGGCCGCCGTGCCGATGGCTTCGCGCGTCGAGGCATCGAGCGCCGCGATGATCAGCTCATCCGTCTTGCGGCCCAGCGCATAGGCGCCGGCATTGGCCACGACGGTGCGTTCATCCACATTGGTCTTCAGCTCGTCCAGCCGGTCGATCCAATCGCCGGCGTAGTAGTCCTGCAGCACGCATTCGACCTGCGCGTGTTCCAGGTTCATCACCGGCACGGAGCCATGGCGCGTCTTCGCCGCGGCAATGCCCTTGCCGACCTTCGGGAAGAAGGTGCTGGTGCCGGTCACGCCGGTCTTGGAGCGCACGGTGGAGCGCAGCTTGCTGCCCTGGCGCTGATAGGCCTCATGCACCTCGGCCTGGAACTGGCGGGTGAAGACGGCGTCGATCTGGGTGGAAGCGGACATGCGATTTCCCTGTCAGGAGAGGAGGTTTTGCGAAGCGGCCGCGCGCGCCGGTTCCCCGCGATGGGCCGGTGGCACGGCTGAAGCCCGCAGCCCGCCAGCGGCGGGTTGCCTGCGGGAAAGGGGGGACGCTACTCGCCGACCAGGCGCCGGAAGCCGTCCGTCACGCGCTTGACGAAATCCGGCTCCCGCGTGCGCCAGTAGCGTGGGTCGCGCATCATCTTGCGCAGCTCTGCCTCATCCGGCCCGGCCTCGGCCTGCGCGTCGCGGGACAGGGAAGGCTCCTTGCCCTCCATCATCCGGTGCAACGCCACCACGCCATCGGCGGTGAGGACAGCGCGGTAAACACCGCCTCCGGCAGATGCGCGCGGCCCCAGGCATTGATCTGCGTGGCGATGCGGCGGAAGCGGTCCTCGCCACCGAAATGCGCGCGCAGCTTCTCCACCTGCCGGCCAGCCTCGAACTCGGCGGCGGCTTCCGCGATCAGCGGCAGCAGGCGTTCGGCCGCCAGGTCATAGACCAGCTGCACCTGGCGCGGATTGAAGCCGGCCTCGTGCAGGCGCTGATTCACCGTGGAATCCGGAGTCAGCAGCTCATTTGGCGGCGTCACCTGGTATTCATCCGCGCTGTCCGGAATGCCCAGCGCACGGCGCCAGCGCATGCGGTCCTCCTCCGGCGCGTCATCGCCCGGCGGGGCGAAGCGCTGGGACAGGCGGCGCTCCAGCTCGATGTAGGATTTCAGCAGCGCATCCACGCGCAGCGCGCCCTTCGCCTCGTCCCAGAATTTCTCCGGCACCTCCGGCGGGCGGGTCGCGCTGTTGCGGGGGTTTTCCGTCGCGGCGTCGAGAAGGTTGTCGGACATGCCGAGGCTCACTCCTGGTTCTGGGGGATGGGTGCCGTCACCGGCCGGATGATTTCCGCCGGCGCGCCGAGGGTGCGGGCCAGCCAGCGGGCGGCGGCCGGCGCGTCCAGCACCGCCGCCGCCTCCGCGCCCAAGCCTGCCGCCGCTTGCAGGAACAGCAGCGTGTCGGAGGCATCGGCCCGCGCCTGCACACGGGCGAGCGGCGAGGCGTAGACCAGCCGCGCCTCCTGCCCATCGGCCCGCAGCGCCGGCACTTCGCCGCGCCGGCGCAGCACGGAAAGGCAGCGCGCCACCAGCGGCGACAGCAGTTCCGCCTGCAGGCGGCCATAGATCGCGCCGAGCAGGCGGACCGAGATGGCGCTGCGTTCCGTCACCTCCGTCGCCGTCATGCCGGCCTTGTCGGAAGCTGCGATCCGGTCGGCCAGCAGCGCGCCGCGGATGCGCGCCCGCAGATCCTGCAGGATGAGCTGCGAGACATCGAAATTGCCCGGCGCCGCCAGCGGCGTGAGGCCAGCGGAGCCCTGCGCCTTCGGGATGATGGCGCCCGGCACCAGCCGCACGGTGGCCGGGTTCAGCACGCCGTCATCCTCCGCCTGCCAGATGCCGGTGGCGGCGATGGAGGCGTTCTTCAGGATCAGCTCCACCACCTTGTTGGCGGTGCGGATATCCGGCAGCGCCTTGGCCACGGGGCCGCGGCCATAGGTCTCGCCCGGCACCTTCAGCCAGCGGAACGCGATGAAGGGGTTTTCCGAAAAGCGCCCCTCGGCAAGCAATTCCGGCGACCCCTCCCCGCCATCCAGCACCACGGCGAAGCGGTGGCCGGCGCGGGCATCGGGCCACACGGCTTCCACCACGCGCAGCAGCGGCGGCTCGGCGTGGACATCCTGCTTCGGCAGCGCGACCAGCGCCGCCGGCCAGCGGGCGCGGATTTCGGCCGCGGTCAGGCGGCTGGCGCGGAACACCGTGTCCAGCCGGCCGGAGGCGCCTTCCTCCAGCACCGCCTCCCGCAACGGCACGGCGGTGAAGCGCAGCGCGGAGGTCTCGCCGGGCGGCGCTTCCTCCACCAGCAGCACGGCGGTGCCGGTGACCACCAGTTCGAGAAACGCCTGGTGCAGTTCCAGCCCGAAATTGGAACGGTCGAGATGGCCCTGCAGCGTCTCCGCCGTATCCTCCAGCAGCCGCGCCGCTTCCTGCGCCGCCGGGCCTTCCGCCATGCGACGGGCCGGAGCCAGGCCGAACCAGCGCGACCAGGGCGGCGCCAATTCCGCCAGCAGGGACGCCGCGAGCTGTTCCGCCGCATCGGCTGCCGTCGCATCGAACAGCGGCGCGGCGTTGGCGGACGGCAGGGCGTGGTCGTAGCAATCCTGCCACCGCCCCTCCAGCGGCCGGCGCCGTGCGGCGGCGCGGGCGTGGCGGGCGAGGATCTGTTCGGGTGTCATCATGTCGCTCACTCGCCCAGCAGGCTTTTGCGCACGGCATTGCTGGGCGCGGGGGCCAGCACGCCGCGGGCGGAGGTGGCGATGGTGCCGGCCAGGCCGCGGCGGGCGCGGCCCAGCGCCCGCTGGCGGGCCTGGCGCGCGGCATCCTCGGCCGAGGCCTCGGTAGCGACGGCTTTCTCAGTGGCGGCCTGGACCGCATTGTTGGTGTCCGTCGCGGTCACGACCGGCTTCGGCGCCTGGAACAGGCCACCCATGCGCGCTTCCTTCGGATCGGGTTGGCTCCCGCGGCCCGGGCAAAAAAAGACCCGCCCGGCGAGGCCGGACGGGTCTGAGTTTGGGGGACCGGGAGAGGAGGGTGCCGTGGGACGCAAATCGCCCCGTGGCAGGGGTTTGATAGGCCGGGTTTTCCAGCCTGTCAATATTTATTCCTATTTATCCTGAATATTTTCCTTCTCCACGCCGCCGAGCGCCCGGAACAACTGGAACGGCGTCCAGGCCCTCGGCCCATCATGGCCGAGCAGCGCCTGGCACAACGCCACGCAGGTGAAGGGGGCGAGGCTCGGCAGGCGCTGCGGCCGCGGCGCGCCAGGCGTGAAGGGGCCGAGCACCCGCAGGCCGGCGCGGCGGTAGAAGCCCGGCAGGTCGAAGCTGCCCTCCACCGGCAGGCGCGCCACCAGCAAGCGCCCCGAAAGCGGCTCCAGCACCGTCCAGCCGGCCTCATCGCCCAGCGCGGCGAAGCAATGCCGGAAGCCGGGGCGCAGCGGGTGCAGCCAGGGCTGGTCGGCCACGCCGCCGAAGGCGATCCAGACCTTCTGGCCAGCCTCCTCCGCCGCCCGGCGATGCGCCAGGCGGCGGGTGGAGAGGGACTCGGCGGTCCCGGTCATGCCACGCGCGCCCGGAACGGCACCACCTCGGCCTCCTGCATCCCGCGCGGCGGGCCGCTGACGATGCCCTTGGCCCGCAATGGGAAATCAAGCCGGTCCATCGCCTCCCGCCACAGCCGCAGATCGCCGGCTTCCTGCGGGATGCGCGGGCTTGGGGATTCATGCCTTTCTCCCCAGATACGCATGATGCGGGCATGGGCGAGATCGATGCGGCGCTGGCGGTACAGCCGGTCGAGGCATTTCACCACATCATCCGGCTCACAGGGCCGCACCACCAGGCCACGGCCGGCGCCGATACGCGCGCCGTCGCGCCGGGCGGTCAGCGCGGCCATGGTCCAGAACCAGGCATCCTCGGCGGAAGCGAAGGGTTGCGCGCGGTCCATGCTGGCAAGGACGGGGGCGCGGCAGGGGGCGATGGACATGGAGCGGGGGGTCCTCTGCGGGTCTGTGCCTGAACAAAACAGGAACAAAGACCGCTTAACCTGTTCCACCCGAGGTTGCAAGGATATCGTTCCTATTGCATCGCGACTCGAAACCTAGGATGTGCCACCCAGGACGCGGCGCTATGCCCGCCGCCTTCCGATTCGAGGATTGCCTTGGCGATGCGGCATGAGGATATCTGGCGGGCGATCGATGCGCTTGCCGCCGAACACGGCCTCTCCGCCTCCGGCCTCGCGCGCCGGGCGGGGCTGGATGCCACAGCCTTCAACCCCTCCAAACGGACCGGGGTGGATGGCCGCGCGCGCTGGCCCTCCACCGAAAGCGTCGCCAAGGTGCTGTCCGCCACCGGCACGGGGTTCGAGGCCTTCGCCTCCCTCGTCACCGGCGCCCCGGCCCTGTCGCGCAGCGGCCGCGCCGCCATCGCCCGGCGCATCCCGCTGATCGGCCTGGCGCAGGCGGGTGGTGATGGCTTCTTCGACGATGGCGGCTACCCGGTGGGCGGCGGCTGGGACGAGATCTCGGTGCCCGACGTGCCGGACCCCAACGCCTACGCCCTGGAGATCAGCGGCGAGAGCATGGAGCCGGTGTTCCGCGACGGCGACGTGGTCATCGTCTCCCCCGGCGCGCCGGTCCGCCGCGGCGACCGCGTGGTGGTCCGCACCAGGCAGGGGGAGGTGATGGCCAAGGAATTGCTGCGCCAGTCTGCGCGGCGGGTGGAACTCGCCAGCCTGAACCCGGCGCATCCGAACTACAGCTTCGATCTGGCGGAGCTGGCCTGGATGCACCGTATCATCTGGGCGACGCAGTAAGTGGCCGCTTGAGACGCCGGCGGCGGAGGACCCGCGGGCGTTCCCGAACCGCCACCAAGGCTCAGCGCGAAGGCAGCAGCGGCGCCAGCGTCTCCAGATCCGTCTCCGCGCGGCAGGCCAGGTAGCGCAGGCCATCGCCCGGCTTCGGCGCGCCGATCGGCAGGGCGGTCAGCCCGATATCGCCATAGACCCGCAGCAGCCCCGGCCCGACGCGCCAGAAGGCGGCGGCCACGCCGGCCCGTTCGCACATATCGCGGAAGCGCCAGATGGCGGAAACGCGGTCCCCCTCCTCCCCGGCCGGATCGCCCAGCGCCATCCAGATGCCGTCGCGCTTGACGAAGGCGAAGCCGGCGCGGCCGGACTCGCCGAAGACCGCGCCATCGGCGATCTCCGGCGCCTCGGCCCCCAGCGCCTTCAGCCGTGCCCGCACCTCCGGCCCCCAGGGTTCCGGGTTGATGCGGGCCGGGCGCAGCAGGCGCACCGCCGCCACCAGCAGCAGCACCGCCGCGAGGCCGACCGAGAAGCGCAGGCTGTCCGGCGACAAGGGGGAGGCAACGACACCCCACCAGCTATCGCCCGCCACCTTGCCGCCATAGCTGACCAGCGCCAGCATCAGCGCGCAAAGTCCCACCACCACCAGCGGCAGCAGCGTGGAGCCGGCCAGCGGTTCCTTCATCAGCCGCGCGGTGCGGTAGAAGGCACTGCGCATCGCCGCCAGCAGGCCGGCCACCAGCAGGAAGGCGCCCCACAGCCACCAGCCATCCTCGCGCAGCCAGCAGATCAGCGCGCCGGTCAGCAGCAGGAAAATGCCGGTGCCCCAGGCCAGGGTCAGCCGCCGCAGCAGCCCATAGCCCATCACCAGCAGCAGCGACCCGATCAGCGAGGCGGCGAAGTGCGATGCCACCGCCGCCTCATACCCCGCCCAGGCCGCCACCGCCGTGTCCCGCGCCGGCAGCGCGCCGACGAAGATCAGCAGCGCGCCGCCGAGGCCGACCAGCCCGGCAATCGCCGGTACCTCCAGCGTATCCGTCACGCCCTGTTCCACGGCGAAGCGCTTCAGCGCGTGGCGGCGCTGCGCGATCTCGAAGCCGGCGAACAGGATGCCGGCCAGGAACAGCGGCACGATGTAGTAGTACAGGCGGAACAGCAGCAGCGCGCCCACCACCTGCGCGGGGGACAGCCAGGGCGCGAGCCCGATCAGGATGGCGCCGTCGAACACGCCGATGCCGCCCGGCAGGCTGGCGGCGATGCCGGCGGTATAGGCCGCGACATAGATGCCGAGGAACCGCAGGAAGGTCAGCCCCTCCGCCGGCGGCAGCAGCGCGTAGAAGATCATCGCCGTCACCGCGACATCGACACTGGCCAGCGCGGTCTGCGCCACCGCCATGCGGAAGCCGGGCAGGTCGATCTTGTGCTTGAAGATCGTCACATGGCTGCGGATGCGCGACAGCGTGACATAGGCGATCACCAGCGCCCACATCGCCAGGCCCACGATCCGCATGGCCCAGTGCGGCACATGGTCACCGAGGCCCGGCACCACCTCCGGCTCCACCAGCAGCACCAGCCCGCCAAGCGCGAAGCCGCCGAGGCCGAAGGTCAGGCTGGTGAAGGCCACCACCTTGGCGATCGCCAGCGGTGGCAGCCCCCAGGCGGCATAAAAGCGGTAGCGCACCGCGGCACCGGAGACCGCGGCAAAGCCCAGGTTATGCGCCAGCGTATAGGCGCAGAAGGACGCCAGGGAGGTGCGCGCATAGCTCACCGGATAGCCGGCATAGACGCTGCCGAGCCGGTCGTAGATGGTCAGCACCGCATAGGCGAGCACCGTCCAGCCGGCGGCAATCCACAGCGTGGCGGGCGAGATCGCGGCCAGAGAGGCGCGGATTTCCGCTACCGAGAGGTTGCGGAATTCCTTCTGCACCACCCAGATGGCGGCAATCAGCAGCAGCACGCCAAAGGCCGCCACGCCATGGCGGCGAAGCAGCCCGCCGAGCTTCTTCACGTGGCGGCGTCGCCGGCGGTGGCGAGGGTGGCGGCTGGGCGGGCCAGCGCCGTCTCGATCAGCCCGATGGTGCCGGCAATGCCGTACAGCGCGACGAAGCCGCCGAAGCGCGGCCCTTCCGGCTGGCCGAGCAGCACCTGATACAGGGCGTTGAACCAGGCGCGGGACACGCCCGGGCGGCCATCCTTGGTCATCTCGATGAAAGGCTCCCGACGGCCCGCATCATAGACCACATCCTGGATCGCGCGGGCCTGTTCATCGGGCGCCAGCAGGTCCAGTTCCGGCTGCCGGGCGCGCAGGGCGGCGACCAGCGCCTCGAAGGCCGGGCGCTCGGCCTCCGTCGCCGGACGGTGCTGCTTGTTGGGCGCGACGCGGTCCCGGTAGTAGGACACCGCATGTTCCACCAGCCGGGCCAGCAGCGGGTGGGTTTCCCCGCTCGCCTCCGGGGCATAGCGGCGCAGGAACCCCCACAGCATCTCCGGCGCATCGGCGTTGATCACGCTGGCCAGGTTCATCAGCATGGTGAAGGACACCGGCGTGCCGGGATCATTCGTCGGCCCGCCCTGGATGTGCCAGGCCGGATTATCCGGCCCCGGCGCCGCGCGCAGCCGGTCCAGGTTCTGGACGTATTCATCGACGGCGCGCGGGATCACGTCGAAATGCAGCCGCTTGGCACGGCCGGGCTGGTTGTACATGAACTGGGCGAGGCTCTCGGGCGGGGCGTAGTGCAGCCACTCGTCGATGGTCAGGCCATTGCCCTTCGACTTGCTGATCTTGCCGCCGGCCTCATCCAGGAACAGCTCATAGGTGAAGCCGATCGGCGGCGCCCCGCCGAGCACCTTGCAGATGGCGCCGGAGAGCTTGACGCTGTCGATCAGATCCTTGCCCGACATCTCGTAATCCACGCCCAGCGCGTACCAGCGCAGCGCCCAATCCGCCTTCCATTGCGCCTTGCAATGGCCGCCGGTGATGCGCGTGCCGTGGCGTTCGCCGGTCTCCGGGTCCACCCACACCAGCAGATCCTGGTCCGGCCGCACTTCCTCCATCGGCACCTGCATCACCACCCCGGTCTTCGGGTGCAGCGGCAGGAAGGGCGAATAGGTGGCGCGGCGTTCCGGGCCGAGCGTCGGCAGGATCACTGCCCGCACCTCCTCATGCCGTTCCGCCATGCGCAGCAAGGCCGCATCGAACCGCCCCGACCGGTAGTAGTCAGAGGATGAGGCGAATTCGTATTCGAAGCCAAAGCGGTCCAGGAAGGCGCGCAGCCGGGCGTTGTTGTGGTGCCCGAAGCTCTCATGCGTGCCGAAGGGGTCCGGGATGGCGGTGACCGGCCGGCCGAGGTGCTGCAGCAGCATCTCCCGGTTCGGCACATTGTCGGGCGCCTTGCGCAGCCCGTCCATGTCGTCGCTGAAGGCGATGAGCCTGGTGTCCAGCCCGGTCAGCTTCTCGAAGGCGCGGCGCACCCAGGTGGTGCGCGCGACCTCTCCGAAGGTGCCGATATGCGGCAGGCCGGAAGGGCCGTAGCCGGTCTCGAACAGCGCCTGGCCCTTGCCCGCGGCTTTGACCCGCGCCTCGACCTTGCGCGCTTCCTCGAAGGGCCAGGCCTTGGCGGCGGCGTATTCGGCGGACATGGCGGATCGGCACCTCATGCAGGTCTGTGCCGCCTTATAGGTGCCGCGTGCGGTCCAGGCGAGGCCGTCTCAACGCCGCCCAAAATTCAGACTCCCGAAGCTATTTCCGCTTAGGTTGAACATGGTCTAGCTTCCTGCCGATTGTTGACACTACGAACTGGCTTCGTCCGGCCGCCGAAGGAACCTGCCATGCCGCCCTGCGCCTGCTGCGCCCCCTTCGCCCACCGCGCCACCCCTTCCGCCGGGCGCGGCCGCCGAAGCTTCGTCGCCGCCCTGGCCGGGCTGGCGGCCGGCGCCGCCCTTGTGCGGCCGGCACGCGCGACCAGCGCCATGCCACCCACCAGCCTGACCCCGGACCAGGCGCTGGAACGGCTGATGCAGGGCAACCAGCGCTTCCTGGCCCAGATGGCGCAGCCCGGCCCCAGCAATCTGGAACGCCGCGCCATCCTCGCCACCGGCCAGGCGCCCTTCGCCGCCGTGCTCGGCTGCGCAGACAGCCGCGCCGCGCCGGAGGTGCTGTTCCAGGCCGGGCTCGGTGACATCTTCGTGGCCCGCAACGCCGGCAACCTGGCCGATACCGGCGCCATCGGCAGCCTGGAATATGCCGTGAGCAATCTGGGCGTGCCGCTGATCATGGTGCTCGGCCACGCCCATTGCGGCGCCGCCGGCGCGGCCGTGGCCCTGGCGCAGCAGCCCTTGGCCCTGCCCGCGCATCTGCGCGACATGCTGCTGCCCATGCTGCCCGCCGCCCTGGCCGCGCTGCGTGCCGGCGGCGACCCGGTGGAGGGCACGGTGCGCGCCAATGTGGCGCTGAACGTCACCCGCCTGCTGACCGAAAGCCCGGTGCTCGCCGCCGCTGCCACGGCCGAGCGCCTGAAGATCGTCGGCGCCTACTATGACCTGGACACGCAGCAGGTCATGCCCATCGCGTGATTGGCCGCGGCCGCGCTTTGCGCTATGCGATCTGCCCCTTTGGGAACAGGAGCAGCGTGTGATGCGTGTGGGTGTGATCGGCGCCACCGGAGCGGTGGGGCGGGAATTGGTGGAGGTCCTCGGGCGGCGTCGCTTCCCCGTGACGAAACTCCGCCTCTTCGCCTCGGGTCGCAGTGCCGGCACGATTATGCCCACGCCCTTCGGCGATACGGTGATCGAGGAATTCAGCCAGGAGGCCGCGCGCGACCTGGACCTCGCCTTGCTCGCCGTCTCCGGCGATTTTGCCAAGAAGCACGCCCCCGGCCTGGTCGCCGCCGGCGTCACCGTGGTGGATAATTCCTCCGCCTTCCGGCTGGAGGAGGGCGTGCCGCTGGTGGTGCCGGAGGTGAATGCGGCGGCCATCGGCGATGCCAGGCTGATCGCCAACCCGAACTGCACCACCGCCATCCTGGTGGTGGCGCTGGCCCCGCTGCACGCCGCCTTCGGCATCAAGCGCGTCATCGTCTCCACCTACCAGGCCGCCTCCGGCGCCGGGGCGGAGGGCATGGTGGAGCTGGAGCGGGAGACGCGGCGCGTGCTGGTCGATGGCGAGAAGGCCCGGAACGAGGTCTTCGCCCATCCCCTCGCCTTCAACGTCATCCCGCACATCGATAGCTTCCAGCCGAACGCCTATACGCGGGAGGAGATGAAGGTCGCCTGGGAATCCCGGAAGATCATGGGCCTGCCCGATCTTCTGATCTCCTGCACCGCCGTCCGCATCCCGACCATGCGCGTGCACGGCGAAAGCGTGACGATCGAGACCGAGCGGCCTGTCACCGCCGAGGCCGCCCGCGCCGCACTCCGCCAGGCCGCCGGCGTGAAGGTGCTGGATGACCCGGCCGCCCTGCTCTACCCGATGCCGCTGACGGCGACCGGCCAGGACGATGTCGAGGCCGGCCGCATCCGCGCCAACCCCGTCTTCGGCGATTGCGGCCTCGATTTCTTCCTCTGCGGCGACCAGTTGCTGAAGGGCGCGGCACTGAACGCCGTGCAGATCGCGGAGCGTATCCCCGCGCTGCGCGTACCGGCCTGAGCGGAAACCTGCCCTTTTGGGCGTGATTATGATGGTTTCGCTCTTTGTTCTTTCGGGTGATGCCGCCACATTGGCGGCATGACCATGCCTCGCCCCACAGCCGAGCTCCGGCAGCCGCGCCTGCTGCTGCCGGACAGCCCGGCGCTGATCGCCGGTTTCGGGCGCGGCACCCTCCTCACCCCGGATGGCGAACTGTTTTCCGGCCCCGCCATCGAGATCGGCCGCCGGCTGCGGGACATGCCGCCGCCCATGGTGGTGCATGCGCCGGCCACGGCGCGCCGCCTGGGCCTCGGCAGCTTCCCGGCCTGTGACCTGCTGGAACTTTTCGCCTTCTGCCAGCCCGCCCGCCCCGCCGCCCCCACGCCGCGCGGCCTGGCCCTGGCGCTGGACCGCGACCCGCCGGCCGATGAGGAAGGCCTCGCCGCGCTGTTGCCGGAACTCGCCACGGCGATGCTCCGCCACCTCGCCGCCGGCCGCAACGCGCCGCTGAACCGCGACGCCGCCGCGCTGGCCGCCAAGCTGGGCGCGGAGACGCATTGGCCCTGGGCCGATTCGGTGCTCGCTGCCCTCGGCCAGCAGGCCCGCCCCTCGCTCGATCCGCTGAAGGTATGGCGCCGCCTGCCGGAATGGGAGGAGGTGGCCCCGCCCCCGCCCCCGGCGCACCACCCCGTCTCCGCCACCGATGCCCGCCGCCGCCTGGCCGAGATTCTCGGCGAGGGCGCGGAGCAGCGCCCACAGCAGGCCGACTATGCCTCCGCCGCCGCCGGCGCCTTCCAGGCGCGGGAGGTGCGCGGCGCGCCGAACCTGGTGCTGGCGGAAGCGGGCACCGGCACCGGCAAGACCCTGGGCTACGTGGCGCCTGCCAGCCTCTGGGCGGAACGCAATGGCGCGCCGGTCTGGATCTCCACCTTCACCCGCAACCTGCAACGCCAGATCGACCAGGAAGCCGCGCGCCTCTACCCCGAGCCCGCCGAGCGCCGCCGCCGCATCGTCGTCCGCAAGGGGCGGGAGAACTACCTTTGCCTGCTGAACATGGAGGAGGCGGTCGGCGCCGCCTCCATGGCCGGGGTGCTGCTGCCGCTGGCGCTGGTCTCCCGCTGGGCGCTGGCGACGCGGGATGGCGATCTGCAGGGCGGCGACTTTCCCGGCTGGCTGACCGAGCTGTTCGGCCCGCACCATGTCTGGCCGCTGGCCGACCGGCGCGGTGAGTGCATCCACTCCGCCTGCGGCCACTACAAGCAATGCTTCGTCGAACACTCCATCCGCCGCGCCCGCGGCGCCACCCTGGTCATCGCCAACCATGCGCTGGTGATGGTGCAGGCGGCGCTGGGCGGCGGCGAGGATGGCAAGCCGCAGCGCCTGATCTTCGATGAGGGGCACCACCTGTTCGACGCGGCCGATGCCGCCTTTTCCGCCGACCTGACGGGCGGTGAAGCGGCCGAACTGCGCCGCTGGCTGCTGGGTGCCGAGGGCGGAAGGTCCCGCGCCCGCGGCCTGTCCCGGCGGCTGGAGGAGCTGATCGGCGACCGCCCGGACCTGCTGCTGCCGCTGGAGGAGGCCCTCCAGGCCGCGCGCGCCCTGCCCGCCCCGGGCTGGCCCACGCGGCTGGCCGATCTCGATGAACCGCGCGGTACGGCGGAGGGGTTCCTCCAATCCGTCCGCCGCCAGGTGCTGGCCCGCGCGAAGGATGAGGAAGCCGGCTACGGCGTGGAATGCGACCTGCACCCGCTGCCGGAGCCCGTGTCCGAGGCCGGCGCCGCGCTGGCCGAGAGCCTGACCCGCCTGAAGAACCCCCTCCAGGCGCTGCATGACCGCCTGGCCGCACGGCTGGAAGATGAGGCGGAGGAGCTGGAGGTCGGCGACCGCATCCGCATCGAGGCCGCCTGCCGCGGCTTGGAACGCCGCGCCCTGATGCCGCTGACCGCCTGGTGCGCCATGCTCGGCACCCTCTCCAGCCCGCCAAAGCCGCCCGGCACGCGCCCCGAATACGTCGACTGGTTCGCGCTGGATCGCCGCGAGGGCCGCGAGGTCGATTGCGGCATGCACCGCCACCACCTCGACCCGACCCAGCCCTTCGCCATGGCCGTCGCCGCGCCCGCGCATGGCGTGCTCATCACCTCCGCCACGCTCCGCGACCATGCCGGCGCCACGGAAGGCGAGGAGGACCGGGAATCCGCCTGGCGCGCGGCGGAGGCCCGCACCGGCGCGGCGCATCTGCCCAATCCCGCGATCCGCGCCGCCGTCGCATCCCCCTTCGACTACGCCACCCGCACCCGCGCCCTGGTGGTGGAGGATGTCAGCAAGGGCGATCCGGCGCAGGTCGCTTCCGCCTATCGCGCGCTGTTCACGGCATCCGGCGGCGGCGCGCTCGGCCTGTTCACCGCGGTGCGGCGGCTGCGCGACGTGCAATCACGCATCGCCCAGCCCTTGGCCGAGCGCGGCATTCCCCTCTACGCCCAGCATGTCGATGCGATGGACAATGCGACCCTGGTCGATGTCTTCCGCGCCGAGGAACATGCCTGCCTGCTCGGCACGGATGCGATGCGGGATGGCGTGGATGTGCCCGGAAGGTCGCTGCGCCTGCTGGTCTTCGACCGGGTGCCCTGGCCGCGCCCTTCGATCCTGCACCGGGAACGCCGCACCCATCTCTCGGAAGGCCAGCCGAAATCCTATGACGACGCCATCGCCCGCCACCGGCTGCGCCAGGCCTTCGGCCGGCTGATCCGGCGCGGCGATGACAAGGGCGTTTTCATCCTGCTGGACAAATCCTGCCCGTCCCGGTTGTTGGCCGGGCTGCCGCCAGGGGTGGTGGTGAAGCGGCTCGGGTTGCGCGATGCCGTGGCGGAAACCCGCGAATTCCTGGCGGAGAGCTGAGACCGATGGATCTGCGACCGACCCTCGACGCGCCGGATGACGACCCGTATCTGTGGCTGGAGGAGGTGGAGGGCGAACGCGCCCTGGCCTGGGTGGCCGAGCAGACCGCCCGCACCCGCGCCCGCTTCGCCGATGACCGCGTGACGGCGGACCGGGAGGCGCTGACGGCGGCGCTCGACCGCCCCGGTCGCCTGCCGCACGTCACCCGCCGCGGGCCATTCCTATATAATTACTGGACCGACGCGGCGAACCCGCGCGGCTTGTGGCGCCGAACCCGCATGGAGAGCTTCCGGTCGGACACGCCAGATTGGGACGTGCTGCTCGACCTCGACGCGCTGGCCACGGCGGAGGGCGCCGACTGGATCTGGAAGGGCGCCACCACTTTGTTCGGCAGCCACGACCGCGCCCTGCTGCGCCTGTCGCGCGGCGGCGGGGATGCGGTGGTGCTGCGCGAATTCGACCTGCCCACCCGCGCTTTCCCGGCCGATGGCTTTCATCTGGCGGAGGCGAAATCCAGCGCCGCCTGGCTGGACCGGGACACGCTGCTGCTGTCCTCCGCGCTGCTCGGCGCCACCACCTCCGGCTACGCCAGCACGGTGCGGCTGTGGCGGCGCGGCACCGACCCGATGCAGGCACCCGCCATTTTCGAGGTGCCGGAAACCAGCATGGGCGCCGGCGCCGGGGTGGACCGGGAAGGCGGGCGGGAGGTCGTGGTCTTCCACGAACAGCTCGGCTTCTACGACGCCCGCATCCATCTCGGCGACCGCAGCGGCCCGCAGCGCGAAATCCCGCTGCCGACGGATGCCCACTACGCCTGGCAGCGCGGCTTCCTCGCCGCCAAGCCGCGCACGCCCTGGACCGTGGCCGGCACCACCTATCCGCCCGACACCCTGCTGGGCATGTCCTTCGACTCCGCGCTTGGCGGCGCGCCGGTGCCGGAGGTGCTGTTCACGCCGGAACCGCGCCGCGCCTTGCAGGGCTTCTTCTGGTGCGACGGCACGCTGGTGCTGCACATCCTGGACAATCTCGAACCCCACTTCGCCCTGCTGACCCCCAGCGCATCCGGCTGGCAGCGGCAGGAGGTGCCCGGCCTGCCGCGCATCGGCGTGGTGGACCTCTGGGCGCTGGACACGGAGGCGGAGGAATCGGACGGCACGCTGCTGGTGATGGCGCAGGACCCGGTGACACCGCCGCAGCTCAAGCTGACCGCCACCACCCCCACCACCCCCGCGCTGCTGAAATCCTCCTCCGCCAGCTTCGATGCCACCGGGCTCACGGTGACGCGGCATGAGGCGGTGTCCTCGGATGGCGTACGCATCCCCTATGTCCAGGTCGGCCCGAAGGACGAAACCGGCCGCGCGCCGGTGCATCTTTCCGCCTATGGCGGTTTCCAGATCTCGCGCCTGCCCTATTACGCCGCGACCTCCGGCCTGCTCTGGCTGCAAAAGGGCGGCACCGCCGTGCTCGGCCAGATCCGCGGCGGCGGTGAATTCGGCACGGCCTGGCACGAAGCCGGGCGGCTCGCCAACAAGGTGAAAAGCCACGACGACTTCGCCGCCATCGCCGCGGATCTGGTGGCGCGCGGCGTGACGGTGCCGGGCCGCATCGCGGCGGAGGGCGGGTCGAATGGCGGGCTGCTGATCGCCAATATGCTGACCCGCTACCCGGAGCGTTTCGGCGCCCTGTTCTGCACCATCCCGCTGATCGACATGCGGCGCTACACGAAGCTGCTGGCCGGGGCGTCCTGGATGGCGGAATACGGCGATCCCGACAAAGCCGACGACTGGGCCTTCATCCGCCACTTCTCCGCCTATCACGCTGCAGAGCCCGGCCGCCCCTACCCGCCCATCCTGCTGGCCACCACCCGGCGCGACGACCGCGTGCATCCCGGCCATGCCCGCAAGATGGCGGCGAAGCTGCAGGCGCTGGGCTACGATGCCTCGCTTCTGGAGCCCGAGGCCGGCGGCCATGGCTATGGCAAGGACAATGCGGAGGTTGCGGCCTTCGCCTCCCTCGGTGCGGCCTTCCTGCGCCGCGCCATTGGATGGGATGTGTAGTGCTTGCCGCTTGACCCGCCGCGCTTGCGGGGCGACCAACGGGCAAAGACCGGAGACCCACCATGCCCAGCCGCGCCGCCGCCCCTGATCTGCAGGTTTCCAGCTTCACCGCGCAGGAAGCCTTGGTTTGCGCCATGGTGCTGATGTCGGTGGCCGATGGACCGATGTCGGACCCGGAACTCGCCATGATGTCGCGCATGGTGCAGGACCTGCCCGTCTTCGCCGATTTCCATTCCACGGATATCGAGACGGTGACGGACACCGTGGCCAAGCTGCTCGGCCGCACCGATGGCCTGGACCGCGCCATGGCCATGCTGTGCGACACGCTGCCGATGCGGCTGCGGGAGACCGCCTATCTGCTGGCCTGCGAAGTCTGCGCCGCCGATGGCGATGCGACGCAGGAGGAACTGCGCTTCCTGCAGGACCTCCGCATCGGCCTGGATCTGGACCGGCTGATCGCCGGCGCGATCGAGCGTGCGGCGAAGGCGCGCTTCCAGGTTATCTGATCGGCTACGAAACCAGCGCCCCGTCCCGCGCCACCACCCTGCCATGGCTGAGGACCAGGCGGCGCGGCGGGGTGGCGACCACCGCCTCCGCCACCGTCTCGGCCTCCACAAGCACCAGATCGGCCCGCGCACCGACCTTCAGGCCGTACTCGCCGAAGCCGCAGCCCTCGGCGGCCCAGTCGGTGACGGTGGACAACGCCCAGGCGATCTCGTCATCGCGCCGGAATTCGTTCTTCAGCCCGACCAGCATGGCCCGCTGCAACATGTCCGGCATGTTGTAGGGGGTCCAAGTGTCGCGGATGCCGTCATTGCCGGCGAAAATTCGCCCGCCCGCGGCCCGCATGGCGCGCACGGATGGCACGGCGCGGGAGGGTGGCGCGGTGGTGGCCACCGCGATGCCGGCCTCCGCCAGTGCCGCAAACAGCGCCGGCGCGCGCGGCACGTCGCCCAGGCAGAAGGCATGGCTCAGCACCACCTGCCCCTGCATGCCGAGCGCCAGCGTCCGCTCGATGGTCAATTCCAGCGCGAAAGCCCCAAGCTCGCCCGGCTCATGCAGATGGATATCCAGCGGCTTGCCGTGCTTCTGGGACAGGCCGAACACCGCATCCAGATGCCCCTTGGGGTCCCGATCGATGCCAGAGGGATCAAGTCCGCCGACGATATCCGCGCCATTCCGCAGCGCCTGGTCCAGCAATTCCAGGGTGCCCGGCCGCACCAGCAGGCCGGATTGCGGGAAGGCCACCACCTGGATGTCCATGGTGCCGCGCAGCTCCTCGCGCAGCGCCACCAGCGCATCGCTATGGGCGGTGCCGATCTCGGTATCCACATCGGCGAAGCTGCGGATGCGCGTGGTGCCGCGGGCGAGAAACGCCCCCGCCAGCCGCGCGGATTGGGTGGCCGGGTCGAAGCCGGACCGCCGCGTGGCGCGTTCCGTGTCGATCCGGTCGATCAGCCGTGGCCCGACCTCATTCACCCACCAGCCCATGCCCCAGCGCGATTTGTCGAGATGGGTGTGCCCCTCGACCAATCCCGGCAGCGCCAGCATCCCCTGCCCGTCCAGCACCGTGGCGCCGGGCGGTGCCGCGAGGCCCGGCCCCATGGCACTGATCGTGATGCCCTCGATCAGCAGGTCGGTGGGCGCGCCCCCCATCGGGCGGCAGTTGCGAAGCAGCGTGGTCATGCGGCGAGCACCCAATCACGAAACAGGTCGAGGTCGATATTGCCGCCGCACAGGATGGTGGCGACCCGCTTGCCCGCCATCCGGTCCTTCTCCTGCATCAAGGCGGCCAGCGGCGCGGCGCCGGCGCCCTCCGCCAGATTGTGGGTATCCTGCCAATAGGCGCGGATCGCATCGGCGATCTCGGCATCGGTCACCGTCAGGATGCGCGCGGCGCCCTTGGCAATGATGGCCAGCGCCGCCGGGTCCGGCACGCGGGTGGCCATGCCATCCGCCAGCGTCTCCGCCCGCGCCGTCGTCACCACCCGGCCGGCGGCGACGCTGCGGGCGTAGGAATCGGCGCCGGTGCTTTGCACGCCGATGATCTCGGTGGGCAGGCCCAGCAGGTCGCGCGCCATGATGCAGCCGCAGATGCCGGAACCGAGGCCGATCGGCACATACAACGCATCCAGCCTGGGTGCGGCGCGAAACAGCTCCAGCGCATAGGTGGCGACGCCGCACACCAGGTCCGGCGCGAAAGATGGCGCGAATTCCAGCCCCTGTTCCGCCGCCAGCGCCATGGCGTGTTCCCGCGCCACGTCGAAGTCATCGCCATGCTCCACCAGCCGGGCACCCTGGGCGCGCATTGCCGCATTCTTCTCGCGGCTATTGCCCTCCGGCACCACGATGGTGACCGGCACGCCCAGCCGCTGACCGGCATAGGCCAGGGACTGCCCGTGATTGCCGCGCGTGGCGGAAATGATGCCCGGCACCCCGGGCCGTTCGCGCTTCAGACGCTCCATGAACACCAGGCCGCCGCGCACCTTGAAGGCGCCGGTGGGCGTGTGATTCTCGTGCTTGACCCAGACCTCCGCCCCCGCGCGCTGCGCCAGCAGCGGCCAGGCATATTGCGGCGTTGGCGGGAAAACCCCGTGGACCAGTCTCGCGGCGGCCTCGAGCGCAGGCAGGTCGAACACGCAATGTCCTCCTTTTGGAAACATCGGCCGGCGGCCTGCGTTCCCTGTGCTGACAGCAGCATAAGGAAGCAGGACGCCATGGCCATCAAGGTGGACAGCAGCCAGTGGACAGGTGAATCCGGCGGCGTGAAGGCCCTGCCGGTGGTTTGGGGCGAATTCGCCGATGAAGCATCCCGCGATGCCGCCGTCGCGCAGCTGCGGGGCGAGGGCATGCGCCGCACGCCCACGACCACGGACCCGAACCCGCCGGTGGACCAGCCGGATGAGAACCCGGAGGAAGCGGACCTGCGCAACCGCCGCCAGCTTGGCGTCGGCATTGCCATGGCGGCAAGCGCCATGGGCGCGGCGGGCCTGGTGGTGGCCACCGGTGGCGCCCTGTTGCCGGCCGTGGCCGCCGCAGCGGCAGCCGGCACCGGCGCGGGCGTGGCCGGTGAAGCGGTCGCGAGCGCCGTCAGCGACACGCCGGAGGAGCCGACCCAGCGCCTGCCGCCGAGCGATGCGCCGGCGATCGGGCTGCGCGCACCGGATGAGGCCACCCAGCACGCCGCGGAATCGACCCTGCGTGAGCTGGGCGCCATCCGGATCGTGGTGGATGCCGACTGAACGCGGCATCGAAAAAGCCGCGAATCGTTCCCGCCGTGGATACATATCGCGGTGGGCAAAAAAGAAGGGCGGGAACCCCCGCCCTGACAGGTAGGCCCTGGGCGTGTCTCCGCCCAAGGGTAGGTTGCGGCAGGACCTGCCGCAGCTTGGCCCCTATAGCGGGCGGAGGTTGATGGCCGCGGCCTTGCCGCGTTCCATCGCCACCTCGTAGGAGACCTTCTGGCCCTCGTTCAGGCCTTGCAGCCCCGCCTTCTGCACGGCCGTGATGTGCACGAACACATCCTTGCCGCCATCCTGCGGGACGATAAAGCCGAAGCCCTTCGTCGCGTTGAACCACTTCACGGTGCCAGTCGCCATGCGAACCGGGCTCCTTCCAGACAAGCTCGCCCGGACGCCGATCGCCCGGGCGGGGCGCCATGCGGCGGCGGAACCTGTGGAGCGGCCCCGGGGTATGGTCCGGAATGCACGGTGAGGCGAGCCGTACGCGATGACCCGGCGAGCATGCTGGCCCGCGTAACAGCGTGTCAAAGGCCTCGAACTGCCGGTCACGGCGTTGTCAGAATTGTGTCTGCATGAAGAAAAAAAAGAGGCGGACCCTGCGGCCCGCCTCCCTTCTTCGGCAAAATCCTGCTCGCAATGGCAGCCGGTTGCCCGGCCGCCAGGGCGATCAGAAGTCCATGTCGCCGCCCATGCCACCCATGCCGCCGCCGCCGCCGCCGCCGGCCGGGGCCGACTTCGCCGGACGCTCGGCCACCATGGCTTCGGTGGTGATCAGCAGGGACGCGACGGAAGCCGCATCCTGCAGCGCCGTGCGCACGACCTTGGTCGGGTCGATGATGCCGGCGTCCACCAGATCCTTGTACTCGTCCTTCTGGGCGTCGTAGCCGTAGGTGTAGGTATCGGTGCGCAGCACCTCACCGGCCACCACGGCGCCGTCCTTGCCGGCGTTCTCGGCGATCTGCTTCAGCGGCGCCTGGATGGCGCGGCGAACGATCTCGATGCCGACCTGCTCGTCGCTGTTCGCACCCTTCAGGGTGTGCAGGTTCGTCGAGGCGCGCAGCAGAGCCGTGCCGCCGCCGGGAACGATGCCTTCCTGAACCGCGGCGCGGGTCGCATGCAGCGCGTCGTCAACGCGATCCTTGCGCTCCTTCACCTCGACCTCGGTCGAGCCGCCGACGCGGATGACGGCGACGCCACCGGCCAGCTTGGCCAGACGCTCCTGCAGCTTCTCACGGTCGTAGTCCGAGGTGGTCTCCTCGATCTGCGCCTTGATCTGCTCGCAACGGCCCTGGATCTCGGTCTTCTCGCCGGCGCCGTCGACGATCGTGGTGTTTTCCTTCTCGATCTTCACCAGCTTGGCGCGGCCGAGCATGGCGAGGGTCACGTTCTCGAGCTTGATGCCGAGATCCTCGGAAATCACCTGGCCACCGGTCAGGATCGCGATGTCTTCCAGCATCGCCTTGCGGCGATCACCGAAGCCCGGCGCCTTGACGGCGGCGATCTTCAGGCCACCACGCAGCTTGTTCACGACCAGGGTCGCGAGCGCCTCGCCCTCGACGTCCTCGGCCACGATCACCAGCGGGCGACCGGACTGCACGACGGCCTCGAGCAGCGGCAGCATCGGCTGGAGCTGGGAGAGCTTCTTCTCGAAGATGAGGAGGTAGGGGTTCTCCATCTCCGCGATCATCTTCTCCGCATTCGTGATGAAGTACGGGGAGACGTAGCCGCGGTCGAACTGCATGCCCTCGACGACATCGAGCTCGGTCTGGATGGACTTGGCTTCCTCGACGGTGATGACACCCTCGTTGCCAACCTTCTCCATCGCCTTGGCGATCATCTCGCCAATCTCGGACTCGCCGTTTGCGGACAGCGTGCCGACCTGCGCCACTTCGGCGGAGGTGGTGATCTTCTTGGTCTTGGCCTCGAGCTCGGCCACGATCTGCGTCACGGCCTTGTCGATGCCGCGCTTCAGGTCCATCGGGTTCATGCCGGCGGCAACCGCCTTGGCACCCTCACGGACGATCGCCTGCGCCAGGACGGTCGCGGTGGTCGTGCCGTCGCCGGCCGGGTCGTTGGTCTTCGAGGCCACTTCGCGCACCATCTGCGCGCCCATGTTCTCGAACTTGTCGGCCAGTTCGATCTCCTTGGCGACGGTGACGCCGTCCTTGGTGATGCGCGGCGCGCCGAAGGACTTGTCGATGACCACGTTGCGGCCCTTGGGGCCCAGCGTCACCTTCACGGCGTCGGCCAGAATGTCCACGCCGCGGATCATGCGTTCGCGCGCGGAGGCGCCGAACTTAACGTCTTTTGCTGCCATGGTGATAAATCCCGTTCAATCCGTTGAGGAAACCAAGCGAAGAAATGGCCGAGCGGCCGGAGACGGGGCGCGGTGTGCTGCGCCCCTTTCCGCCGTCGTCAGGCCGCCTTCGCCACGGAAGGGGTGTCGAGGATGCCCATGATGTCGGACTCCTTCATGATGAGGAGCTCCTCGCCATCGAGCTTCACTTCGGTGCCCGACCACTTGCCGAACAGGATGCGGTCGCCGGCCTTCACGTCGAGCGCGCGGAGCTCGCCCTTGTCGTTCAGCGTGCCGGACCCGACGGAGATGACCTCTCCCTCCTGCGGCTTTTCCTTGGCGGTGTCGGGGATGATGATGCCGCCCTTGCTCTTCTCTTCGGCCGTGACACGGCGAACGAGAACGCGGTCATGCAGTGGACGAAAGCCCATGAGACTTCTCCTGTCGCTTCCAGTGATTGGCAAGCTCTTCCGGAGATAATTGCGGCCAGCGAACCCTACCGGCGCCCGCTAGCACTCCCCCCAGAGGAGTGCCAGCGATGTAGGCCAGCACCCCCGCAACGTCAAGTCTCGGCAGCACTCTCCGAGTGCGAGTGCTAACACCCTGTTTGTGAAGGTTTTTCTTGCAAGGCTGGCCTCCCTCCATGGCATGCTGACCTGCTCCAGGGGTGCCGTTGCCCCCGGGACACGCGCAATGGCCCCAAGCTGGGCCGGGAAGGAGCACGATGGAACTCGCTGGCCTCGAACGCTTCGCAAACCCCGCCGCGGTGCCCGACTGGCGCCTGACCACGGCGGAAATCCTGTACCACATGCCGGACCATCCCGGCCTGCTGCAGACCTTCATCTGGCAGAAGCACGACCTGGCGCCGAGCTTCCCGGCGCTCGGAAAATTCCTGGCCTTCTGGCAGCGCGAGATCGAGGGGCCGCTGCATTCCGTCCGCGTCGCCTCCGCCGCGCTGATCAAGCCGGCGGAGCTGCGCTATGCGGGGGGGCAGTTCATCCTGCACTGAGTTCCGAAGACAACGCCGGCAGGGCCGCGGCCAGCTTTGCCTCGAACTCGCTGGCCCGGCCCTTGCCGAGCACAGTGTTGTAATGCGCCTTCCAATAGGCGCCCATCGCCTGCACATCGCCCGCCGCCGGCAGCACCCCCGGTGCGCGCCGGAAGCGCAGCCGCGCCATCACCGCCGCATAGACATGGTGGTGAACCAGCACCTCCGCCTTCGGCTGGCCGGCCGCGAGGCCTGGCACCGCCCGCACGCGAGCCGTGAGCGCCGGGCGGAAGGCCAGGAAGGTCCGCCAGATATCGTCATGCGTCGCCGGCTCCATCTGGAAATAGCCCAGCGCCGGGCCGCGCGTGCCGTCCCGGTTGGCCAATTGCCGCAGATGCCGCAGGCCGCTTTCCTGCAAGGCGGTGCCGAGCAGCAATTGCCGGACCCCCACCAAGCGATCCGGCGGATCCAGCGCCAGCGCCGCAAGCGCCGGGTCGATCACCTGAGCGGTGAACTTCCCCGGGGTCCAGACGATCTCGGCCATGGCGCGCCTCCCTGCAACGGGATGGCGGCATAACCGACTATAGGAAAATATTCAAGACTTCGTTGCGGCCCGCAACGGCGCCGCATCCATCAGCCCAGCGACGATCGCCCGCCGCACCGGCGCCAGCACCGCCCCCGCCCCGATCAGCGCCGCGCGGGCCAGGCGGGCCGGGGCGCGGTCATCCGAATACAGCCTGGCCACCGCATTGGTCGCGACGAACAGCGGCAGCGTCGCCCGCCGATGCGCGGCCGCATAGCGGAACAGCCCCGTCACAGCGCCCGGATCGCTGGCGCCGCGGATCTCGCCGGCCAGGAGATCGGCGCCCGACAGGCCGAAATTGAAGCCATGCGCCGTCACCGGATGCATCCCCACCGCCGCATCCCCCAGCAGCGCGAAGCGCCGCCCGATGAAGCGATGTGCGTAGGTGGCGACCAGCGGGTACAGATGCCGCGTACCAGCCAGCGTCATCGCGCCGAGCCGCCCGGCATAGCGCCGCGTCACCTCCGCCCCGAAGGCCTCGGGCGTCATCGCCATCGCCGCCTCCGCCTCCGCCGGCGGCAGGGTCAGCACGGCCGAGGACATCGCGCCGTTCAGCGGCAGCATCGCGATGGTCTGGCCATGGCCGAACCATTCGGTCGCAACGCCACCATGCGGCGCCTCATGCGCCACGCGGGCGACGATCATGCTGCGTCCGAAATCCAGCGTGGCCGCGCCGATCCCGGCCAGGCGCCGCGCCTGCGAAAAGCGCGAATCGGCGGCGACCACCAGCCGCGCCGTTACCGCCTCGCCCCCCTCCAGCGTCACGGTGGCACCCTGCGGCGCCAGCGCCAGGCCGGTCACCGCATGGTCGGCGACTAGCCGTGCCTCCGTCGTGGCGGCCACCTGAAACAGGGCGCGGCGGATCAATTGGTTGGGCACCAGCCGCCCGAGCGGCTCCCCCGCCCGCCCCGGCGCGAAGCGCAGCGCCAGCGGGCTGGCGCCGTTCAGCACCTTGGCCTCGCGCAAGGGCGCCGTCTCGGCCATGGGAATGTGGTCCCAGGCACCTAATTCGCGCAGGATGGCCTGGGATCGATGGGTCAGCGCGATCTCCCGCCCATCGAAGGCCGGATCGGCGATCGATGCCTCCGGCGCGCGTTCCAGAAGGGTGACCCGCAGCCCGCTGCCGGCGAGCGCACAGGCCAGGGCAAGCCCCGCGGGGCCGGCTCCGATGATGGCGACATCCGTATCCATGGCCACTCCTTCTCCCGGACCATGTCGGGCGTCCATGATCCGGCGCAAGCCGCGCGTCAGTTTTCGCCGTCCAGCGCCCTGGCGGCGCGATGGCGGCGCAGCAGCACCAGGCCGATGCCGGCCGAGACGAAGAACAGCCCGACGCCGAGCGCCAATTGCCAGGCGCCCTCCACCCGGATGCCCTTGCCGAGCAGCGCGAAGACCACCGTCTGCGGCAGGTAGCCGAGCGCCGAGGCCGCCAGGAACGGCCCCGCCGCCAGCCCGGCCATGCCCCCCAGCAGGTTGAGTGCGAGATTATTCCCCACAGGCAGCAGCCGCAGCGCCAGCGTCGCCTCGAAGGGATTGGCGCGCAGCGCGTCCCGCAGCGGCCGCAGCCGGTGGCCGAAGCGCCCTGCCATGCGGCGTTCCGCCCAATCCCGCCCGAGCAGCCGCGCCCAGGCATAAGATGCCGCGCAACCCAGCAACTGCGCCGCCAGCGCCAGCCCGGTGCCGAGCAGCGCGCCAAACCCATAGCCGCCGAGGAAAGCGATGCTCTGCCGCGGCACGCCGGCGGCGGTCAGCGCGGCGCCGACCAGCACGAAGACCAGCTCGCCCCAATGCCCCTCGCCGCGCAGCTCACGGTCCACCCAGCCCATGCCGGGCACGCCGCCCATCTGCCGCAGCAGCGCGCCGGCAGCCAGCAGCCCGGCGGCCAGCAGCAGCAGCTTGGCCAGCGACTTCCAGCGTTCGGCCATGTCTCAGCCCTCCGGCGGGGCCCAGGGGGGCCGGCTGACCCGTTCGGCCACCGGCCGTTTCCAGCGCCGTTGCAGCCAGATCACGCCGAGCATGTCCGAGATGCTGACCACCAGCCGGTCCAGCGTGCCGTAATTGGACTGCCCGCGCAGCCGCGGCCGGTGGTTCACCGCCTCGCTCACCACCCGCCCGCCAGCGCGCAGCACCAAGGCGGGCAGATAGCGGTGCATGTGGTCGAAGCGCGGCAGTTCCAGGAACAAAGCGCGCGGGAACACCTTCAGCCCGCAGCCGGTATCCGGCGTCGCATCGCCCAGCAGCCGGGCGCGGACCGCATTGGCCATGCGGCTGGTCACCCGCTTCACGCCGCTATCCTTGCGCTGGGTGCGGTGCCCGGCCACCAGCAGGTCGCCGCCGCCACCCTCGGCCCGGGCGCGCGCCCACAAAGCGGGGATATCCGCCGGGTCGTTCTGGCCATCGCCATCCAGCGTGGCGATCCAGGGCGCCCGCGCGGCCAGCACGCCGCTGACCACCCCGGCCGATTGGCCGCAGGAGGATGCATGGCGCAGCACCACGACCGGGTAGCGGGACGCAGCCTCCAGCAGCCGGTCGCGCGTGTCGTCGGTGGAGCCGTCATCGACGCAGATGATTTCGTAGGCGTGGCCGGCCAGCGCCTGCGCGATCTCCGCGACCAGCGGCAGCACATTCGGCCCCTCATTCCGCATCGGGATGACGACGGAGATTGCCGGGGTGGGGGGTGCC
>NZ_JAUYTS010000140.1 GCF_030695085.1 Falsiroseomonas sp. | reverse complement strand
GCTTTCCGCCGGCGGCGCGACATAGCCCACGATATGCGCCAGGTGGTCGGCTTCCGGGTAGACGCGGGTGGTGCCGACATCCACGCTGATGCCCGGCAGGTCCGGCGCGTTCAGCTCGATCCGCGCCATCTCCTCCCAGGTCAGGAAGTCCCGCACCGTGACCGGCACGAAGCGGCGGCGGCGGCGCACGTCACGCTCGATTCGGGCGCGTTCCGCCTCGGTCAGCGGCACGATGCGGCTGAAGGTCTCCAGTGTGGCGCCGACATCGGTGGTCTGTTCCGCCGTCAGCAGGGCGCGCCAGTTAAGCTGGTTCCCCGCGATCAGCCGGCCTTCCCGGTCCAGCACCCGCCCGCGCGGCGGGGCCAGCAGCCGGGCCGAGAGGCGGTTTTCCTCGGCCAGCGTGGCGTAGCGTTCACCCTCATCCACCTGAAGCCGGTACAGCCGGTGCGCCAGGAAGCCGAGCAGCCCCATCTGCCCCAGCCCGAGCACCAGCGCCCGCCGGCTGAAGATGCCGCGGACCCGCTCCTGCTCGCGCTGTTTGCGGCTCATCTTTTGCTGCCCTCACGCGGCGGGCGCGCGCTCCGCGCGCTTGCCTGCGCGCCGGTGCACGGGTGTGCCCGGCCGCGCGGCTGGTCTGGGCGCGGGCCGGCTCCTGGGGCGCCAATCGCGATCACGGCGCGTCTTCCGCGCGGCGCATCACCCCGTGGATGCGGCTGAGGACGAAGGCGAAGGCCGGATACAGCCCGGCGGACAGCGCCGCCTGGTGCAGCGCCGGTGCCGGCGCGGGCAGGTTCCAGGCCAGCAGCGCGGTCAGCAGCCAGCCGAGCAGCGCGGTGCCGGCGGAGAAGGCGCAGAAGGCGAGCCAGACGAACATGAAGCTCTGCCGCACCAGGAAGCGCCGCCAGGCGACGGCCATGCCATGCGCCACCAGCAGCGTCACCACCCCGGTGCCGAGCGGCGCCATGGTCAGCAGGTCCTGCAGCAGGCCGAGCAGGAATACCGCCGGCGGCGGCATCGCGCCGGGCCGGAACACGGACCAGAAGATGATGCAGGGCAGCGCCGCCGCCGGCACCAACCCCGGCACGCCGGATGGCCCCGCCGCCAGCACCATCAGCAGCGCCGTGCTGCTGGCCGGAAAGGCGGCGCGGGCGATGTCGTCCAGACGGCGCAGCAATCCGGGCGAAGGTTCCGGGCGTCCGACCATGGGCGGCGCCGCGGCTCAGCGCCGGGGCCGTGGTTCGGGCCGCGCGACCGCCTCGGGCGGCAGAATCCCGCCCAGGCCGAAATCGAACAGCCGCACCACGTCCAGCCGGTCGGTGCGCGCGAACAGCTCCACCTCCGCCACCCCGCCCTCGGTCCAGCGCACCACGCCGACCGGCAGGCCGGCGGGGAAGGACACACCCTCGGCGCTGGTCACCACGCGCTCACCCTCCGCCGGGCGGCCGCCCTCGGACCAATGCTGCAGGCGCGGCCGGGCGCCGTTGGTGCCGACCAGCATGGCGCGCACCCGGCTGCCTTCCAGCGTCACCGGGATGCGGCTGTTCATGTCGGTGGCCAGCAATACGCGGGCGGACCGGCTGCCGACTTCGGTCACGCGCCCGGCGAAGCCGCGCTCATCCAGCGCGATCTGGCCGCGCCGCACCTGTATCTCGGGCGGCACGGACAGCAGCACGGCGCGCGCATAGACGCCGCCGCCATCGGCCACCACGCGGGCGGTGTGGAAGGCCGGCGCCCGTTCCGGCACGAAATCGAGCTGCCGGCGCAGCATCGCATTCTCCGCCTCGAGCGACAGGGCGGCGGCCTGCCAGCGGCGCAGATGCTCATTCTCCTCGCGCAGCCGGGCATTCTCCTCCCGCAGCACCAAAAGCCGCTGCAGATCCTCCGCCGCATCCCGCACGGCGCGGGCCGGCTCGGCGAAGGCGGCGTAGAAGGGCGCCAGCGCGTCAGCCAGCGCGATGCGCGCGCGTTCGGCCAGCATCGCATCCGCCTTGCCGAGCAGCATGGTGCCGAAGGCTGCCGCGATCAGCACCGGCAGCGAGAGCCGCGCCAGGGCCTGGCGGAGCGGAATGCTGAGTCGGATCAAACGGCCTGCCCCCCTGCCCCACATGGCATAGCGGGATCAGACGACCATCTGACCCCATGCGGTGCTTTAAGATCAACATGTTCCGGAGCGTCATGCCGCTCCGCGGCCAAGCTCAGTACATCGAGGTCAGCACGTGGCGAAGGCGCTTCATTTCCTCAAGGGCGCGTCCGGTGCCCAGTGCGACGCAGGACAGCGCGTCTTCCGCCACCACGACGGGCAGGCCCGTCGCCTCCCGCAGCACGCCGTCGAGGCGATGCAGCAGAGCCCCGCCGCCGGTCAGCACGATGCCCTTGTCGACGATATCGGCGGCGAGTTCGGGCGGCGTGTTCTCCAGCGCCACGCGCACCGCCTCGACGATCTGGATCACCGGCTCATACAGGCTTTCGGCGATCTGGCGCTGGCTGACCACCACTTCGCGCGGCACGCCGTTCATCAGGTCGCGGCCCTTCACCTCCGTCATCGGGCCTTCCTCGCCCTCCCAGGGTGGGGCGGCGGCGCCGATCTCCATCTTGATGCGCTCGGCCGTGCTCTCGCCGATCAGCAGGTTATGGTTGCGGCGGATGTAGCTGATGATCGCCTCATCCATCTTGTCACCGCCGACACGCACGGACCGCGCATAGACGATGCCGCCCAGCGAGATCACCGCCACTTCCGTGGTGCCGCCGCCGATATCCACCACCATGGACCCCGATGGCTCCGTCACCGGCAGGCCGGCGCCGATCGCGGCCGCCATCGGCTCCTCGATCAGCAGCACCTTCCGCGCGCCGGCCGATTCGGCCGATTCCTGGATGGCGCGGCGTTCGACCGCGGTGGAGCCGGAGGGCACGCACACGATGATCATCGGCGAGGCGAAGGACCGCCGGTTGTGCACCTTGCGGATGAAATGCTTGATCATTTCCTCCGCCACCTCGAAATCGGCGATCACGCCATCCCGCAGCGGGCGGATCGCGGCGATGTTGCCGGGGGTGCGGCCGAGCATCAGCTTGGCTTCCTCCCCGACTGCCAGGACCTGCTTCTTGCCGCGATGATCTGAAATGGCGACGACGGAGGGCTCGTTCAGCACGATGCCCCGCCCCTTCACATAGACCAGCGTATTCGCGGTGCCGAGGTCGATGGCCATGTCGGCCGAGAGGAAGCCGAACAGGCGGGAGAACATGCAGCCGGAACCTTCCGAGTGTCGAAGATGTCACCGCGCCGGGCCTCATCCGGCCGTTTCGGGCCAGTCCCGGGCTGGAGGCCCTGGCTTGGCGCCGTCCGGTGCCGACGGTTCCGCGGGGTGGCGCGAGGCGCTTCCGATACCCCTCCCCCGCCCCAGGCTCAAGCCCCGTCTCGGGGGTAGGCGGATATCCTGGCCCACAACCCGGGAAAACGCACGAAACCGCAATGGTGCGGCGAACCGGGATGCGTTGGCGGCGTTATGGCTACATCGACCACTACGAGAAGGCTCCCCCATGAAGAAGCTTCCGATCCTGCTGATCCTCGCCGGCGGCCTGGCTGCCTGCGGTCAGACCACCGGCGACCGTGCGGTCTCCGGTGGGTTGCTGGGTGCCGGCGCCGGTGCCGCGGTCGGCTCCCTTACCGGCAGCGCCGGCACGGGCGCGTTGCTGGGCGGCGCGGCCGGCGCGGCCGGCGGTGCCCTGACCAGCCCGGGCACCGTCAATCTGGGCCGCCCCGCCTGGCGCTGAAGGCTGGGCGCCAGCGCGCCCCTCGAAACGCAGGCAGGGCCGGCTCCGCGAGGAGCCGGCCCTGCTGCATTCGGAACCCTGCATCGACGGCTGGCGCGGTCCCGCGCCAGCCGTCGCGCCGTCATCGCGTGCGGAAGGCGCCGAATATCAGGCTCAGCAGGAACAGCACGATAAAGACGGCGAACAGGATCTGGGCGATGCCGGCGAAGGCGGAGGCAACACCGCCAAAGCCGAGCAGGCCTGCGACCAGGGCCACGACAAGGAAAACGAGGGTCCAGTACAGCATGGGAGACTCCGGCGTCAGATTGCGCCGGGTCAACGCCGCCGTCGGCGGGCCGGTTCCGGCCCGCGCCACGGTGGCGTGATATTTCGTTACACGGGGTCGAGATGCACCCCGCGGGTCACCGCCTGGTAGGTGGCGATCGCCAGCGTCGTCGGCTCGAACGGCTTGGTGATGATGAAGGCCGGCTCCAGGTCCTGTCCGGTCAGCAGCCGCTCCGGATAGGCGGTCACGAAGATCACTGGCGCCCGCTGCGTCCGCATGATGCGCGCCACCGCCGAAGTGCCATCCCCACCCGCACCCAGATTCACATCCGCCAGCACCAGGGTCGGCCGCTCGGCGGCCGCGATCGCCACTGCCTCATCCTCCGAGGCGGCGATGCCCACCACCTCATGCCCCGCCGCTTCGACCAGCTGCTGGAGGTCCAGCGCGATGATCGGCTCATCCTCGATGATCAGCACCCGGGCCACCGCGCCGGCGCGGAGATGACCGCGTGCGGCCTCGACATGGGCTATCGCCTCCTCGACCGGGATGCCGAGCGCAAGCGCGGCCTGCGCCGGCTCCAATTCCTCCAGCGAGGTGAGCAGCAGCAGCATGCGCTGCGGCCGGCTCAGGCCGTCGCCACGGCCATCCACCCCGCGCGGGCTGCCGCCGGAAATGCGGCAGATGGCACGATACAGCACCAGCCGCCCCTGCAGCCGCCCCTCACGCGCGCCCTCCGGCGCCTCCAGTTCGCCCCGAAGCGCCTCCGCCACCAAGGCGTCGCCACGGGCCTGGGAGCCGGTCAGTGCGCGGGCAAAGCGGCGCGCATAGGGCAGGGCGCCGATCAGCGCGCTGCGATCCATCTCGCTCATCGCCTTTTCATCTCCCAAATGCGCGGCACGCGCTGCCGCATACCTCCCGGACTTGATATGCAGTGTGGTGTGGACGAACAAGAGAACTCCGGCGCCTTGCGCGCCGTGATCGCGCAGTTGTTGCCAGAACTGCGCGCCGCCGCCCGGATGCTGACGCGTTCGCGAGCAGAAGCCGATGATCTGGTGCAGGAGACGGTGCTGCGCATGCTGCGCGGCCTGAGCAGCTTCGTGCCGCCGCCGGAGCTGGCCGATGACCCGCAGGCCGCCCTGCGGCCCTGGGGGCTGACGGTGCTGCGCAACACCTTCCGCGAGGGCTGGCGCAAGGCGCGGCGCGAACGAGACCATGTGGAGGCGAATCCGCCGGAGGCAGAGGCCACGCGCCCACCCGACCAGGAAAGCGCCCATGCGGTGCGCGACCTGGCCCGCGCGGTGGCCGCCCTGCCGCCGGCGATGCGGGAGGCGTTGATGCTGGTCGCCGCCCGCGGCCTGTCGCTGGAGGCGGCGGCCGCGATCTGCGAGGTTCCGGTCGGCACCATGAAGGCCCGCGTCTCCCGCGCCCGCAGCGCGCTGTCGCGCGCTCTCGCTCCTGTGACCGGGTAACGGAAGCGCGATGCAACCATCGCGGCGCCCCGTTCATTCAGTTGGCATGATGCATGGAGCAAACAGCATGGCGAACGAGTTCCACGGTCAGGTCATCGCGCTTCTGCCCCGGCTAAGGGTGCAGGCCCTGGCTTTGACCCGCAACCGGGCCGCCGCGGATGACCTGGTGCAGGACGCCGTGGCCAATGCGCTCGCCGCCCAGAACAGCTTCACCCCCGGTACCAATTTCGCCGCCTGGATGCACCGTATCCTGCGCAACCGCTTCATCAGCACGCTCCGCAAGCAGCGCGAAACCACGGATATCGAGGATGTGCCGGCAGGTGCCTTCGCTGTTTCGGCGACGCATGAGGACAGGCTGGTGCTGAAGGAACTCGGCAATGCGGTGAACCGCCTGCCGGCCGACCAGCGCGAGGCGCTGTTCATGGTCGTGCTGCAGGGCATGTCCTATGAGGAGGTCGCGGAAGCCACGGGCTGTGCCGTCGGCACCGCGAAAAGCCGCGTCTTTCGGGCGCGCCGCCAGTTGCAGGTCTGGCTGGCCGGCGAGGAATCCGCCGAGGCGACGACCGAGGAGCAGCGCATCGAGCGTGCCCGGATCAGCGGCCGCGACCGTGGCGCGCGATATGCGCGAAACGGTTCGGGGGTTGGCGAACACAATCTGCTGGCTTAAGTCGAGGGTGTCAGGCGCCGCACCGGGCATGGGCTACGGACGGCGCCGGCTTCGGCGATGGACATGGACAGCAGCGACAGCAGCAAGCCCGCGCCCTCCCCCAAGGCACCGAAGCGCAAGGCGGATCGTGCGGGCGAAGACGCGTTCGATCTCTGGCTGCAGCGCGGGCTGCATAAGCTTTATGACGACATTGCGGCGGAGCCGATTCCGCCCGAACTCATGCGCCTCATCGAGGAAGATCGGACGCGGCGCGATAAATAGGTTCCGCCGCGTCGGAGAGATACGACAGCCACGATGAGCACGCCCGGCGGAACGCCGAGACGCTGGAGACTTCCGCGCCCCCAGGCCAGCCTGCGGGGCCGTCTGCTCTGCCTGCTGCTGATCGCCGCCTTTCCGGTCGTGATCCTGGTTCTGACCGGCGCCTTCATCGGCTATCGCGGTGCCATCAGCCAGGCGAACCAGGACCTGGCGCGGGAACGCGACCTGGCTGTGGCGTCCTTCGCCGGCCGCATCGCCGCCGCCGATGGGGTGCTGCGCGGTATTGCCGGAACCTGGCCGCCCGGCAGCGCAGGCTGTGGCGAATGGCTCGAGGGCGGCGCGCCGGAAGGCATCGTGCTGATCGTGGAGTGCCCCGGCGCGCCGCTTCCCGGCGTCGGGCCGGAGCTTCGGATGCGTGTGGCCAGCGCCACGGATTCCCTGATCCTGGCCGGCGCCTCCGGCATGATTTCGGTGTTGCGGACCCTGCCGGCATCGGGCCGCCTGCTGGTGGCGCGCGTGGCGCCCCCCGCATTGCCGGCCGGCCTGCTCGGCTGGCTGGTGGATGCCGAGCACCGGTCCTGGCCGATCGGTCCTGCCAACACCGCCACCAGCCCGCCCGAGGTCAGCCCGGATGGGGCCGCGACAACCTCGATGTTCGCCGGAACGGAAATGCTGGCGGCGCGCGGCACGCTGTCCAGCCAGGCCTTCATGGTGGTGGCGCGGCCAAAGGCGCCGATCCGCACCGCCGCCTACCTGGCCGCGACCCAGCGCCTGGCGGAGGTGGGCGCGCTGCTCGGCCTCAGCATCCTGGCCGTGGTGCTGGGCGCCAACTACGCCGTCACCCGTCCGCTTTCCCGGCTGCGGCAGGCCGTGGCCAAGTGGAATGCCGGCGCCGCGCCCTTCGAAATTCCGGGCAGCGCCGACATGCCGGATGAAATCCGCGACCTGGCCGAAAGCTTCCAGGCCGGCGCCAAGGCGCTGGCCGAGCGCGAACAGGATTTGCAGGCCGCGATCGAACGGGCCGAAATCCTGGCCGCCGAGGTGCACCACCGGGTGAAGAACAACCTCCAGATCGTCAGCAGCCTGCTGGCGCTCCAGGCACAGCGCGTCACCGACAGCCAGGCGCGCGTCGAATTCGAGGCAGCGCGGGACCGGATCGGCGCGCTGGCGACGCTGCACCGGCACATGTATGCGCATCACGACCCGGAGGCGATCGACCTCGGCGCCTTCATCGAGGAGCTGGGCGTGCAATTATTTGCCGCGATCGGCGACAAGCCGGGCCGGCGCATCGCCCTGGATGTAACGGCGCCGGCGCTGCGGATTTCCTCGGACCAGGCCGTGCCCCTGGCGCTGATCATCACGGAGGCGGTGTCCGCCGCGCTGAAGCAGGGATTCCCACCCGGCCAGGGCGGCCGCATCCTGATCAATGTCTCGGCCGATGACCGCCGGGCCACCCTGGCCATCGAGGATGACGGTGTGGTGCCGCGCCCGGATGACCAGTTGCGCGCCCTGCTGCTGCGTGGCCTGGCGCGGCAATTGGGGGCGGAGCTGAAGCGGGAGGAGGCGGGGCTGGCGCTGGATTTCCCGCTGCGCCCGCCCACCCCCCGCCCGCCGCAGGCGCTGAACCGCCCGCCACCGGCGCTCAGGCCGAAAGCGCCTGACCCATCTCCGACTTGAACTCCCCGGGGGCTGTCCGCGCCCGCTTGACCAGCAGCTTGTTCAGCGCGTGCACATAGGCCCGGGCGCTGGCCACGATGGTATCCGTATCCGCCCCCTGCCCGTCCACCAGCTTGCCTTCCTCCTCCAGTCGCACGGTCACGCGGGCCTGGGCGTCGGTGCCGCCGGTGACGGATTGCACGGCATAGAGCTTCAGGTTCACATCATGCGGGAAGGCCACGCGCAGCGCCGCGAAGGTGGCGTCCACGCCGCCATCGCCGCCAGCCACGCCTTCCCGCACCTCGCCATCCACTTCCAGCGCGATGGAGGCGATGGGGCGGGTGTGCATGCCGGTGGAGACCGACAGGCCGGTCAGCTTGATTCGGTCATTGGCGCGGACGACCTCGTCATCCACCAGCGCCACGATGTCCTCGTCGTAGACAACCTTCTTGCGGTCAGCGAGGTCCTTGAAGCGCTTGAAGGCGTCGTTCATGGCGTTGTCGCCGACCTCGTAGCCCAGCGCCTTCAGCTTGTCCTTGAAGGCGGCTCGGCCGGAATGCTTGCCCAGCACGAGGGAGGATTTGGTCCAGCCGACGCTTTCCGGCGTCATGATCTCGTAGGTGGACGAATCCTTCAGCATGCCGTCCTGGTGGATGCCGGATTCATGGGCGAAGGCGTTGCGGCCGACGATCGCCTTGTTGGGCTGCACATCGAAGCCGGTGATGGTGGCCAGCAGGCGGGAGGTGCGCAGGATGTTCTTCGTCTGCACGCCATTCGTCACCGGGATGGCGTCCTGGCGCGTGCGCAGCGCCATGGCGATCTCCTCCAGGCTCGCATTGCCGGCGCGTTCGCCGATGCCATTGATGGTGCATTCCACCTGGCGGGCGCCGGCGCGGATGGCGGCGATGGTGTTGGCGACCGCCAGGCCCAAATCGTTGTGGTTGTGGGTGGACAGGATCACGCCATCAGCCCCCGGTACCCTTTCCCGCACCGTGTTGAAGATGCGGAACATATCCTCCGGCACCGCATAGCCCACGGTGTCGGGGATGTTGATGGTGGTGGCACCGGCCTTGATCGCCGCCTCGACGCAGCGGCAGAGGAAGTCCATTTCCGTCCGGGTGCCGTCCTCCGCCGACCATTCAACGTCGGCAGTGGCATTGCGCGCCATGGTGACGGAGGCGGTCACCATCTCCAGCACCGCCTCCGGCTCCATCCGCAGCTTCACCCGCATATGCAGGGGGCTGGTCGAGACGAAGGTGTGGATGCGGCCGCGGGCGGCGTCCTTGATCGCATCCGCGGCCTTCTGGATGTCTCCCGGCGAGGTGCGGGCCAGGCCGCAGACCACCGGGCCATCCTTGGCGAAGCGGCGGGCGATGGATTGCACGCTTTCAAAATCACCCGGGCTGGCGATCGGGAAGCCGGCTTCCAGCACATCGGCGCCGAGTTCGGCCAGGGCTTCGGCCATGCGCAGCTTCTCCTCCAGATTCATGGAGAAGCCGGGGGATTGCTCGCCATCGCGCAGCGTCGTGTCGAAGATGATGACCCGGTCGGGGTCCATGACCCCGAAGGAGGGGTGATTGATGGCCATGGGGGCGTTCCTTGGTTTCTGATTCGTCATGCCATGCGCGAGGGCAAGCCTGCCCCCAGGGTCCCCTGAGCGGTGCCAGCCGTTATCGGCCGGACTTTACGCCCAGGGGTGGCTAAGTCGAAGGAGAAGGAGCGCGCGCGGCAGCCGGCCGGCCCGAAGGGCGGCGGTCAGCTCGATACGGGCGGCGCGGATCGTCATGGCTGAGACGACGATAGCGAGGCCATGCCGCGGCCGCAAGCGCTGGCGCGATGCGCCGGGTCTTGCCAGCATGCGGTCCTCCAAGGGGGAAGCAGACATAATGACGTTCAAGGTGGTGCTCGGCCGCAGGCTGCCCGAGGCGGGCATGGCGGTGTTCGCCGCGCGGCCGGAGCTGGATCTGGTGGTGCTGGACAATCCGGGCGTGGCGGAATGGCACGCCGCGATCGCCGAGGCCCATGGCACGCTGTGCTGGCTGGAACGCATGGACCGCCCGGCGCTGGCCGCGGCCAGGCAGCTTCGCGTCGTCTCCCGCATCGGGGTTGGCTACGACACGGTGGATGTGCCGGCGTGTTCGGAACGTGGCGTGGCGGTGATGGTGGCCAATGGATCGAATGATCTGTCGGTGGCCGAGCACGCCATGATGCTGCTGCTGACAGTGGCGCGGCGGGCGGTGGATATCCACAACCATGTGGCCGGCGGCGGCTGGTGGCCGCCGGGCGGGCTGCGGATGGTGGACCTGGCCGGCAAGCGCGCCCTGGTGGTGGGCTATGGCCGCATCGGCACGCGGGTCGCCCAATATCTCAAGGCCTTCCGAATGGATGTGGCGGTGCTGGACCCCGGCTTCTCCCCGCACCGCATCGCCGCCGACGGGTTCCGCGCGGTGCGCGACCTGCATGCGGCGCTGGCGGAGGCGGATGTGGTGACGCTGCATTGCCCGCTGTCACCCGCCACGCATCACCTGATGAACGCCGCCGCCTTCGCCGCCATGAAGCCGGGCGCCATCCTGGTGAACACCGCGCGCGGACCGGTGGTGCAGCAGGACGCCCTCATCGCCGCGCTGCGATCCGGCCATCTGATGGGCGCCGGCCTGGATGTGCTGGAGGTGGAGCCGGCCACGCCGGGCAACCCGCTGCTGGGCCTGCCCAATGTGGTGATCAGCCCGCATTCGGCGGCGAGCACGGAGGAAGGGATGAACCGCATGGCCCGCATCTCCGCGCAGAACATCCTGGATGTGCTGGATGGAAGGGCCGATCCCTCGATGATGGTGAATGCGGAGATCCTGCAGGCGCGGTAGCGCTCAGCCGCAGGCCAGGCTCTCCACCACGCCACCCCGCACCACCCCGCCCACCCGGTCCACGCGGTAATCCCGTGTGGCGGGCTGGTTCGGGGCCAGCAGCCGGATGGCGCGGATGCCGGGCATCGCCGCCAGCGCGCTGCGGACCTGGGATTCCGGCCGGCCCACCAGCATAGGCAGCGCATCGGCGTGGTCGGCGCAGCGGGCGCCCGCCGGGGCTTCGGAAAGCGATGGCGGCGGCAGGGCGCGGTCGGTGCGCGGCAGGGCGCCGGTTGTCGGCTCGCTGCCGCAGGCGGCCGCCAGGAGAACCGAAAGCAAAGCGAGGCGCCTCATGCCGGGGCGTGTTCCTTCCACCAATGCCGCGCGATATCGGCGCGGCGCGTAATCCAGACCTCATCGCGGTGCCGCGCCACATGCGCCAGGAAACGGCGCAGCGCGGCGGCACGGCCGGGGCGACCGACGATGCGGCAATGCAGCCCGACCGACATCATCTTCGGCGCCCCTGCCCGGCCCTCCGCCAGCAGTAGGTCGAAGGCATCCGTCAGGTGGCGCTCGAAGCCATCCGGCCCGGCAAAGCCCGGCGGCACGGCGACTTTCAGGTCGTGGTTGTCGAGGGTGTAGGGGATGACGAGGTGCGGCTTGCCCTCCGCCGTCACGTAATGCGGCAGGTCGTCGTCATAGGCGTCGCTATCGTACAGGAAGCCGCCATGACGGGCGACCAGGGTCCGCGTGCGGGGCGAGATCCGGCCGGTGTACCAGCCGACAGGGGCCGTGCCGGTCAGGCGGGTGATGGTCTCGACGCAGCGGGCGATCTCGGCGGCTTCAGTCGCCTCGTCCATATTGTGGTAGTCGATCCAGCGCCAGGCATGGCTGGCAACCTCATGCCCGGCTTCCGCGAAGGCGCGGGCGGCGTCCGGGTTGAGTTCCAGCGCGCGGCCGACGCCATAGACGGTCAGCGGAAAGCCCTGTTCCTGGAACAGCCGCAGCACCCGCCACACCCCGGCCCGCGCGCCATAGTCGAACTGGCTTTCCACCGTGCGGTTGCGCTCGCCAAGGATGGGCGTGCCGCCGGGCACCTCATGCAGATACAGCTCGCTCCCCGCATCGCCGTTGAGAACGGTGTTCTCGCCGCCTTCCTCGTAGTTCAGCACGAAGGACAGGGCGAGCTTCGCGCCACCCGGCCAGCGCGGGTCCGGCGGGGTGGCGCCGTAGCCGGCGAAGTCGCGGGGGTAGTCCGTGTCGGCGGCGAGCTTGGTCATGGGCGTAACGTCCGCTGTGCACCGCACCATGGTCAAGGGGCGCGTCGCGTGACCGGCACCGCCACCTCGTTCCGGCGCAGCGCCGGGATGGTCCAGGGCGGGTCGTAGAACCAGGCGGTGGCGGGGCCTGAGGCCTGCCAGGCGGTATCGCCCAGCGCGGCACGCAGCCGCGCCTGGGCATCGGCCACCGATTGCGGGCTGGTGCTGCCGGTGAAGCGCAGCACCGCGTAGGTCTCGGCCGGCACCTCCACCACTTTCACCCTCGGGTCGTTCGGTACCGGCGGGTCAAGCAGCGATGCGGGCAGGAAGAAGCGAATGCGATGGCCGCTGGCCGTGGCGGATTGCGCGACCGGCGCGGTCATCGCGATCCGCACCGGCTGCTGCGCCACCGGCGCCGTCATGGCGATGCGCGATTCGCCGCGATTGCCGCCGAAGATGTAGCCGGCGAGGCGGGAGAAGCCCTCGCTGCGGCTGGCGGTCTCATCCGCCACAACCTCCGTCTCCGCCGCCAGGCGCGGGGCATAGCGGCGGATTTCCAGGCCATTGGCCTGTTCCAGCAGCTCGAAACGCGGCTCCTCCGTGCCGGACCTCACGCCCACCACCGAGCAGGCGCCGAGCAGAAGGGCGGTGGCGCCGGCGGCGAGGCGGTTGCGCATGGGATGCTCCGGGCTGGCCTCCGGATGTGGCGCGGCCTGCGCCTCACGCAAGCGCCGCCAGGCTGGCGGCCGGGCTGGTGAGCGGCGTGCCGTTCCGGCACAGCGCGGCGGCGGGCGCCATGCTGGCCTGGGCGAGGGCGACGCAGCGCGCGCCCTCGGCGAAGGCGGCATCGGCCGCGGCAGCGACCATCTGCGCGTAGGTTTGTGAATCGCCCGCGCGGAAGGCGGCCCAGGCGCCGGGCACCAGCCGGGTTTCGCAGGCCGGCCCGAACAGCGCGGCGGTGGGGGCGAGCGTGGTCTCCACGGCGCAGAGGGCCACCACGCGACCACCGCCCCGCATCGCGGCCTCGGCCAGTGCCGCATCGGCGCGCAGCAGCGGAATGGCGGCCCGCGCCTGCGCCAGGGCCGGGCCGAGGGTGGAGCAGGTGAGCAGGACGGCGTGGATGCCGGTAGTTGCCAGCGCCTCGGTCGCGGCGGCGGTGCGGGCGGCGATGGCGGGGGTGAGGCCGCCGGCGGCTTCGGCCTCGGCCAGCAGGTCCGGGCGGATGGCGTGGCGCAGCGCCAGGCCTGGCGGGCAGGCGGCGTCGAACAGCTTGAAGTTGGAGGCGGCGGTGTGGAGGCAGGCGATCTGGCGCATGGCGGTTGCTGCCCCCACCCCGACCAGCCGGGGGCGTTGCGGCAGTGCCGCAACCCCCCGCGACTGTGGGGCAGGGAGAGAAGGCCGGCTTAGTTCTTCGCCTTGTCGACCAGCTGGTTGGTCTTGATCCACGGCATCATGCCGCGCAGCTTCTCGCCCACTTCCTCGATCGGGTGTTCGGCCAGGCGGCGGCGCGTCGCCTTGAAGCTGGCCTGGTTCACCTTGTTCTCCAGCATCCAGTCGCGCGCGAACTTGCCGGACTGGATGTCCTCCAGAACCTTCTTCATCTCCTTCTTGGTCTCGGAGGTGACGATGCGCGGGCCGGTGACGTATTCGCCGTATTCGGCGGTGTTGCTGATCGAGTAGTTCATGTTGGCGATGCCGCCCTCATAGATCAGGTCGACGATCAGCTTCACCTCGTGCAGGCACTCGAAATAGGCCATCTCGGGGGCGTAGCCGGCTTCCACCAGCGTCTCGAAGCCCGCCTTGATCAGCTCGACCAGGCCGCCGCAGAGCACGACCTGCTCGCCGAACAGGTCGGTCTCGCATTCTTCCTTGAAGGTCGTCTCGATCACGCCCGAACGGCCGCCACCGATGGCGGAGGCATAGGACAGCGCGATTTCCAGCGCATTGCCCGAGGGGTTCTGATGCACGGCCACCAGGCAGGGCACGCCGCCGCCCTTCTGGTATTCGCCGCGCACGGTGTGGCCCGGGCCCTTCGGCGCGATCATGAACACGTCGATATCGGCGCGCGGGTCGAGCAGGTTGAAATGCACGTTCAGGCCGTGCGCGAAGGCCAGCGCCGCGCCGGGCTTCATGTTGGCGTCCAGGTGGTCGCGGTACAGGTCGCCCTGCAGCTCGTCCGGCGTCAGCACCATGACCACATCGGCCCACTTCGCCGCATCGGAGGGCGTCATCACCTTGAAGCCGGCGGCTTCCGCCTTCTTCCAGGACCCGCCCTGGCGCGCGCCGATCACGACATCGGCCACGCCGCTGTCGCGCATGTTCTGGGCATGGGCATGGCCCTGGCTGCCGAAGCCGATGACCGCGACCTTCTTGGCCTTGATCAGATTCACATCCGCATCGCGGTCATAATACACACGCATCGTCGCAGCTTCCTTTGGTTGCCCCATCACGGGGCGGTTACGTCCCGCTCCGCGGGCGGTGATGCACCACTTCGTGGATGAAACCAAGCTTGCGCGCCACCGGCGCGCTGAGCACGAAGGGGTAGAGGTCCGGCGTGCCCATGCAGCGGTTCATCGCGTTCATGGCAATGGTCAGCGGCGTCCAGGCATTGAGGATTTCCTCCATGCCGGCGCGGTAGGGGCTGAAATCCAGCTCCGTCTCCAGCACGCCTTCCCGGTCCAGCACCGGGCTGATCTTCATACCGAAGCTGGTCGCCATCTCCAGGCTGTCCACCATGTGCAGGTAATGGGCGAAGCATTCCGCCCAGTCCTCATGCGGATGCGCCGCGGCATAGGCCGAGATGAAGTCGCCGCGCCAGTCATTGTTGGGCGGGCGGACGTAATGCGCCTGCAGCGCCGCGGCATAGTCCGTGCTTTCGTCGCCGAACAGCGCGCGGAAATCCTCCGTCCGGCCGGCGCGCTCCACCAGCACCAGGAAGTACCAGTGGCCCACCTCGTGCCGCATATGGCCGAGCAGGGTGCGGAACGGCTCGTTCAGCCGGGTGCGCCGCGCCTCCCGCTCCGCATCATCGGCCTCGGCGAGCGCGATGGTGATGTGGCCATCCTCATGGCCGGTCATGGTCGGCGGCTGGCCATCCAGATCCGCGAGGAAGGAAAAGCGCAGCTCCGGCCCCTCATGCGGCAGGCCGAGGCGATCCAGCGTGTAGATCAGCCGGCGCTTGGCCATTTCCATGCGGCGCCACAGCGGCAGGTTCTCCGGCATCGAGAGGTCCGGCACCATGGCATTCAGCCGGCATGCCGGGCAGTAATCCTCGGCGTCGTCATCCGGCAGGAACCAGTTGCACGCGTCATGCGCCACATTCGCGCAGGGCTTCCGGGGCTTGCCGTCCAGCATCGCCAGGCCGTCCGCATCGAAGGCGGAAAGCCGCCCCGCCTCCGGCAGGAAGCCGAGCGACAGGCCACACTTCTCGCAGACGGTATTCTCGAAATGCAGCAGGTTGCCGCAGTTCTGGCAGGCGAAAAGGCGCATGGCACGGGCTCCGGGGTCGGTTCGCCCTGCGAACGGCGGGAAGGCCAGCAAAGTTTCAGACCGTGAGTGCGGAGCTGCCCCGCACGATCGCCACCGCCCCGGTCCGGCTCACCTCCGCCAGCCCTACCGGGCGCATCAGCGCGCAGAAGGCGTCGATCTTCTCGGCATTGCCGGTCATCTCGAAGACGAAGCTTTCGGTGGTGGCATCGACGACGCGGGCGCGGAAGGCGTCCGCCAGGCGCAGCGCCTCCACCCGGTGGTCACCGCTGCCCACCACCTTCACCAGCGCCAGTTCCCGCACCAGATGCGGCCCGGCCAAGGTAAGGTCGGAGACCTTGTGCACCGGCACCAGACGGTCGAGTTGCGCCTTGATCTGCTCGATCACCATCTCCGTGCCGGAGGTGACGACAGTGATCCGCGACAGGCGCCGATCCTCGTCCACCGGCGCCACGGTCAGGCTCTCGATGTTGTAGCCGCGGCCGGAGAACAGGCCGATGACGCGCGCAAGCACGCCGGCCTCATTCTCCACCAGCACCGCAATCGTTGCGGAGCGAAAATTTCCCGGATCGTCAGCCATTTTTGTTCAGCACTTCAGGCAGGAGGAAAAGGACAGGGCAGGCGTGGCTCAGACGAGGACCTTGCCCTCATCCGTCACGCCGGCGACGCCACCCTCCTGGCCCGGGCCCAGGATCATCTCGTTATGCGCGGCCCCCGAGGGAATCATCGGGAAGCAGTTCTCGTCCTTCGCCACGCAGATATCGGCGATGACAGGGCGATCGGTCGCCAGCATTTCGCGGATGACGTCGTCGAGCTGGCTTTCCTCGGTCGCCCGCAGGCCGACGCCGTGGAAGGATTCGGCCAGCTTCACGAAATCCGGCAGCGCGGCGGAGTAGCTTTCGGAATAGCGGCCGCCATGCAGCAATTCCTGCCACTGCCGCACCATGCCCATATATTCGTTGTTCAGGATGAACACCTTCACCGGCAGGCGATACTGGCAGAGCGTCGCCATCTCCTGGATGTTCATCAGGATGGAGGCCTCGCCGGCGATGTCGATGACCAACGCATCCGGATGCGCGATCTGCACGCCCATCGCCGCCGGCAGGCCGTAGCCCATCGTCCCCAGGCCACCGCTGGTCATCCACCGGTTCGGCTTTTCGAAGCCGAAATACTGCGCCGCCCACATCTGGTGCTGGCCGACCTCCGTCGTGATGAAGGTCTCCCGCCCCGAATCGCGCGTGATCTCATACAGCCGCTTCACCGCATGCTGCGGCTTGATGATCTTGCCCTGCTGGACGTAGCGCAGGCAGTCCTTGCCGCGCCACATCTCGATCTGGCGCCACCAGGCGGCGAGGGCCTCGCGCATCGGCGGCTGGCTGTCTTCCTTCCAGACCTGGATCATCGCCGCCAGGATCTGCCCGGCATCGCCGACGATCGGCACATCCACCTTGACGTTCTTGTTGATCGAGGACGGGTCGATATCGGCGTGGATCTTCTTCGCCGTCGGCGCGAAGTGGGAGAGCTTGCCGGTCACCCGGTCATCGAAGCGCGCTCCCATGTTCAGCATGACGTCGCAGCCATGCATCACCAGGTTGGCTTCGTAGGTGCCGTGCATGCCCAGCATGCCGAGGAATTGCGGGTCCTGCGACGGGAAGGCGCCGAGGCCCATCAGCGTATTCGTCACCGGAAAGCCGGTGAGATGCGCGAATTCGGACAGCAGGCGGGAGGCTTCCGGCCCGGAATTGATGACGCCGCCACCGGCATAGATCACCGGCCGCTCCGCCTGCTTCATCAGCGCCACCGCCTTGCGGATCTGCGCCATGTCGGGCGCCGTCACCGGGCGGTAGGACCGATGCGGCTGGGTCGTCGGCGGCGCCTCCACATAGGGCGCCTTGGCGATCAGGATGTCCTTCGGCAGGTCGATCACCACCGGGCCGGGGCGGC
>NZ_JAUYTS010000229.1 GCF_030695085.1 Falsiroseomonas sp. | reverse complement strand
CTCCGCCCGGCTGGCGTGATCCGCAGGCGGGGAACTTCCCTCCGGCCGCTCCGTTGCCCCGGCAATGGCAACACCCGGGCAAGACCACGAAGCGACGCGGCAGGGCGCCGCCGCCGGCGGCAGCGGTCGCCTGCTGGGCGTCCTGCTGGCCCTGGTGCTGGCCGGGCTGATCGCCTGGTATGTCTGGCCGTCCTCCGGCGGCCGGCAGGCCGAGCGCGGCGCGCCGCCGCCCACCCCCGTGGTGCTGGCCACCGCCGAGGAAACGCGCCTGGTGCGCGAGGTTCGCGGCCTCGGCAATGTCCTGGCCACCAGCAGCGTGATGCTGGCCGCCGAGATCACCGGCCGCGTCACCGCCCTGAGCTTCGAGGAAGGGGCGGAGGTGGCGGAGGGCGAGGTGCTGGTCACCCTGGACCCCGGCCCCGCCGAAGCCGAGCTGCGCGCAGCCCAGGCGGAAGCGGCGGAGCTGGAGCAGCAGCTATCCCGTTCCTCACGCCTCGCGCGTGGCGGCTTCGCGCCGCGTGGCGATGTGGCGGATCTGCGGCAGCGGCTGGCCGGCGCCCAGGCGCGCTCCGCCGCGGCGGAATCGCGCCTGTCGCAATCCCGCATCGTGGCGCCCTTCGCGGGGCGGCTGGGGCTGAAGCAGGTCAGCGTCGGCGCGCTGGTGCAGCCCGGCACGCCGCTGGTGGCGCTGGATGCGGTGGATCCGATCGAGCTGCATTTCGCGGTGCGGGAACAGGAAATCGGGCGGTTCGCCGCGGGTGCCGCGGTGCGCGCCACTTCCACCGCCATGCCGGGGCGTGAATTCGCCGGGCAGGTCCAGGTCATCGCCCCGCGCGTCGATCCCGCGCTGCGAACGGTGACCGTGGTGGCCCGCCTGCCGAATGAAGACCGCCGCCTGCGCCCGGGGATGCTGATGCAGGTCACCGTGGCGGCGGAGGTGGTGGAACAGGCCGTGACGGTGCCGCCCCGCGCCGTGGTGATGCAGGGCCCCGAACATTTCGTCTTCCGCGTCGAGGATGGCATCGCCCGTCGCACGCCGGTCCGCATCGGCCAGCGCACGCCGCAGCGCATGGAGATCCTGGACGGGCTGCTGGCCGGTACCCCGGTGGTGCTGGAAGGCCTGCAGGGTTTGCAGGATGGCACCCGGGTCAATGCCGCCGCGCCCGCGCCCGCCTCCGTGGCGCAACGCTGATGCGGAGCCTGTTCGACCTGCCGGTGCTGCGCCCGGTACTGGCGCTCGCCTTCAACCTGCTGCTGGTCGCAATCGGCATCGGCGCCGCCCTGACGCTATCCGTGCGGGAATATCCGGATGTCGATCCGCCCGTCGTCTCGGTCCGCACCCTCTATACCGGCGCGCCGGCCGAGGTGGTGGAGCGGGAGGTGACCCAGACCATCGAAAGCAGCCTCTCCGGCATCGCCGGCATCCGCATCATCCGCTCCATCACCCGCGACGAAACCTCCGTCATCATCATCGAGCTGAACACCGGCACCAACCTCGATGCCGCGGCGGCGGAGGTGCGCGACAAGGTCGCCGCCACGCGCCGCAGCTTGCCGACCGGCATCGAGGATCCGGTGGTCGAGAAGGCCTCCGCGGATGAGGATGCGGTGATGTACCTTACCCTCCGCGCCGAGGGGCTGAACACGGCGGAGCTGACCGATATTGCGGAACGCCGCCTGGTGGATGCGCTGGGCATCGTGCCCGGCGTGGCGGGGGTCGAGATCTATGGCGGCCGGCGCTACGCCATGCGGATCTGGCTGGACCAGCCGGCGCTGGCGGCGCGCGGGCTGACGCCGGTGGATGTGGCGAACCGGCTGCGCGCGGAGAATCTGGAAGTGCCGGCCGGGCGGCTGGAGACGGGCCGCCAGGAACTGACGCTGCGCGCGCTGACCCGGCTCGGATCGGTCGAGGATTTCGCCGCGCTGGTGCTGCGCGAGGGCGAGGCGGGTGGCCGCGTCCGCCTCGGCGATGTCGCCCGCGTCGAGATCGGGGTGGAGAATACCCGTTCCGCCTTCCGCGCGGGGGGAGAGGAGGCGATTGCCATCGGCATCCTGCGCCGCGCCGATGCCAATGCGCTGGAGGTCTCGGCCGGCATCGCCGAGGCGGCGGAGCGGCTCGGCGCCGCGCTGCCGCCGGGCGTGTCGCTGCAACTCTCCTATGACGAGGCGCTGTTCATCCGGGAAACGCTGGCCAATGTGGCGTGGACCCTGGCCATCACCATCGGCATCATCGTGCTGGTGATCTACCTGTTCCTCGGTTCGGCACGCGCCACGCTGATCCCGGCGCTGACCATCCCGGCCTCCATCATCCCGGCCATCGCGGTGGCCGCGGCGCTGGGCTATTCGGTCAATGTCCTGACCATTCTCGCGGTGATCCTGGCCATCGGCTTCTGCGTCGATGATGCGGTGGTGATCCTGGAGAATATCCGCCGCCGCCAGCAGGGGGGCGAGCCGATCCTGCTGGCCGCGGTGCGGGCGACGCGGCAGGTGGGCTTTGCGGTCTTTGCATCATCTGCCGCGCTTCTGTCCGTTATCCTTCCGCTGGCCTTCTTGCAGGGAAACATCGGGCGATTATTCGCCGAATTTGCCGTGATGCTGGCGGCTACCGTGGTGTTCTCCACCGCCGCGGCGCTGACCCTGGCACCTCTACTCTCGGCGAAACTGTTCGCCGGCACGGCGGAGGATGGCCGCATCGCGCGCACCAGCCTGCGCGCCCAGAACTGGCTGCGGGACCATTACCGGGCCGCGCTGCGCCGTCTGATCGGAATGCCGGCGCTGGTGCTGCTCGTCGGCATCGGCTTCGCCGGCGCCGGCGCGCTGGCCTGGATGGCGCTGCCGCAGGAACTGGCGCCGGATGAGGATCGCGGCGCCGTCCTCATCATCGCCGAAGGCCCGCAAGGCGCCAGCTTCCCGGATACGCTGGCCGCGGTCGAGCAGATCGAGGCGGTGCTCGCGCCCTTCGTGGCCGAGGACGGCCCGGCCGAGGAATATCTCAGCATCGTCGCCCCAGGCCGAGGCGGCGCCGCGCGCACCAACCGCGCCATCGTCATCCTGCGCCTGAAGCCCTGGGCGGACCGGGATGTGGGGCAGATGGCGCTGGTCGCCGATCTGCGCGTCCGGCTCGCCGCCATCCCCGGCATCCGTGCCTTCGCCGTGCCGCCGCCGAAATTCGGCCAGCGCGGCAGCGGTCGCCAGTTCCGCTTCGCCGTGGGGGGAACGGAACGGGAGCGGGTGCGCGAATGGGGCGCCGCCATGCTGGAGCGCAGCGGCGAGATCCCCGGCCTCGTGGCGCTCGATACCTCCTACAAGCCGACCAAGCCGCAGATCGAAATCCGCATCGACCGCGACCGCGCCGCCGCGATCGGCCTCGATGCCGCCACGATCGGGGAGACGCTGGGCGTGCTGTTCAGCGACCGCGAGGTGACGCAATGGCTCGACCGCGGCGAGGAATATGAGGTGATCCTGGGCGCCGAGCCGGATGCGCGGGCGGCACCGGGCGATATCCGCAACGCCTATCTGCGCGCCCGCAACGGCGAGCTTGTGCCGCTCTCCTCCGTGGTCGAACTGACCGAGGTCGGCACGGTGCAGGAACTGCGCCGGGTGGACCGCCTGGCCGCCATCGAGATCGGTGCGAACCTGGCACCCGGGACGAATCTCGGCACCGCCATCGAAAGCGCCGAGGCCGCCGCCGCCGAAATCCTGCCGCCGGAGGCGACGCTGCGCTGGCTGGGTGAGAGCCTGGAATTCCAGGAAACCGGCCAGGCCATCCTGGTGATCTTCGCCCTGGTGCTGGTGCTGACCTTCCTGGTGCTGGCCGCGCAGTTCGAAAGCTTCGTTCACCCGCTGGTGGTGATGACGGCGGCGCCACTGGCCGTGGCGGGCGGGCTGCTGACGCTGCTGCTGGCCGGGCTGACGGTGAACATCTACAGCCAGATCGGCATGGTGCTGCTGGTCGGGCTGGTGGCCAAGAACGGCATCCTGCTGGTGGAATTCGCCAACCAGCTGCGGGATGAGGGCATGGAACCGGCGCAGGCGGCGGAAGAAGCCGCGGCGCTGCGGCTGCGCCCCATCCTGATGACCACCTCCGCCAGCATCCTGGGCGCGCTGCCGCTGGCGCTGGCGACCGGGGCGGGCGCCGAATCGCGCAGCACCATCGGCCTGGTCATCGGCGGCGGGCTGATGCTCGGCACGCTGCTGACGCTGTTCGTGGTGCCGGTGGGCTACGTGTTGCTCGCCCGCTTCACCGCCGCCCCCGGCGCCCGCGCGGCGGAGCTGCGGCGGCTGGAGGCGCAGCCGGCGGAGTAGGACCGCCGCCTCATGGCCTCACCGGCGGCGACCGCGCCGGAACAGGGCCATCAGGCCGCGCAGGATCGCCAGGTTTCGCAGGAGTCGGAACACGGTGTCGCCTTTCGGATGCCTGCCGGATCAGCGCCCGATGCCGCGACGGGTTTCCTCAGACGGCAGGCAGCGCCGCCCGCGCATCATGCCGCGCGAGGCGGGACAGCAGATACTCCACCTCGGCCCGCGCCGTGGCGGTCAGCGCGGTGCCCGGACGGCGCTGCGCGTCGGAGGCGATGACGCCGCGCCGCATCAGCACGTATTTCCGCACCGCGAGGCCCGGGCCGGGCTGCAATTCGTAGCGGATCAGCGGCAGATGCGCGTCGAACAGGTCGTGCGCGCGATCGCGTTCACCGGCCTGGGACAGCTTCACCAATTCCACCAGCATGTCCGGGAAGGCGTAGCCCGTCATCGCGCCATCGGCGCCGCGCGCCATCTCGAAATCGAGGAAGATGCCGCCATTGCCGCAGAGGATGCTGATCGGCCGCATCGAGCCATCCGCCTGGAAGCCGCGCAGCGCCGAGATCTTCTCCAGCCCCGGCCAATCCTCATGCTTCAGCATGACGCAGGAGGGCAGGTCGGTGACGATGCGGCGGATCACCGCCGGCGTCATCTGCACCTGGAACAGCTGCGGGTAATCCTGCAGCACCCAGGGCACGTCGCTGCCGATCGCCTCCACCGCCTGGTGGAAATAGCTGACCACGGCGTCATCGTTCCGCAGATGCGGGGGCGGCGCGATCATCACGCCCGCCGCACCCGCCTCCATCACGCCGCACGCCAGCGCCCGCATGGCGGCGAAACCCGGCGCGGTGACGCCGACGATGATGCCGGCCTTGCCGGCGCGGTTGATGATGCGGCGGCTGAGCGCCAGGGACTCGGCGCCATCCAGCTTCGGTGCTTCCCCCATCACGCCGAGAATCGTCATCCCCGCGCAGCCGGCGCCGAGGAAGAAATCGGTCATCCGGTCCAGGCTGGCCTCATCCACGCGTCCATCCGGGTGAAAGGGCGTCGGCGCAATGACGTAGACACCTTGGGCAGTGACATCGAGCGGCATGGGTGGGTCTTCTTCCTGGTCGCGCGGATCATCCTTGCGGCGCGGCCGGGCGTAAAGCCCCGCGCCGGGTCTTTGGCGGCGCATCGCCGCGGCTCAGCGCGGTGGTAATGGACGCCATCAGGCTGCGCGCCGCGGGCGAAAGCTGGCGTTCCCGCGGGCTGAGCAGGCCGACGCGCCGCGTCAGCGCCGGGCGCAGCAGCCGCAGCGTGGCCAGGCTGGCCGGCAGCGGGTCCGGCAGGGCGGAGGCGGGCAGGGCGACGACGCCCGCCCCGGCGGCGACCATCGCCACGGCGGTCGCCAGATGCCGCACCTCGACATGCCAGTTGGTATGCACCCGCGCCTGGTCCAGCGCCGCATCCACCAGCCGGCGGTTTTCGCTGATCGCGTGGGTGGAGACCATCTTCTCGTCGCGCAGCTCCGCCCAGGCCACGGACCCGCGCTGCGCCAGCCGGTGATCCGCGGGCAGCACCAGGAAGAACGGCTCCTCGAACAGCGGCACGCGCTCCACGTTCCAGCGCTCGGCGCCGATCGCGGCCAGCGCGAAATCGATCCGGTTCGCCTCCAGCATGGTGCGGATCTCGGTGGCGGAGCTTTCATGCACCACCACCTCGGAATGCGGCCATTGCCGCAGATGCGCGGCCAGCACCGGGCCGAGATGCCGCACGGCAAGCGTCGGCAGGCACCCGATCTCGACCCGCTGGCCGCGATCCGGGTCCACCGCCCGGCGCATCGCATCGCGCAGCCGTGCAATTGCTTCCTGCGCCTCCGGCAGCAGCGACGTGCCGGCGGCGGTCAGGCGGATCGGCTGGGCACGGCGGTCCAGCAGCTCCGCCCCCGTCACCCCCTCCAGCCGCTGTACGCGGCGGGTGAGTGCCGGCTGGCTGAGGCCGAGCCGGCTGGCGGCGCGGCGGAAGGAGCCGAGTTCGGCCACGGCGATGAAGGCCTCAAGCCCCGGCAGGTCCAGATACATGCCGCAGATGATGCACCAGACGCATCACCCGGTCACCATATTGCATTGGACGTGGCGCGCTGGCGGGGCAAGGATCGGCGCCGGAGGAAACAATATGCCCGATACGCAAGCGGAAGCCGGCGCCATGTCCGGCTGGATCGGCCGCCAGGAAGTGCTGGAGGATGAGGTAGCGCTGCCCATCGTGCGCCGCCTGGCCGCGCTGCTCGACCTCGACCCGATGGCCTATCGCCGCGGTGATGCGCTGCCCGAGGGCTGGCATTCCGTGTTCTTCGCGCCCATCGCCCGCCAGTCGCAGCTCGGCCCGGATGGTCATCCGCGGAAGGGTGATTTCCTGCCGCCGGTGCCCCTCCCGCGCCGCATGTTTGCCGGCCGCCGGCTGCGCTATCTGGCGCCGATCACCATCGGCGCGGAAATCCGCCGCACCTCCACCATCGCCTCCATCACCCCGAAGACCGGCCGCACCGGGCAGATGATTTTTGTCCGTGTCGATCATGTGGTGGAGATGGATGGCAAACCGGTGCTGACCGAGGCGCACGACATCGTCTATCGCGAGGAGGCCAGGCCCGGCGCCGGCACGCCCGCCAAGGCCGAGGCGCCCGTTGAACTGCCCACGCCGGACGAGACGCAGATCTACGCGCCGCAGACGGTGACGCTGTTCCGCTATTCCGCGCTGACCTATAACGGCCACCGCATCCATTACGACCAGCCCTATACGACGCAGGAGGAAGGCTATCCCGGCCTCGTCGTGAATGGCGGGCTGCATGCGCTGTTCCTGCATGAGATGGCGCGCCGCAACCTGCCCGGCGGCAGGCTCGGCCGCTTCTCCGTCCGCAACGTCAACCCGTTCTTCGTCAACCGCACCGGCGAGCTGCGCTGCAAGCGGCAGGATGACGGCAGCCTCGGCTTGTGGGCGCTGAACGAGACCGGCCGCATCGTCGCGCAGGCGGAAGCCGGCAGCGAACCGGGCGAAATGGTGTGAGCGACGCCACCGCCAAACGCGGCCCGCTCGCCGGCATCCGCGTGCTGGACTGCACCGGCGTCATCGTCGGCCCGACCTCCACCCTGCTGCTGGCCGAACAGGGCGCGGACGTCATCAAGGTGGAGCCGCCGGAGGGCGACCTCATGCGGAAACTGGGTGGCAAGGCGCCGGCCAATGCGCCGGGCATGTCGCCCAAATTCATGCATTTCAATCGCAACAAGCGCTCCATCGTGCTCGACCTGAAGGCGCCGGAGGGGCAGGAGGTCATCCGGCGCCTGGCCGCGACCAGCGATGTCTTCGTCAGCAACATGCGCCCGCGTGCCCTGGCCTCCCTCGGCCTGAACTGGGAGGCGCTGTCGGCGCTGAATCCGCGTATGGTCCATTGCACCATCGCGGGTTTCGCGACCGACGGCCCCTATGATGGCGCGCCCGCCTACGACACCATCATCCAGGGCTTGTCCGGTGTCGCCGCCTGCCTGGAGCAAGTGCTGGGCGAGCCACGCTTCGCCCCCTTCGTGCTGACCGACCACATCGTCGGCATCATCGCCGCGCAATCCATCTGCGCCGCGCTGGTGGCCCGCGCCAGCACTGGGCAGGGCCAGGCGATCGAGGTGCCGATGTTCGAGAATGCGGCCGCCTTCGTGCTGTCCGAACATCTCGGCCAGCGCACCTTCGAGCCGGATGGCACCATGGGCGACCCGCGCATCATGACCCCCGATGCACGGCCGATTCCGACGAAGGATGGCTATATCTGCGTCTCCGCGAACACCGACCCGCAGGCGCGCGGCTTCTTCACCGCGATCGGCCGGCCGGAGCTTATGCAGGACCCGCGTTTCCACAACGTCGCCGCACGCCTCGCCCATGTCGCGGATTACTTCGCGCTGCGGGCGGAGGTGATGCGGGAGAAGACCACCGCCGAATGGGTGGAATTGCTGCGCCGCCACGACGTGCCCGCCATGCCGTACCACACGCTGCCAAGCCTGCTGGAGGATCCGCAACTGCGCGGCTCCGGCGTGCTCACGAAAGAAGAAGGGGAGGAACACATGCTGGGATTGCGACACGCAAACCGCTTCTCGGGCTCCGGCCTGCCGGAGTCGCGGCTGGCGCCGCGGCAGGGGCAGCACGCCGAGGCCATCCTGGCGGAACTCGGCTATGGCGCCGAGGACCGCGCCAGGCTGCTGGGGCGGGAGGACGCGGCATGAACCGGCGCCAGCTTCTCGCCGCCACCGCCGCTGGCACCTTGGCGGCGCCTGCCGTGCGCGCACAGGATAACTGGCCCAGCCGGCCGATCCGCCTGATCGTGCCCTTCCCGCCCGGCGCGGCGAACGACACGCTCGGCCGCGCCATGGCGGACCAGCTTTCGCCCCGCCTCGGCCAGCCCGTTGTGGTGGAGAATCGCGGCGGTGCCGGCGGCACCATCGGTTCGGATTTCGTGGCCCGGTCCGCGGCGGATGGCTACACGCTGCTGCTCGGCCATATCGGCACGCTGGCGGTGAATGTCGCCATGTACCCCACCCTCACCTACCACCCGGTGCGCGATTTCACCCCGGTGGCGATGATCGCCACCACGCCGAATGTCCTGGTGGTGCACCCGGGCCAGTCCTACCAGGATCTGCGCGGCCTGGTGGAACATGCGAAGGCCCATCCCAACCGGCTGCGCTACTGCACCGCCGGCAATGGCAGCGCCGGCCACACCGTCATGCTCGCCTTCCTGCACGCCACCGGCCTGCAGATGGAGCACGTGCCCTATCGCGGCCTCGGCCCGGCGCTGAATGACCTGGTGGCGGGGCATGTGGACCTGACCTGGGGTGGTGCGCCGACGGTGATGCCGCTGGTGCGCGCCGGCCGGCTGCGCGCGCTCGGTGTCTCCAGCGGCCAGCGCGTGCCAAGCCTGCCGGACCTGCCGACCGCGGCGGAAGCCGTGGCGCCGGGCTTCGATGCGGTGCCCTGGTACGGCATCGCAGCCCCCACCGGCACGCCGGATGCGATCATCCGGCGCCTGAACACCGAGATCAACGCCAGCCTGAACACGGAGGAGGTTTCGGCCAGGCTGCGGCAGGATGGCGCGGAGCCTTCGCCCACCACGCCCGAGGCCTTCGGCGCGCTGATCCGCAGCGAGGTGACGCGCTGGGCCGAGCTGATCCGCGCCGCCGGCGTGACGGCGAATTGAGCATGACCCACGCACCGCGCGCCGCAACCTGGCGCTCCATGCTCTACGTCCCGGCCAATGTGCCGCGCTTCGTCGCCAAGGCGCCGGGGGCGGGCGCGGATGCCATCATCCTCGACCTTGAGGACAGCGTGCCGGTGGCGCAGAAGGCCGCCGCGCGCGATGGCCTGGCCGATGCGGTCGCCACCTGCCGCACCGGCCCCTCCGCCGTGCTGGTCCGCATCAACCGGCCATTGCGAATGGCGGTGCGCGATATCGAGGCGGCGATTGCCTGCGGCGTGGACGGCATCCTGATGACCAAGGCGATGGATGGCGGCCATGTCCGCCTGATCGCCGAGGTGATCGATGATCTGGAGGGCACCACGCCACGCTGCGTGCTGCTGCCGCTGATCGAAAGTGCTGCGGCCATCGAGCGCATGGCGGAAATCGGCGCCGCTTCCCCGCGCGTCGCCGGGCTGCTGGTGGGCGCGGAGGATCTGGCGGCCGAGATCGGCTGCACCTCGGATGATGAGGTGATGGTGGCGATCAAGCGTCGGATGGCGGTGGCCGCCGCGCAGGCGGGCGTGGCGGCGATGGGCACGCTCGGCTCCATCGCGGATTTCCGCGACCAGGAGAAGCTGCGCGACGTGGTCGCCCGGTCCCGCCGCGCCGGTTTCACGGGCGGCAGCTGCATCCACCCGGCGGTGATCCCGATCCTCAACGAAGGCTTCGCACCCAGCGAGAAGGAACTCGACCTCGCCCGCCGGCAGATCGCCGCGGCGGAAGCGGCGGAAGCCGAGGGGCGCGGGTCCTTTGAAGTGGATGGCCGGATGGTGGATGAGCCGATCCTGCGCCGCGCCCGGCGCATCCTCGCCTCAGCCCGCTGAAGCCAGCAGGTCCAGCGTGAGGCTGTCGGCGGCACCGCCGAAGTGCCGCCGCAGCGCCTCCGCGAAGACCGGCTGCTCCGGCCAGGCGGCAGCGAACAGCGTCATGCAGGACCGGAACTTCAGATCGTCCGGGCTGCCGAAGAGCGCATGCACGGTCCGGTCCGGCACGGCCAGCACCAGCGCCGTGCAATCCACCAGCCGCTGCCCCAGCAGCGGATGCGCGGCATAGGCCCGCGCCTCGGCCAGCGACGAAATGCCGTAGTGCCGCGCCGTGGCGCTGCGGCCCAGTTCGCGCAGCTGGGGGAAGACGAACCACATCCAATGGCCGTACTTGCGGCCCTGCCGCAATTCCCGCTGGACCTCCGCCATCGCGGTGTCCTGCGCCTGCACGAAGCGCGCGAGGTCGAAGGGGTCGGGGGTCGTGGACACTGCCGCGGAACTCCGTGTGGGAAGGCATGAACCCGCATGGTGGCGCCGGGTTGCCTTTCCGTTCGGTCGGCTTCGGCCTGACCCCGGCCCTGGTGCGGTCCGGTTGTCGCCGGTCGCGGCCCCGGCCATCATGGGCTGGCGGCAAGGGTGGGGCAGGGTGATGCGGCTGAGTGATTTCCGAGTTCTGACCTTCGATTGCTACGGCACGCTGATCGACTGGGAAGGCGGCATCCTCGCGGCGTTGCAGCCGCTTCTGGCCCAGGCCGGCGGCGCCATCGGCCCGGAGGCCGCGCTGCAGGCCTTCGCCCGGCTGGAGGCGGACCAGGAAGCCCGGACGCCGGAGATGATCTACGCCGACCTGCTGGCCGAGGTGCACCGGCGCCTGGCCCAGGAATGGGGTGTGCCGGCAGGGGATGCGGCGCATCGCCGCTTCGGCGCTTCCGTCCCGGACTGGCCTGCATTCCCGGATTCGGCGGAGGCGCTGGCCTACCTCAAGCAGCACTTCAAGCTGGTGATCCTGTCCAATGTGGACCGCACCAGCTTCGCCGGCAGCAACCGGCGGCTCGGCGTGGCCTTCGATGCGATCTACACGGCGCAGGACATCGGCAGCTACAAGCCATCGGATCGCAACTTCGCCTATATGCTGGAGAAGCTGGCGGCGCTCGGCCATGCGAAGGGCGAAATCCTGCACACGGCGCAGAGCCTGTTCCACGACCACGTGCCCGCCAAGCGCGCCGGCCTCGCCACCGCATGGATCGACCGGCGGCACGACCGGGAAGGCTGGGGCGCCACGCCGGAGCCGGCGGATGAGGCGCGCTTCGATTTCCGCTTCCCCAGCCTCGCCGCCCTGGCCGCGGCGCATGCGGCCGAACGGGGCGGCTGAGGCATCAGGCCACGGTGTGCGCGCCATTGTCGGCATGCACCACGGACCCGCTCATCGGTGCCGCCGCCTCACTGGCCAGGAAGGCGGCGATGCGGCCGACATCCTCGATGCCGACCAGCCGGCCCGCCGGGGTGCGCGCCCGCACCCGGTCCAGCAGATCATCGAAGCGGTCGATGCCTGACGCCGCGCGGGTGCGGATGGCGCCGGCCGAGATGGCAAAGGCGCGGATGCGGCGCGGCGCCAGATCCGCCGCCATGTAGCGCACGCTGGATTCCAGCGCCGCCTTCACCGGGCCCATCAGGTTATAGTTCTCCACCACCCGGTCGGCGCCGTAGAAGCTCACCGTCATCAGGCTGCCGCCCTCCGTCATCAGCGGCGCCGCCAGCTTCGCCATGCGGATGAAGGAATGGCAGGACACGTCCATCGCCATGGCGAAACCCTCCGCCGAGCAATCCACCACGCTGGCGTGCAGATCCTCCCGCGGTGCGAAGGCGATGGAGTGCAGCAGGAAATCCAGCCGGCCCCATTCCTGGCCGATGCGGTCGAACACAGCCTCCAGTTGCCCGGGGATGCGGACATCGCAGGGCAGCAGCAGCGCCGTGCCCAGCCCGTCGGCCACCGGTCGGATGAAGGGCAGCGCCTTGTCGTTGAGATAGGTCAGCGCCAGTTCGGCGCCGGCCTGGCGGAAGGCGGTGGCGCAGCCGGCGGCGATGCTGTGGCCATTGGCGATGCCCACCACCAGGCCGCGCTTGCCGGCGAGATCCACGATCGGCGTCATCTGGGCAATCCTTCCGCTGCGTCGTCGTGCGCCCCCTTTGCCGCAGCCGGGGCCGCGCGACCAGGGTTCAACCGGGGGGGCTGTCGCCGCGCGGCCGGGGGCGGCACCATGCGGATCGCGTCCCCAGGAGCCTCCGCATGACAGACCGCCCCCGCACCATCCTCGTCACCGGCGCCGCCAGCGGCATCGGCGCCGCCTGTTGCCGGGCGCTGGCCGGGCCGGGCACCGCCATCCTGGTGCATACCCGCAAGAACGCCGCGGGGGCGGATGCGGTGGCGGAGGCGGTGCGCGCGGCGGGCGGCGTGGCGGAGGTGATGCTGGGCGACATCGCCGACCCGGCGCTGCCGGCCGCGCTGGTGGCGCAGGCGCAGGCGCGCTTCGGCGGGCTGGATGTGGTGGTGGCCAATGCCGGCTTCGCCGACCGCACGCCGGTGGCGGCGCTGACCGATGCCGGCTTCGCACAATCCATGGATACCGTGCTGTGGGCCTTCCTGCGCCTGGCGCGCGCCGCGCTGCCGGTGCTGGCCCAGGGGAGGGGGGAGGGGCAAACGCCCAGGCTGGTCGCCATCTCCTCCTTCGTCGCGCATGTTTTCCGTACCGACGCCACGCTGTTCCCCGCCACGGCGGCGGCCAAGGCGGGGGTCGAGGCGCTGGTGCGCGCTCTGGCGGTGGAGGCCGCGGCCAGCGGCACCACGGTGAATGCCGTGGCGCCCGGCTTCACCCAGAAGGATGCCAGCGGCCATTCCGCCATGACCCCGGCGCAATGGGATGCGGTGCGCGCGCGGATCCCGCTCGGCCGGCTCGGCACGCCGGGCGATGTGGCGCAGGCGGTGGCGTTCCTCGCCTCGCCGGGCGCGGCCTACATCACCGGGCAGGTGCTGCATGTGAATGGCGGGCTGGTGTGATTGACCCCGCGGCGGAGCCGCTGATTGACGGGACGCGGCCGCGCTGCCTTGCTGCGGGCGCAACCAGGGGAAACGCCAAGATGATCCATGTCCTCGCCTTCATCACCACCAAGCCCGGCATGCGCGATGCGGTGCTGGCCGAGATGCGCGCCAACATCCCGGCGGTGCTGGCCGAGGAAGGCTGCATCGAATACGGCCCGGCGATCGATGCGGAGGGCATCGGCCCGTTGCAGACCGCGATCGGCCCGGACAGCTTCGTGGTGGTCGAGAAATGGTCCAGCGCCGCGACGCTCGCCGCCCATGGCGCCGCGCCGCATATGAAGGCCTATGGCGCCAAGGTGCGGGACATGGTGGCCAGCCGCGTCATCCATGTGCTGGCCCCCGCCGCCTGACCAGGCCGCCGCGAACGCCCGAAAGGCTGCACGCCCGCCACCACCAGGGCCCGGCCCCCAGCGCTGGCCGGGCTTCTCCACAAGGTGGAACAGCACCACCGAAGCCGCGAACCTGGCCGGGATACAGGGGGCAAAGGTGCCGATGGCGCAGCCACCATCACCCCTGCGAGGCTGATGAACGTGGCATTCGTGATCGGTGGCTTCCAGGCGGCCGGGTGCCTTCATAGCCCGCACGGATACCCCGGCCACGCCCGGCTTCCAGCGCCGCCGCCCGCGTGACAGGCTGGCCCAGGCCGGATCATGGCCGAAATCAGGGAGGATGACGTGACGATACGCCGCATTGCAGAGGAAAAGCGCCTGTCCGGCGCCGTGATGGGCGGCGGGCTGGTCTGGCTCGCCGGCCAGGTGGCCGATGACCCGACGCTCGATGCCGAAGGCCAGACCGCCGACATCCTGGCGCAGATCGATGCCCTGCTGGCCGAGGCTGGCACCGACAAGCGCGCCCTGCTCAGCGTCACCATCGTGCTGGCCGATATCCAGGACGCACCCGCGATGAACCGCGCCTGGGATGCCTGGCTGGACCCCGCCGCCAAGCCGGCCCGCATGACCATCGAGGCGGCGCTGGTCGATCCGCGCTGGAAGGTGGAGATCACCGGTGTCGCCAAGGCGCCCTGAGCGCCCGGCCGGGCCGCTGCCGGCGGCCCGGATCGCTATTTCTTCGTCAGCCGGTCCAGCACCCCCAGCGCCACCGCGCCGGTCAGGAACATGCCGTGGATCGCCAGGCCCCACATCACCGAGCGGTCATCATAGCTCGACACCTCCATGAAGATCTGCAGCAGGTGGATGGAGGAGATCGCGATCAGCGCGGAGGCCAGCTTGATCTTCAGATTGCCGGGATCGAAGTTCGAGACCCAGCTCACCCCCTCCGCATCCTCATGCTTGTCGAGGCGTGAGACCAGGCTGTCGTAGGAGGAGATCATCACCGTCACCACCAGGGAGGCGACCAGCGCGGCATCGAGAAGGTGCAGCAGGTCGAGCAGCTGTGGCGGTTGTCGGACCCGGCCAGCGCATTGCCCGCGAACTTCCACAGCTTCGCCAGGAACCCCAGCGCATAGATCGCCAGGGCGACGCCGAGGCCGAGGAAGAACACCACCAGCACATGCCGGCTGGCGAGCATGATCCTGTCGATCAACAGCTGCATGGAACCGCTCCGCTTGCGCCGCGGATGTGGCCTGGCCGGCTTCGCTTGGGAAGGGCAGCCTGCGCGATGACCGGGCGGATTTCCGGGCAGGCAGGACCCCTCGACCTGCGCGTCCGCCCGGGGCAATTTGCACGACCGTTGCGCGGGTGGCCATGGCGCCGCCCGGGCTTGGCCGCGCTGCCGCCGCAATCAGGCGCGATTGTCACGTCGACCGAGGAATCTTCATGAACATCCTGCTGACAGGCGGACTGGGCTTCATCGGCTCCGCCGTCGTCCGCCGCCTGATCGCCACCACCGGCCATGTCGTGGTGAATGTGGACAAGGAGACCTACGCCGCGAGCCATGCGGCGCTGGACACCGCGCGCGGCCATGCCCGCCATATCCATGTCAAGGCGGACATCTGCGATGCGGAGGCGATGGCCGCCACGCTGGCGCAGTGGCAGCCGGAGGTGGTGATGCACCTGGCCGCCGAGAGCCATGTGGATCGCAGCATCGACGGCCCGGCCGAGTTCATCCGCACCAACGTCGTCGGCACCCAGGTGCTGCTGGAAGCCGCCCGCGCCTATTGGTCCGCGCTGCCCGCGCCGGCCAAGGGCCGCTTCCGCTTCCACCATATCAGCACCGACGAGGTCTTCGGCAGCCTGGAGACGCTGGACGCGAAGCCTTTCGACGAACACACGCCCTACGACCCGCGCAGCCCCTACAGCGCCTCCAAGGCCGCGTCCGACCATCTGGTGCGCGCCTGGCACCACACCTATGGGTTCCCGGCCTTCGTCTCCAACACCACGAACAACTACGGGCCGTGGCAATTCCCGGAGAAGCTGATCCCGCTGGTCTCGCTGAACGCGCTGGAGGGCAAGCCGCTGCCGGTCTATGGCGACGGCGCCAATATCCGCGACTGGATCCATGTGGAGGACCATGCGGAGGCGCTGTGCCTGGCGGCGCTGGGCGCCGGCCAGCCCGGCGGCACCTATTGCATCGGCCCGCGCCAGGAACGCAGCAATCTGGAGGTGGTGAAGGCGATCTGCGCCGTGCTGGACCGGCTGCGGCCGGATCCGGCAGGGCCACGGGAACGCCTGATCACCTTCGTGAAGGACCGGCCAGGGCATGATTTCCGCTATGCCATGGACCCGTCCGGCGCGGAGAAGCTACTGGGCTGGACCGCGCGGTACGATTTCGAAAGCGGGCTGGAGCACACGCTGCGCTGGTACCTGGACCATGAGGCCTGGTGGGCCCCGATCCGGGCGGCAACCTATGCGGGACAGCGGCTTGGGCAGGCCGGTTAGGAAAGATTCGAGAATGGACGGTTGGCGCGGCAAGCGGGTGTTGGTGACGGGCGGCGCCGGATTCCTCGGCAGCGGCCTCTGTCACGCTTTGGCGGCGGAGGGCGCCCGCGTGGTGGCCCTGGATGCGATGGAGCCAGAGGGGGGCGCCAGCCCGCTCAACCTCGAGGGCAGCAACGTCATGCTGGTACGCGGCGATATCCGCGACGCCGAACTGCACAGCCTGTGCAACGGCATCGACGTGCTGTTCAACATGGCAGCGCAAACCAGCCATATGGGCGGCCAGCGCGACCCGGTCTCAGACATCGCCATCAACGCCGTGGCTCAGGTGCGGCTGATCGGCGTGATGCGGGAAGCCGCGCCGAAGGCCACCGTGGTGCACGCCTCCACCCGGCAGTTCTACGGCCGCCCGCAATACCTGCCGGTGGATGAGAAGCACACGGTGAACCCACCGGACGCCAATGGCGTCTCCAAATGGGCCGGGGAGCAGTACTGGCTGCTGGAAAGCCGCGTCCACGGCCGGCCCGTTGTCTCGCTGCGCCTGACCAATTGCTATGGCCCGCGACTCCGCATCAAGGACGCCAAGCAGACCTTTTTGGGAATTTGGATCCGCCGGGTTCTCGAAAATGAACCGTTTGAGGTCTGGGGCGGGGAACAACTGCGCGACCTGACCTACCTCGATGACGTGACGGACGCCTTCCTGCGCGCCGGCCTGCAGGCCGGCAAGCCGGAAGTGAACGGCAAGGTCTTCAATATCGGCGGCCCGCCGCCACTTTCGCTGCATGAACTGGCGGAACGCCTGATCGCGGCGAATGGCGGGCAGGGCAGTTTCGTGACCAAGACCTTCCCGGCCGATCGTGCCCAGATCGACATCGGCAGCTACGCCGCCGACGATCGTGCCTTCCGCGCCGCCACCGGCTGGTGGCCGCGGATTGAGGTGGATGAGGGACTGCGCCGTTCGCTCGAATGGTACCGCCCGCGCCTCGCCGAATATACCGCCTGATCCCGCCCAACCAGGGAACGCCACCATGAACGCCCCGCTTCTCACCGTGCCGCAGGCCGACCCCGGCGCCGGCTACCGCGCCCACCAGGCCGAGATCGACGCCGCGGCGCTGCGCGCGCTCGGCTCCGGCTGGTACATCCTCGGCCAGGAAGGGGCGGCCTTCGAGAAGGAATTCGCCGCCTGGCAGGGTGCTGCCCGCGCGGTGGGCTGCGCCAACGGCACCGACGCACTGATGCTGACGCTGCGCGGCATGGGCATCGGCGCCGGCTGCACCGTGGTCACCGTCTCCCACACCGCCGTCGCCACCGTGGCGGCGATCGAGATGGTGGGTGCGACGCCGTTGCTGATCGATATCGACCCCGACACCTTCACCATGGACGCCGACGAACTCGTCGCCGTGCTGAACGACCCGCCGCCGGGCCTGCCGCCGATCCGCGCCATCATTCCCGTGCACCTGTACGGCCAGTCCTGCGACCTGGACCCGATGCTCGCCGCCTGCCGCGAACACGGCGTGATGGTGATCGAGGATTGTTCCCAGGCGCATGGCGCGACACTGGGCGGCCGCAAGGTCGGCACCATGGGCGACGCCGCCTGCTTCTCGCTGTATCCCACCAAGAACCTCGGCGCGCTGGGCGATGGCGGCGTCATGTCCACCGATGACGCGGCACTCGCCGACCGTATCGGCGCCATCCGGCAGTACGGCTGGAAGGAGCGCTACATCAGCGACAGCATCGGCGTGAACAGCCGCCTCGACGAAATCCAGGCCGCCATCCTGCGCGTGCGCCTGCCCTACCTCGACGCGGCCAATGCCCGCCGCGCCGAAATCGCGGCAGCCTACGACGCCGCCCTGGCCGATGGGCCCTACGCCGCCCCCATCCGCCGCGCCGATGCCGGCCACGTCTACCACCAATACGTCCTGCGCGTGCCGAACCGCACCGCCCTGATGGCGCGCCTGCGCGCCGAAGGCGTGGCGACGGCCATCCACTACCCGGCCCCCGTCCACCTGCAACCCGCCTACCGCGGCCGCACCCCGATGGGCCCCGCCGGCTGCGCCGAAACCGCCCGCGCGGCCGGAGAGGTGATGAGCCTGCCCATGTTCCCGGAACTGACGGAAGCCCAGGTCGCCCATGTCTGCGGGGTGCTGCGCGGGTTGTGAGGGACAGGTCTGCGAGAGGGCTTTGCCCCCTCGCGCTCCCCCACGAAGGGGCAGTGGCCCCTTCGAACCCCTGAATCATGAGCAGGAAGGGAGAGGGGCCAGAGGTCACGCAGCCCATGGGGCGCCCCAGCCTGGCCTGCTGCCGGTTCGGTGGACACCGGGTTTAGCCTGAACTGGCCAAACGCTCGAACGCCACGGGGCTGAGATAGCCGATGGCCGAGTGGCGCCGAGTCGGATTGTAGAATCGCTCGATGTAGTCGAACACCTCTGCTCGGGCGGCGTCA
>NZ_JAUYTS010000228.1 GCF_030695085.1 Falsiroseomonas sp. | reverse complement strand
TCACCATGGTGTCGCGCGCCTCACGGTCCTCGATCATCTCGCCGCGGCCACGGGCCCAGAACAGGCCCTCCGTGCTCTCGCGCAGGATCACCAGGTCGATCTTCTCGGCACGCGGGTCACGCAGTGCCAGCGGCACGCCGGGGATGGCGCGGATCGGGCGGACGCCGGCATAGAGGCCAAGGCGAAAACGCAGGTCGAGCTGCGGCGCGATCTCCGTCCCGTCCGGGTAGCGGATGCCGGGCCAGCCCATGGCGCCGAGCAGGATGGCATCCGCCGCTTCCGCCTGGCGGAACACCTCCTCCGACATCGCGGTGCCGGTTTCCTGATAGACGAAAGCGCCGGCAGCGAGGGTTTCGGTGGACAGGCCGAGGCCGTGGCGGCGCACCAGCTTTTCCAGCACGAAGGTCGTGGCATCCGTGACTTCCACGCCAATGCCGTCACCCGGCATCACCGCAACCCGCATCGCATTGGTCGGCATGGACCGATCGCTCCCCTGAATCCCTTCGCTTATCCGTGGCGCGGAATGCGGCGCAGGTAAAGCCGGGCTTCCGATTGGCGGGCTTCCGTGGCAAGCGCCACGCTGATCGGGAGTGCGCGATGATTCAGAAAAGGGTCTGGCTGGATTACGACCAGGCGGCGCTGGATGCGGCCTATGACCAGCGGGTCTGGGCGCCGGACATGGCGGAATGGCTGGCGCGCTACCGCGCCGATACGGCCGCTGCCCGGCGCGCGCTGGGGCCGGAGACGCTATCCTATGGCCCGCATCTGCTGGACCTGTACCCCGCGAAGGGCGCCCCGCGCGGTGTTCACCTGCACATCCATGGCGGCGCCTGGCGGGCGCAGTCGCGTGATGATTCGGGCTTCCTGGCGCCGGCGCTGACGGCGGCGGGGTACGCGGTGGCGGTGCCGGATTTCAGCCTGCTGCCCGGGCGGCGCCTGCCGGATGTGGTGGCCGAGTTGCGCGATTGCGTTGGCTGGTTGCGGTCGCGCGGGCCGATCCATCTTTCGGGCCATTCCTCCGGCGCGCATCTGGCGGCGGTGCTGGCGACGGAGACGGAATTCGCCAGCGTCACCCTGGTCTCCGGCGTCTATGATCTGGAACCGGTGCTGCTGTCCGCGCGCCGCGCCTATGTGACGCTGGATGCGACGGAGGCCGCGGCGCTCAGCCCGCTGCGTCATGCCGCACGCCTCCGTGGCCGGCTGCGTCTGGCCTGGGGCACGGCGGAAAGCCCGGAATTCATCCGGCAGTCGGAGGCGATGGCCGCTGCCACGGGCGGCGACGCCTTCGTGCTGCCCGGCGTGAACCATTTCGCCGCCGCCTATGCGCCGGCCCAGGGCGCGCTGCACGCCGCGCTGACTGCCTGAGGAGCATCGCATGACGCCGAGCACCGCCATCACCTTCTTCTACTACCCGGACCTGTCCGCGGTGATTCCGTTCTATGAACAGACGCTCGGTTTCGCGCTGGTGCTGGACCAGGGCACGGCGCGCATCTATCGCGTCGCGCCCAACAGCTATTTCGGCATCGTCGATGGCAACAAGGGCCATCTGCGCCACCAGCCGCGCAGCGCGGCGCTGCTGACGCTGGTGGTGCCGGATGTGGCGGCGTGGCACGCGAAGCTCGCGGAGGCTGGCGTGCCGAAGCTGGGGCCGCTGCAGCGCGGCCCGCAGATCGAGCATTTCTTCTTCGAGGATCCGGCCGGCTACGCCATCGAGGTGCAGCGCTTCCACAACCCGGCGGTGGCCGCGCTGTTCGCCTGAAGCCGCTTCAGCGCCGGTCCTCAGGCAGGATCGCCATGCGCGGCGTGCGCGGTTGGTTGTACAGCGTCGCCGGCTCCGTCCCCTTCGGCCAGCCGCCGCTGGGCAGGCCGCAATTGCGGATCGAGGGATTGGCGGTGACGAAGGCCTCATTCAGCGTCACGCCAAGGCCCGGCGCCGTTGGCAGCAGCACATGGCCATCCTGCATCTCCGGCACCACGCCGTTGGTGACCTGCGCGCGACCGGGCCAATCCGGGTCCATGCGTTCCAGGATTAGTGCGTTCGGGATGGCCGCCAGCAGGTGGATGGCGGCGTATTCCGCCACCGGCCCCAGCGAGCCGGAATGTGGCGCCACGGTCGCGAAGCGCGCCTCCGCCATGCCGGCCAGTTTTCGCAACCCGGTCAAGCCGCCGGCGCGGCCGCTATCGGGCTGGATGACATCCACCAGATTCTCGAACAGCAGCGGCGCCACGCCATGCAGCCCGCCATGCCGCTCACCGGCGGCCAGCGGAACATCGACGGCACGGCGCAGCGCGCGGTAGCCCTCCATGTTCTCGGGCGCCAGCGGTTCCTCCACGAATAGCGGGCGCAGCTTGCCGAGTTCGCGGCAGATCTCGATGGCGTCCGGCAGGTTCAGCCAGGGCGGGCCGTGCAGGTCGATCATCAGGTCCACCTCGTTGCTGATGGCGGCGCGGATGGCCTGCGCCTTGGCGACGGGGTTGGCGACGCCGCCGGTCTTGATGGCGGTGTAGCCGCGCGCCACCGCATCCTTCGCCTGTTCCGGTGTCGAGGCATGGGTGTAGCAGCGGATGCGGTCGCGCATCCGGCCGCCGAGCAATTGCCAGATCGGCACGCCGAGCGCCTGGCCCTTGATGTCCCACAAGGCAGTGTCGATCGCGGCGATGGCGCCCTGGCCGACCACGCCATTCATGCCATGGCCCATCATGGCGACCGTCAGGCGCTGGCTGATGCGCTCGATGTCGAAGGCGTCCTGGCCGATGAGGAGATGGGCGAGGTCGGCCACCGCCGTCTCCACCACGCGCGGCCAGCCGCTGCCTTCGCCGAGGCCGGTGATGCCGGCATCCGTCTCCACCGTCACGAACAGCCAGTTGCGTGTGCCGGTGGTGATGCTGGTCTTCACATCGCCCCAGCCGGAGACGCCAAGCGGCCCCGCCTGCATCAGATGCGTGCGGATCGCGGTAATACGTGGATTGGAACTGGTCATTGTGCGGTGATTCCAGCTTGGCGGATGACGCGGCCCCGACGTTTGATCTCGGCGGCGACGAAGGTGGTGGAGGCGGCGGGGCTTTCGCTCACGCGCAGCAGGATGCTGTGCCACGCATGTTCTGTTTCCCCGCTCAGAAATAACCGCCCTTGGCGCTGATCTCGGCGACGGAATCGCCCTGTTCGATCCAGGTGAAGATCTCCCGCTCGAGGCCCAGGATCTCCTCGCAACGCTCCAGCACCGGCAGGGCGATGGCGCGCGGCACCACCACCACGCCATCCATATCCGCCACCACGATATCGCCGGGATGCACCATGACCGGCCCGATGCGGAGTGGCACCTGGAAGTGGGACAGCATGGCGCGGCCAAGCGCCGCATTGGGGTGGCGGAAGCGACAGAAGACCGGAAAATCCGCATCCATCACCTGCCGCGTATCGCGCACGCCGCCATCGATGGCCACGCCGCGTACGCCGCGTGCCTTGGCCGCCGCCGTCATCACGCCGCCCCAGGCGGTGGAATCCTCGGCGCCGCCAGCATCCCAGATCACGAAATGGCCGTCGCCCATTGCCTCCAGCATGGCGCCGCGCAGCGTCATCTCGCCGGTGACCTGCGTGTTCGGGGCACTTTTCGCGGTGAAGGCGAAGCCGGCGGTGCAGGGCTGCTCGGGCCGCAGCGGCTGGATGCGCATCGGCAGCGCCTGGTCCATCAGTGCGTGTTCGCGCAGTACGTCCGAGACGGCGCCGGTGTAGAGCTTCGCATACCGGTCCAGCAGCGGCTTCTCGGCAATGTGCAGCGGGGCGAGCGGCCGCGCCTCGCGTTCCGCCACCAGCCAGTCGAGGCGCATGGCCTTGACCTCCGCACGCAGCCGCGCGGCGGGGTCTTCGCTGCGCGCGCTCATTGCACGGTGATTCCGGCGTCGCGGATCAGGGAGGTCCAGCGACCCAGCTCGGCGCGATACAGGGCATCGAAGGCGGCGGGGCTGGCGCTGGCCACGGGCTCGATCGACAGCGCCTTCATCCGGGTTGTGAATTCCGGTGATTGCACGGCGGCGACGGTCGCGGCGTGCAGGGCGGCGATGGCGGCATCCGGCGCCCCGGCGCGCACGCAGATGCCCTGCCAGGATCGCATCTGCGCCTCCACCGGCAGCCCGGCCTCACCGAAGGAGCGCACATCCGGCATGCCTTCCGCCCGGTTCTGTTGCATCACGCCGAGGATCTTCACCCGGCCTTCCGCCGCGGCGGGCGCCTGGTAGCTGGCCACCAGGTCGAACATCATCTCCACATCGCCGGACAGCAGCGCCTGGAACGCCGGCGCGCCGCCGCGATACTGCACCCCCTCAAACCGCCCACCGACCGTGCGGAACAACAATTCCGCCCCGAGATGGGATGAGGTGCCGACGCCGGCCGTGCCGATGGTAACGCCCGGGCCCTTGGCGCGGGCGATGGCCTCCTCGATCGTCGTGATGCCGGACCGGGCGCTGGCCATCACCACCACCGGCAGGGCGGTGAGCTGGCCGCACATCTGCAGATCCCGCGAAGGGTCGTAGCCGAGCTGCGCAATCAGGCCGGGATTGGTCACCAGCTGAAGCCCGGCGAGCGCCATGGTGTGGCCATCGGCCGGCGCCTGCATCACGGCCTGGGTCGCGATGTTGCCGGAGGCGCCGGGGCGGTTCTCCACGATCATGTTCTGGCCGAGCGCCTTGCCCATCTCCGCCGCCGCAAGCCGGGCGACGAGGTCTGCGGTGCCGCCCGGCGCGAAGCCGACGATCAGCCGCAGCGGCCGCTCCGGTCGCCAGGCGGGGTTCTGCGCGCGGGCCGGGGCCGCGAGGCCAGCGAGCGCCGTGCCGAGCAGCAGGCGGCGGGTGGGGCCGGTTGGTCCCGGCGCGGCAGAAAGGCGCGGTGGCATCATGGGTTGGGTTTCCTTCCTTGTTCTTCGGCGAACCGTTCGAGCAGGTCGCGCTTGGCGGATTCCACATGGGCGAAGGCGGCTTCCGCGGCCGCCTCCGCATCCCTGGCGCGCAGGGCGGCCAGGATGATCTCGTGCTGCGCGGCGGCGCGCCGCATGCGCTCCGGGCCGTAGCCCAGGCGCAGCCGCACGGCGTTGACGAAGGCGGTGCGCGCGGCGACCACCGCCTGCGCCTGCGGGTTGTCCGCGGCGCTGTCGATGGCGGCGTGAAACGCCTCGTTGTGACGCAGCGCCTCGGCCGGGTCGCCGCGTTCGGCCGCGGCGGCGAAGGCGGCGGCATGGGTGGCGATGCCTTGCAGCTGTGCGGCCGTCGCGCGTTCGGCGGCACGGCGGGCGAGCAGGGACTGCAGGGCGCCGCGCAGGTCATACAGGTCGGCGAAAAGCTTCGCGTCCAGCAGCGGCACGATGGCGCCGCGGTGCTGGCGGATCTCCACCAGGCCCTCACCCTCCAACGACAGCAGCGCTTCCCGCACCGGGCTGATGGAGACGCTGTGCTCCAGCGCCAGGGCGCCGAGGGTACGGTGCGTACCGGGCGGCCAGTCACCGCTCAGGATGGCGCTGCGCAGCCGGTCGCGGAGGATGGCGTAGGCGGGGGTGGAAGCGTTGGGAAGGGCCATGACCCATCCTGCACATTAGATTTTATAAAATGCAAGATGCGAAAGCGGGCGCCCTGCGACGCCCGCCCAGCCGCACCGGGTCAGGACGCCGCGAAAATCGCCTCGAACAGCGCCTGCTGCCGCGCCAATTCCTCCGCCAGCGGCTGGTAGACCGGGCGGCGGGTGCCGTCATGCGGCGCCATCTCCAGCAGGCCATTGGCGCAGTAGCGGTCATCATCCCAGCCGGGGTGGCTCATGATCGGGTAGATGCAGATGCCCTCCAGCTTCACCCCGGCCAGCACCGCATCGCGCATCGCGCGGCCGATGTAGTTCAGCCATTCCGGGCGTTCCGGCCCCTCGATGCCGGTCTCGGACAGCAAGATGGGCCGCTCGTAGCGCTCCTGGTAATCCTGCATCAGCCGGGCGAGCGGGCGGTAGCGCGGGTCGTCGGCGCCGATCCGCCCGCCGTGGTGCACCCATTGGTGGTTCCAGTAGTAGTTCATCCCGACCACGTCGAAGCAGTTTTCGCCACCACCGAGGCCCGGTTCAAGCTGCCCATCCAGCATGTCCAGCGCCACATGCTGTTCCGCGTTCAGCGCGGCGATCCGCGCCGGGTCCTGCCCGGGTCCGGCGGCGATGTGCACCAGCGGCTCGATCGCCATCACGGTCGCGCCCGGCGCGGCCGCGCGCACCGCATCCGCGGCGGCGATCGAGGCACGCACCAGGTTGCGCCGCATCTCCGCGCCGCGGCCTGTGGTGCCCGGGTTGATCCAGCCCATCTCGCCGCCGCCATGGCTGAGGAAGGAGATCTCGTTGATCGGGCAGAGCATTGGCGCGCGCCCGGTCTCCGCCAGATGCAGCCGGGCGAAGGCGCCGGCGTAGCGGGCGAAGTGGTCCACGAAAGCGCCGGAGAAGACATCGAGGTGATCCGGCCAGCCGAAATGCATCAGGTCCCAGGTGATCTGCGCCCCGGCCTGTTCGCCGGCTCGCAGCATCGGCAGCAGGGATGACCAGTCATATTGACCAGGCTGCTGTTCCACCAGGTGCCAGCGCACGCCGTCACGTATCGCGGAGATGTCGTGTTCGCGAAGCTGGCGGTAGTCCTGCAGCGCGAAGGTGTCGTGCTGGGTGGCCGCGATGACGTCCAGCCTGCGGCCATCGCCGCGGCGATGCGTGGAGCATTCGAAACCGCCGAGGAAGAAGCTGTCGAACAGCGTTGGCGTGAAATCCCGCACCGTCGCGGGGGCCTCGGATTCCGCACGTAATCCCGTCGGCGCCAGCGCGGCCCCGGCGACCAGGCCGGAGAGGAAGCCGCGACGCGAAAGAGGGGTTTTCGCGTGGTTCTGCGGCGGGAACCGGCCGCCCTTTGGCTGTGCCATGATTTGTCCATAATTCCGGGGTTGCCGGGCCAACGCGGGGGCCTGTGGCGGGTTGCTTCCGCCGGCGCATCGGCGCCGCGCGGTACGAAGCAATGTTTCCGACCGTTTCGCACAACCTCGGCGCGAAGTGTTTTATCTTGCAACCACCGCTCGGGGCGATAGCGTGCCCCGGTTCGCGCGGCGCAGGCCGCGCCGCGAAAAGGGGGGTGGGGCCGATGTCGAATGTCGCGGGCAAGGCCTATGGGATGAACGTCGTCACCCCCATGCGGCCCTGGAAGACCTGGATCAACCGGCTGCTCTTCATGGTGGCGCGCACCCAGCCGCAGCAGCTTGGCGGGCTGCTTGGCCTGTCCATCATCCATTTCGCGCGCTGGGTGATGATCAGGCGGGACCAGTGGCCGGATCTCGGCCAGGGCAAGCCGGATATCGAGAATGACTACATGCTGTTCGTCAGCAATTTCAACGGCACCTGGGACCAGTACATCGACGCCTTCAGCGACGGCATCCCGAACGGGTTGGACCTGTTCTGGTATTCCAGCACGAAATACCCGGGATCGATCCCGATCACGCCCTTCAAGAACTACATCCGCGCCAACCAGGTGGATTGCGCCTATTACTACAACGCCACGCCCGGCGCGGCGCAGCGGGACATCAAGGCGGCGCTGCGCGTCTGGGCGGCGCTGGATGATCTGCGCGCCCGGCATGCCGCGATGACACCGGCGGAATTCGCGCTGGCCTATCGCCGCGCCTTCATCACCGTGCAGAACGACCTGCCCTCCCACGGCTATGCCCCGGTGGCGAGCAATGACACGCAGAATGCCGACCTGAACCGCGAGGCGCTGATCCGCCGGCCACCGACCTGAGCAGGAGCCCGAGCCATGCCCAATTTCGATGGTGGCCACTACTTCCTGACCGTGCTGATCCCGGTGCGCGCCGGGCTGTGCACCGATCCACGCACCGATGCGACCGTCACCTCCCACGCCCAGGCCTTGCGCGGCCGGCTGGTGGCGCTGCCGACGGCGTTGCAGACGCCGGCGACCGAGAAGATCGGCGTCAACAGCCCATTCGCGCGCAGCGACCGCACGCATTTCGCGCGCTTTGCCATTCTCGACGATGTCGCCTTCAACGGCCGTGGCCAGCGCGATCCGATCAAGGTGGCGCTGAAGCTTTCGCCGCAGCCGAGCGTGACGGATCCGGTGGATCGCCTGCCCTGCGCGTATCTGATCCTGGTGGCGGATTTCGACGCGCCGGATAGCAGCAATGCCGCGCTGGCGGATTACCTGACGCATCTGTGGTCCGTGATGGAGCCGGAGCTGCGCGAGATTCTGGAACATACGGAAGGCCATGACCGCGCCACCGATGCCGCCGGTTTCGTGCGGCTGATCCGTGCCTGCCAGATCGAGACCACCATGCCGTTCAACGACTACTGGCAGGGCGCGCCGCCGCTGTCGCCGCTGCCGCTGCGCAACCTGCTGCTGCCCGCCATCGTCTCCGCCGGGGCGCTGGTGCTGGGGCTGGTCATCGGCCTGTTCAGCAGCGCCTGGCTGTGGCTGGCCCTGGCGGGGCTGGTGGCGCTGCCGCTGGCGCTGTGGTTCGCCTATTCCCGCGTGATGGCCGCCGGCGCGCAGCCCTTCCCCATGGCGCCGCGATCCGACCTGCCATCCGTGCTGAAGGCGCTGTACCTGCAACAGCATTTTACGCGATTTGCGACGGACACGCAGGGCATGAGCCCGGAGGCGCTGCACGCCGCCTTCGGCGAATTCCTGGTGACGCATCGGCCGGAGGATACGGCCCAACCCACCCAGCACCGTGGCGTGGTGCGGTGTTGAGGAGGCGTTGAAAATGGCCACACAGCTCGACCTGGCGGATATCCAGGGCAATGTCCTGACCGCCTATGGCAAGATGGGCTTCCCCAAGGGGCGCTGCCTGCTGCTGAACGTCGCGGATGGGCGGGCCGGGCGCAAATTGCTCGACATGGTGCGGCCCTTCGTGACCACGGCGCTGCGCTGGCCCTCCTCCAAGGACAAGGCGCCGCCGCCGGGCACGGTGTTCCAGCGGCGGCCGCAGGTGGCGGTGAATGTCTCCTTCACCTTTTGGGGGCTGCTGGCGCTCGGCGTGCCGATCCGCACGCTGCGCGGCATGCCGGATGAATTCATCGATGGCATGCCGGCCCGCGCCGACATCCTCTGCGACAATTTCCCGCACGCGATCGGCGAGACCTGGGACCCGGTCTGGCTGTGGCAGGACGACCCGCGCAGGCGCGTGCATGTGCTGGTCACGCTGAACGCGCAGATGAACCCGGACGGCACGCCGGTGGCGCGGCTGGAGGAGGTGACGGCGGAGATCGAGGCGCTGGTGCGCGCGACAGATGGCAAGGTCACGCTGCTATCCGGCCATCGCGGCCCGGATGCGCGCTGGCAGGACCTGTCCGCGCTGATGGAGCCCGGCCCGGATGGCAGCCCGGTGCCCAGCCCGAAGGAGCATTTCGGCTTCACCGACGCCATTGGCGATGCGGTGTTCGATGGGCAATACGCGCCGGATCGCATGGTCGGTTCGGTGGTAGGTCAGGGCAAGCTGCTGCCGGACCAGAGCTGGGCGCCGCTCGCCACCGGGGAATTTCTGCTCGGCCATCCGGATGAATCGCAGGAGATTCCGGGCGCCGGCATGCCGCTGCCCTTCAGCCGCAACGGCACCTTCGTCGCCTATCGCAAGCTGCACCAGAATGTCGCCGCCTGGCGCGATGCGATGGACCGCATGGCCACGCAATTCGCCGCCGTGATGCAGGTGCCGCAGGAGGAAGCCTGCGAGACGCTGAAGGCGAAGATCGCCGGCCGATGGTCCGATGGCGTGCCACTGATGGCGGCCGGCACCTATGCCGAATGGCGCGCCTTCCAGAACCGCCGTGCCGAGGCCGAGAAGCGGGCGGACAAGGCAACGCTCGCCGCGCTGGCGCGGGAGATGGTGGATTTCACCTTCCGCAGCGACCCGCATGGCGCCAAATGCCCCTTCGGATCGCATCTGCGGCGGTCCAACACGCGGGACATGATGGACCCGCTGCTGGCCTCCAACGACCCGAAGCAGCTCAACGGCTCCGTCCTCAACAACCGCCGCCGCATCCTGCGCCGCGGCCTGCCTTATGGGGAGGCGGTGCCTGGGGCGACGACGGATGACCAGGAACATGGCATCGTCATGCTGGCGACCTGCGCCAACCTGTTCCGGCAATTCGAATTCATCCAGCAGCAATGGATGCAGTACGGGCTGGACTTCCACACCGGCAACGACACCTGCCCGATCGTCGGCAATCACGGGCCGGAGGCCAAATTCGTCATCGCCGCGGACCCGGCCGGCGACAAGCCGCCCTTCATCTGCGACCGCCTGCCGCAATTCGTCGAGACGCGCGGCGGCGAGTATTTCTTCACCGCGAGCATGACGGCGCTGCGCATGATCGCCGCCGGAATCGTGGACCCGACATGAGCGGCTTCTTCGGCAATGCCGCGCGCGCGACCGGGGTGCGGCTCGGCATGGCGGGCGCCGCGCTGGGGGCGGCGGGCAGGCTGGCGGCGCGCGGCGCGCGGGCCTATTCCGGCGGCGCGGAGGGCCGCGGGCAGCGCATCGCGGCGATGCTCGGCACCACCGAGAATCAGCGCCTGATCTTCGCCCTGCTGCGCGCGGCGCGGCCGAACCTGGCGCTGAAGCGCAAGCTGATCGCGGCCTACGAGAATACCGGCACCGTCATCGTCACCCGCCACGCCGATGTGACGGAGGTGCTGGAGCGCGAGGCCGATTTCGCCGTGGTGTATGAGCCGAAGATGCGCGCCATCACCGATGGCGAGAACTTCTTCCTCGGCATGCAGGACAGCTCCGCCTATACGCGCGATGTCTCCAACATGCGCCTCGCGGTGCGGCGCAGCGACGTGCCGGAGATCGTCATCCCCTATGTGGCGCAGCAGGCGGAGGCGATCGTCGCCGCTTCCGGCGGGCGGATCGACGTGCCGGAGGCGCTGACGCTGCCGGTGCTGACCGGCTTGCTCGGCCATTATTTCGGCACGCCCGGCCCCTCCGGCCCTGTCATGGCCGACTGGACCACGCGGATGTTCTGGTACCTGTTCGTGGACCTGGCGGGGGAGGAGGCGGTGACGCGCGCGGCGATGGACTCCGCCAGCGCCTGCCGCGGCTACCTCGATGCCACCATCGCGGCGCGCAAGGCGCAGCCAACCGGCACGGACCAGGTGCTGGATCGCTGCCTGGCGTTGCAGGCGGCCGGCGCGCCGGGGATGGACGACCTCGGCATCCGCAACAATGTGATCGGCCTGCTGATCGGGCTGGTGCCCACCCTGTCCAAGGCGAGCGTCAAGGCGCTGGACACGCTGCTGGACCGGCCGGAGGCATTGGCCGCCGCCCAGGCCGCCGCCCGCGCCGATGACGATGCCGCGCTCGCGGCCTTGCTGTGGGAGGCGCTGCGCTTCGACCCGGTGAACCCCTTCATCTATCGCCGCGCGGTGCGGGAGACGGTGATCGCGCGCGGCACCTTGCGGGCGCAGCGCGTGCCCGCCGGCGCCATGGTGCTGGCCGCCAACCTCTCCGCCATGTTCGACCCCATCGCGCATGACCGGCCCGAGGATTTCCGCGCCGGGCGCGGGGCGGAAGCCTATATCCTCTGGGGCTACGGCATGCACACCTGCTTCGGCGCGCATATCAACCAGGCTGTCATCCCGCAGCTACTGAAGCCGCTGCTGCGCCAGCCAGGGCTGCGCCGCGCCGGCCCGGTGGATGGCGCCGGCACGCCCTTCCCGGTGCATTTCCCGGTCACCTTCGACGCCGCCTGACCGGCTTGCGCCGCATCGCCACGGCTGGTCTGCTACCCGAAACGGAGGAGGCCGCCATGGCGAGACTGCCCTATCGCGACGTCACTGACCTGGCGCCGGAGGACCAGGCGCTGCTGGTGCGCCCGGTCAACCTGTACCGCGCCATGGTGAACAGCCCGGGCATGACGCGCGCCTTCCTGGGCCTCGCGAATCATATCCGCCATCACAGCGTGCTGGATGCACGTCTGCGCGAATTGGCGATCCTGCAGGTGGGGTGGGTGGCGCGCAGCGCCTATGAGTGGTCGCACCATGTTTCCATCGGGCGCGATTTCGGCGTGACGGATGCCGAGATTGCGGCGATCGCCGTCGAGACGAATGGCGGTGTCTCCGCCCTGGAGCCCGCCGCCCGCGTCGTGCTGCGCGCCGCGCGGGAAATGGCGCAGGGCGCGGATACGCTGAGCGATGCCACCTTCGCCGAGGTGCAGGCGCATCTGGACATTGCCAGCCTGACCGACCTGCTGGTGATCATCGCCTTCTATTGCGGCGTGGTGCGCTTCCTCGGCGCGGCGGGGATCGAGGTGGAGCCGTCCTACCAGCCCTGCCTCGACCAGCACCCGCTGCGGTGAGCATTTTCAAGTCAGGCTGCTTCGCCTGACGACTCGGAAAATGCGACCAGTGATCATCCGACGATCTGCGGGAAATCCTGGCGTAGCGCGGCGAAAGCGGCACGCACCTCGCTGCCATCGCCGCGCCTTTCCGCCGCTTGCTCCACGCGGGCGAAGATCTGCCGCTTGGCGTAGTGGCGCCAGTGGATCGGCAGGCTGGCCAGGATTGCCGTCAGCGCCGCGTAATTCGCATCCGTCCAGACCTGCTCATAGGCTTCGCGCTCCGGCCCCGGATCGAAGTCGCGATGTGGCGCGGCGGCTTGGGCGGCGCGCAGGCGCTGCGTTTCCGCCGCATCGCCCGCCACCACGCCATAGTCACGCGCCGCCGCCTGCTCCGAAACCTTGCCCGCGGCGAGGTCTGCCTCCACGGCCGCCACCGGCCTTTCCCAGGCCGGGCCCCAGCCGGAGGCGCCGGAGCAGACAATGCGGATGACATCGCCGGGGTCCAGCGTCACCACATCGGTATTGCCCAGATTCTCCGCCCGCGCCGTGCATGGATTGCGCCAGAACTGCGATGCCGCGCCGGGCAGCCCGCCCTGCACACCCCAGGACCGGAAGCGGGACCGGTCGCGGTTGCGCGCCGTTACCACGGTGCCCGGCGCATGCACGCGGAATTCCAGCACCGTCGCCATGCCGCCGCGATGCTTTCCAGCGCCGCCGGAATCCGGCTCCAGCCCGTAGCGCAGGATGCGGATGGGCACTTCCGCCTCGTTGATCTCGACCGGCGTGTTTTTCAGGAAGCCGCTATTGCCGCCGGAGCCATCATTGCCGTCGCCATCCGGCGCACCGCCGCCGCCGCCTGTGATGGGGTCGATCGCCGCCATCACGCGGCGGCCAGTGCGATTGTCCGTGGTGTTCACATTCATCATCGGCCCGCCGCTGGCGGGGCCGGCCGGCAGGCGGTCCGGCACCGCGCGCTGGAAGGCGCCCATCAGCACGCCCTGCAGCCGCATGCAGGTCATGGAGCGCATGCCGACCGCGGCGGGGAAGACCGGGTTCAGCACGGTGCCCTCCGGCACGATGCAGGTGGCGGGCCGCACCAGCCCGCCATTCAGCAGCATGGTCGGGTCCAGCGTGTAGAGCACGTAGTTCCACCCCACCATAAGCAGGATGTGTCGCGCCGACCCGCCCGTCGGCATGTTCAGCGAGGCGGTGAGCTGCGGGTCGGAGCCGGTGAAGTCCAGCTCCGCCGTCTCGCCCCGGATGCGCATGTTGAGCTGTAGCCGGCAGGGCAGGCCGCCCGGCGAATCCTCATCGAGGTAGTCGTGGAATTCGTAGTCGCCATCGGGGATGCCGGCCAGCACGCGCCGCGCCTGCCGGTCCGCCAGATCCAGCAGCCCCTCCATCCCGGCCCGGAAGGTCGCCAGGCCGAAGCGGCGGATCATTTCGTGCACCTTGCGCTCACCCGTCGTCATGGCGGCGAGCTGGGCCTTCAGGTCGCCCCAGTTCTGCGTCGGCGCGCGGACATTCAGCAGCATGATGTCGAGCAGCCGCTGGTCCAGCACCCCCTCCGCCACCAGTTTTACGGGCGGGAAGCGGATGCCCTCCTGGTGCACCTCCGTCAGCGCACGCGACAGCGAGGCGGGGACGGCGCCGCCGACATCGGTATTGTGGATATGGCCGACGGCGAAGCAGACCAGCTCACCCTCCCAGAAGATCGGCTTCCACAGATGGATGTCCGGCGAATGGGTGCAGACGAAGCCGCTATAGGGATCGTTGGTCATGCCGACATCGCCCTCGCGATAGTCGGACAGCGCGCGGATCACGGGGCCGTATTCCAGGCCGATGAACCAGGTGGCGCCCAATTCGCGCGGACTGGCAAAGGTCAGCCCCTCCGGCGTGCAGAGGCCGGTGGTGAAATCCTCCGTCTCCTTCACGAAGGTGGAATGGGCGGTGCGGAACAGGGTGAAGGCCATCGCCTCCGCCGCCGCCTGGGCGTGGTTGCCGAAGATCTGCAAGGTGACCGGGTCGATGGACATGGCGCGTCTCCTCAGCCGGCCGTCAGGCGCAGATTGCCGAAGCGGTCCACCTCGCCGGTCATGCCGGGGGGGATGCAGCTTGTGGTGTCGTCCTGCAGCACGATGCAGGGGCCGCTGAAGCGGTGGCCGTGGCGCAGCGCGCTGCGGAGATAGAGCGGTGCGGATTGGGCGCGGCCGTCGAGCCAGACCTCCACCTCGCGCAGGATCTCGGGCGTGCCTTCCACGCGGTCCTGTTCCGGAAAGCGCGGCGTGGGGACGGTGCCGGCGACCACCATCCGCAGCGCGATCGCTTGGATCGGCGCGCCGCGATCGGCATGGCCGTACAGCTTTTCGTGGGCCTGGTGGAAGGCCTCCTCCATCGCGGCCAGGTTGCCGGCTTCGATCCAGGCGGCCTCCAGTGGCACCTCGATCTCGAAGGACTGGCCTCGGTAGCGCATTTCGGCGGAGGGTTTGTAGGTGACCTCGCCCTCAAAACGCTGGTCCTCGCGGATCCAGCGCGTGGCTTCCGACCGCAGCCGCGCGAAGGCCGCGACCAGGCCGGGCAGGGCGGCGGCGTCGAGATCGGCATAGACCGTCTCAATGAAGTCGCTGCGGATATCGGCGATCAGCCCGCCGAGGGCCGACAGCACGCCGGGCGTCAGCGGGATCAGCACCTCCCGCATCCCCAGCTCCCGCGCCAGCAGCGCGCCCAGCATGGGGCCGGCGCCGCCGAAGGGCATCAGGCAGAAATCGCGCGGATCGACGCCCTGGCGCGCGGCGAGCTTGCTGACCTCCCGGTACATGCTGCTGACCGCGACCTGCACGATCGCCTCCGCCGTCTCCTGCCGGCTGCGGCCGAGCGCCTGCGCCACCTCGTCCACCGCCTGCGCGGCAAGGTCGGCGCTGACGCGCACGCTGTCATAGCCCAGCGCGCCATGGCCGATGAAGCCGAGCACGCACATCGCATCGGTGATGGTGGCGCGCGTGCCGCCACGGCCGTAGCAAGCCGGGCCGGGGGTGGAGCCGGCGCTTTCCGGCCCTACCGTCAGCAGCCCCAGCGCATCCACCGCCGCGATGGAGCCGCCACCCTCGCCGATCGAGGTGACGGCGACGGTCGGGATATAGACCGGGAAATCGCCAACCCTCTCCCCGGTGCCGTAGCTCGGCGCGCCATCGGCGATGACGGCGACATCCGCGCTGGTGCCGCCGATATCCAGGCTCATCGCGCGCGGCACGCCGGCGGCGCGCGCCACGAAGGCGGCGCCGATGGCACCCGCCGCGGTGCCGGACAGCAGCATCTCCACGCAGCGCGTCTTGCCGAGCTCCGCGCGCATCACGCCGCCATTGGATTTCGTCACCATCGGCTCCACCACCACCCCGGCTTCCAGCAGGGCGCGTTGCAGGGAGGCGAGGTAGAAGGCGACGCGCGGCTGCACATGGCCATGCACCACGGCGGTGACGCTGCGCTCATATTCGCGGATGATCGGCCAGATATCGGCGGAGCAATAGACCGGCATGTCCGGCCGCAGCTTCTTCAGCAGCGCCTGCGCCGCATGTTCCTGGGCCGGGTTGCGGTAGCTGTGCAGCAGGGCGAGCACGACGCCCTCCGCGCCGCGCGCCTCCGCCTGGTCCAGCGCCGCAAGCACCGAGGCCTCGTCCAGCGGTTCGGCCTCGCTGCCATCTGCGTTCAAACGACCGTCGATCTCGATCACGCGTTCGCGCGGCACCAGCGGCGGCGGGCGGCGGGACAGCAGGTCGTAGGGGTCCGGCGTCTTCAGCCGCGCCAGCTCCAGCACATCCCGGAAATTGCGGGTGACGAACAGCGCGAGCGGGATGCCCTTGCGCTGGATCACCGCATTCACGCCGACCGTGGTGCCATGCGTGAACCAGGCCAGATCGGCCGGAGCGATGCCGAAACGCGATTGCACCCCCCGCAGCCCGTCGATTACTTCCTGCCCCGGCGTCGCCGGGGTGGACAGCACCTTCAGCGTCGAAACCTCCCCGGTCGTCTCGTTCAGCACGCAGAAATCCGCGAAAGTGCCGCCGATGTCGACGCCGAGCCGGTAGCGCACGGGGCTCAGATCTCCCATTGGAAGCCATCGATGGTGATGGCCTGGCCGGTGATGAAGAAGGGCTCTGCCGTGGCGAGGAAGGCGACAAGCTGCGCCACATCCGCCGGCGTGCCGAGGCGGCCGAGCATGATCTTCTTCGCCAGCTCCGGCCCGCGCGCCTTGGTAAGGCTGTTGCCGACCTCGGTCTCGATCACGCCGGGGCAGACGCAGTTGATGGCGATCTCCGGTCCCAGTTCCTTGGCCAGGGCCTTGGTCATGCCGATGATGCCGGCCTTGGCCGCGGCATAGGAGAATTTCGAGACCGCGCTGGTCACGCCGCCGGTATGCGCGTTCAGCGAGGACATGGAGATGATGCGCCCGCCGCCGCCTTCCTGCATCAGCGGCACCAGGGCCTGGATGTAGTTGAAACAGGATTTGAGGTTCACCGCGATGGTGCGGTCGAAGGCTTCCTCCGTGATCTCCAGGATGCCGGTGGGGTTGCCGCGGCCGGCATTGTTCACCAGCACATCGATCCGGCCGAAGCGGGTGCGGACCTCCGCCGCGATCTCGCGCGCCCTGGCATGGTCGGCGACATCGGCCTCGGCGATCATCGCCTGGCGGCCCATGGCCTCCACCTCTGCCTGGGTGCGTTCCATTTCGGCGCGCAGAAGGTCGACGATGACGATGTCGTATCCGCGTTCTGCCAGCACATGCACGCAGCCTCGGCCGATGCCGCGTGCCCCGCCGGTCACCAAGGCGAGCTTCCGATCGCTCGGCATATGTCCTGTCCTTCCGAAGCTGCTTGCAACGACGCTATCTGTGCGGCCATCCTCCCGCAACCGGGGGTGTCGCGGAAGCGTGAGGCGCCTTGACGCCGGTATTTTTCGCGGTGCAACCTTCCGCAACGCAGACAGGGACGCGACAATGGAAAAGCGCGACATGAGCAGCCTCTCGGCTGGGGTCCGTCGGCGGACCCTGTTGGCCGCCGGCGCCGCGGTGGGCGTGGCTGGCCTGCCACGCATTGCGGAGGCGCAGCGCGGCGGCGGTGGGCGCATCGTCTTCGCCAATGGCAGCGCCTATGACACGATGGACCCGCACGCCACCTTCGATGTCGGCCGCGTCGCCTATCGGCTCAACTGCTATGACGGGCTGATGCGCTGGGTGGACAACCCGCCGAAGCTGGAGCCGTGGCTGGCGGAATCCTACACCACCTCCGAGGACGGCAAGACCTACACCTTCAAGCTGCGCGAGGGCGTCACCTTCCATGATGGCGCGCCGCTGACGGCGGAGGATGTGGTCTATTCCATGGAGCGAATCCTGGCGGTGAAGAAGGGCGCCTTCCCGCTTTTCGCCCCGCTGGTCGCGCCTGGCAGCACCAAGGCGCTGGACCGCCACACGGTACAGTTCAACCTGACCACGCCATCGGCCATCTTCGCAGCGACCACCCACGACATCTATGTGGTGAACAGCGCGCTGCTGAAGCGCAACGAGCGGAATGGCGATTGGGGCGAGGCCTTCATCAGCCGCAACGACGCCGGATCGGGTTCCTACATCATCCGCCGCTTCGATCCGGCACGCGGCTTCCTGGCGCAGCGCTTCGACAACCACTTTCTCGGCCCGGCGGGCATCGCCGAGATCGATTTCCGCTATGTGGCGGAGGTCAACAGCCGTGTGCTCGGCCTGATCCGCGGCGACTTCCAGGGCACCGACCCCTACATGCCGCAGGACCAGATCGTCCGCCTGCAGGGCGATGCGAACCTGAATGTGCTGGAGGCGGAGTCGACCCGGCTGTTCTACGCCTGCATCCACAACCAGCGCGCGCCGATGAACGATGTGAACTTCCGCAAGGCGCTGTGCCACGCCTTCGACTATGATGGCTGGATCAACAACATCCTCGGCGGGTCCGTGGTGCGCAACACCGGGGTGGTGCCGAACCCGATGTGGGGTGCGCCGAAGGACCTTGCCGGCTACACCTATGACATCGACAAGGCGAAGTGGTACCTGGCCCGCGTGCAGGCGCCGATGCGGGAGATCGTGGTGGCCGGCATGATTGGCTACGAACAGTCGATCCAGGCCGCGTCCCTGCTGCAGAACGGCCTGACCCGCGCCGGTATCCAGAGCCGCCTGCTGAACGAACCCTGGCCGGTGGTTTCCAACAAGATGCGCGATCCGGAGCAGATGTACGACCTGCTGTTCCTGTGGCGCTCCACCTATTACGCGGACCCGCACAACTGGGCCGGCGAGCTCCTGGCCACAGAACGCCATCGCGGCGGCAATGCCTCCTACTATTCCAACCCGGAGGTGGACCGGTTGCTGGCCGAGGCGCTGGCGACGCCGGAGCAGGCGAAGCGCGCGCCGTTGTATGAGCAGGTGGCGCGCATTTCGTCCGAGGATGCGGCGGCGATCTTCATCCACAACACCAAGTGGTATGGACCCTTCCGCAAGAATGTCAGCGGCGTGCGGTTCTGTCCGATCGGGGACGGGCAGGAGATGCGCTGGCTCAGCATCGCGTGACAAAAGGACTGCGTGACGGGGTTTCGGCCCCGTGAAGATTTTCGTCCTGGTCGTCAACCGCGTGATCTGGTTCGTGCCGACACTGCTCGGCCTGTTGGCGATTGTCTTCTTCATTTCGCACGTCATCCCGGCCGACCCGGCGGCCTTCGCCGCCGGGGAGAACGCCTCCGCCGCCACCATCGCGGAGATGCGGGCGCGGCTGGGTTTGGACCAGCCGCTGCATATCCAGTTCCTGCGCTATGTGCAGTCCATCCTGAGCGGCGATATGGGCCGCAGCATCTATACCGGGCGTCCTGTCTCGGAGGATCTGCTGAGCCGGCTTCCGGCCACTTTGGAGCTGACACTGGTCACCGTGGTGGTCGCGGCCCTGATCGGCGTGCCGCTCGGCGTGGTCAGCGCGTTGCGGCGCAATTCCTGGGTCGATCATGCGCTGCGCTTCGTCACTATCGCGGGTCTCGCCATTGCCAGCTTCTGGTTCGCGATCCTGCTCCAGCTGTTTTTCTCCATGCAGCTCGGCATCACGCCGTTGACCGGACGTGTCGAGGGCTGGGGTCCGGAGCCGATCACCGGTTTCTATATCATCGACTCCCTGATCAACTGGGACATGGAGACGCTGCTGGATGCCTTCCATCACCTGATCCTGCCGGTTGCCACCCTGGCGCTGCCGGCGGCCGCCACCATCGTGCGGTTCACCCGCGCCGGCGTGCTGAACGCGCTGGAGAGCAACTATGTGCTGTACGAAACAGCGATGGGCTATCCGCGCAGCCAGATCGTCTGGAAGTATGTTCTCCGCAATGCGCTGATCGGCACGGTCACGCAGATCGGCCTGATCTTCGGCATCCTGCTGGCCGGCGCCGTGGTGGTGGAGGCGGTGTTCGACTGGCCGGGGCTGGGCATGTTCGCGGTGAACTCCATCCTCAACTCGGATTATAATGCGGTGATGGGCTTCACGCTGATCGCGGGCACCATGTTCATCGTGGTCAACCTGCTGGTCGATATCCTTCAGGGGCTCATTGACCCGCGGGAGACCCGCTGATGAGGCAGGTGTTTCGCAAGCTGGCGGAAGATCGCTCCTCGATGCTGGGGCTGGCGCTGATCCTGATCGTGGTGTTCGCGGCGATCCTGGCGCCCTGGCTGTCCACCCACCCGGGCGACGTCACGGAATTCCACACGGCGATCCGCCTCAGCCCGCCCAATGCGGATAACTGGCTGGGCACGGACCGCATGGGCGCCGACATCTATTCCCGGCTGCTGTATGGCGCCCGCATCACCATCACCATCGCGGTCGTCGCCATCCTTGTCGCGGTGCTGATCGGCGTGCCGGTGGGGCTGGTCGCCGGCTACTATGAAGGGCTCGGCAGCGACCTGCTGATGCGTGGCTCGGACGTGTTCCTGGCCGTGCCGCAGATCGTGCTGGCGATTGCCATCGCGCAGACGCTGGGGCCATCCATCGAGAACGTCATCCTGGCGCTGTCGGTTACCTATTGGCCGTTCTGGGCACGGCTGGTCTATGCCGAGACGCGGTCCTGCAAGAACGAAACCTTCGTCGAGGCGGCCATTGCGCTCGGCTGTTCGCCCTGGCGCGTGATGGTGCTGCACATCCTGCCCTCCATCTCCTCCTCCATCATCGTCCGCACCACCATCGGCATGGGTGGCACCATTCTGACGGCGGCGACGCTGGGCTTCCTCGGGCTCGGCCCACCTCCGCCGACGCCGGAATGGGGGCGCACCATTGCGGAATCGCGCGAATTCCTGCCGATGGCGTGGTGGTATGCGGCCTTTCCGGGGCTTGCGATCTTCATCGTGGTGATGGGCTTCAACCTGTTGGGCGATGGGCTGCGCGACGTGCTCGACCCCCGGCTGCGGCGGGCCTCCAGTGGAAAGTGACCTGATCGCGGTGCGCGACCTGCGCGTCGCCTTCGCCTCCGATGCCGGGCTGGCGAAGGTGCTGGATGGGGTGAGCTGTTCGATCCGGCCGGGCGAAATCCGCGGGTTGGTCGGTGAATCCGGTTGCGGCAAGACGACGCTGGCGCGCGCCATCCTCGGCATCCTGCCGCCGAACTCGGCGCGCATCCAGGGCGGCCAGGTGCTATTCGGTGGGCGGGACCTGCTGACCGTGCCGGAAGCGGCGCTGGCGCGGGAGGTGCGGGGGCGGGAGATCGCCTATATTCCGCAGGACCCCTCCACCGCCTTCAATCCGGTCTTCACCATCGGCACCCAGATCGCCGATCTGATGCACTGGAAATCGCCGCTGCTGCGCGACCCGTCCTTCAGGGGCAATGCCCGCGCGCGGCGGGAGGCGGACCTGGCCCGCGTGGTGGAATGGCTGCGCCTGGTGCAATTGCCGAACCCGGAGGCGCTGCTGCGCAAATACCCGCATGAGGTCTCCGGCGGCCAGCGCCAGCGGCTGATGATCGCCATGGCGCTGCTGCCGGAGCCGAAGCTGGTGATCGCGGATGAACCGACCACCGCGCTGGACGTGACGGTGCAGGCGCAGATCCTGAAGCTGCTGAAGGGTCTGGCGCGGGACCGTAACGTCGCCGTTCTGTTCACCACGCATGACCTCGGCGCGGCGTATGAAATCTGCGACCGGATCACCGTGATGTATGCGGGGCAGGAGGTGGAGGAAGCGCCGGTCGCGGAATTCTTCAACCGCCCGAGCCACCCCTACACCCGCAAGCTGCTGGACAGCCTGCCCAGCGCCGAGACCGGGCTGCGCGGCATTCCCGGCGAAATCCCGCGCCTGATCGACCCGCCACCGGGCTGCCGTTTCAACCCACGCTGCGAACGCGCCACCGAGATCTGCCAGCAGCGCCCGCCGGCCGAGCTGGCCGGCCCCGGCCATAGCGTGCGCTGCCACCACCGGCTGACGGAGTTCGCGGCGTGAGCGCGCCCATCCTTGAGGTCGAGAACCTCCGCAAATACTTCCCCGTGCGGAATTTGTGGAAGCGCCGCGTCGGCTGGCTGCGGGCGCTGGATGATGTGTCCTTCGCTGTGCAGCCGGGTGAGATCCTCGGCATCGTCGGCGAATCCGGCTGCGGCAAATCTACCCTCGGCAAGACGCTGATGGGCATCCACACCGCGACCCAGGGCCGCATCCTGTTCCAGGACCAGGACATCGCGCCGCTCAAGCCGCATCAGAGCCGCAAATTCCGGCAGCATCTGCAATACTGCTACCAGGACCCCGGCGCCTCGCTGGACCCGCGCTGGACCATCCGTGCCTCGCTGCACGAACCGCTGATCGTGCATACCGAACTCGGCGAGGCGGAGCGCGAGGCACGGGTGCGGGAGATCCTGGCGGCGGTGGGGCTGCCGGAGACGCATCTCGATCTCTATCCGCATGAGATCAGTGGCGGGCAGCAGCGCCGCGTCGGGCTGGCGCGTATTCTCACGCTGAAGCCATCGGTCGTGATCCTGGATGAGCCGACATCGGGCCTCGATGTCTCCGTGCAGGCCACGATCCTGAAGCTGTTCCTGTCCTTGCAGCAGCAGTTCGGGCTGACCTACCTGTTTGTCTCCCACGACCTGTCCGTGGTGCGGCTGATCTGCGACCGGGTGGCGGTGATGTATCTCGGGCGCATCGTGGAAATCGGCGAGACGGCGCAGGTCTTCGCCACGCCGCGGCACCCCTATACGCAATCGCTGCTGGCCGCGATTCCGAAGATCGGCGGCGCGCGCGTGACGGATACCTTTTCCTTGGAAGGTGAGCCGCCGAGCCCCACCAACCTGCCCTCCGGCTGCCGCTTCCGCACGCGCTGCCCGAAGGCGCAGCCGCTCTGTGCGGAGCAGGACCCGGCGCTGCGGGCGGATTGGCCGAAGCAGCAGGCCGCCTGCCACTTCGCGGAATAGCCGCGCCGGGATTGCACAGGAACGAAGTTCGGCGCGAGACTGCGGCACAGGCTGGAACGGGGACCGCGACATTGGGCTGGCGCGTCGGCGTGGATTCGGGTGGCACCTTCACGGATGTCTGCCTGTTCGAGGAAGACACCGGCCGCATCGCGGTCTGGAAGGTGTCCTCCACCCCGGATGATCCCTCTCGCGGCATTGCCGGCGGCGTGGCGGAGGGCATGGCGGAAATCGGCCAGGCGCCCGCCGACATCGCCTATTTCGGCCATGGCACCACGGTGGCCACCAACGCGCTGATCCAGCATCGCGGCGTCCGCACCGGGCTGGTCACCACCGATGGCTTTCGCGACCTGCTGGAGATCGGGCGCCAGAAGCGCCCGGATCTATACGATCTACAGGTGGACAAGCCGCCGGTGCTGGTGGCGCGGGAATTGCGCCTCCAGGTGCCGGAACGCATCCGCCATGACGGCAGCGTGGAGACGGCGCTGGATGAACAGGCGGTACGCGACGCCGCTCGCGCGCTGAAGGCAGCCGGCGTGCAGGCCATCGCCATCTGCTTCCTCTACAGCTTCGTGCATCCGGCGCATGAGGCAACGGCGAAGCGCATCATCGCGGAAGAAATTCCGGGAATCTTCCTCACCACCAGCCACGAGATCGCGCCGGAATTCCGGGAGTTCGAGCGGCTGTCCACCGCCGTGGTGAACAGCTACCTCGGCCCGGTGATGCGCGGCTACATCAAGCGCCTGGCGGAACGCCTGGCCGAGCTGGGTGTCACCGCGACACCGCATCTGACGCAGTCCAATGGCGGCGTCATAGGCTTCGAGGCGGCGGCGGAGATGCCGGTGCGGATGGTGCTGTCCGGCCCCTCCACCGGCGTGGTCGGTGCCCAGGCCATCGGCCGGCTTTCCGGCTTCCCGGACCTCATCACCTTCGACATGGGCGGCACCAGCACGGATGTGGCGCTGCTGCAGGGTGGGGCGGCGCGGATGACGGGGGAGGCCATCGTGCATGGCTACCCGATCAAGGCGCCGATGCTGGATATCCACACGGTGGGCGCCGGCGGCGGTTCCATCGCCTTCGTCGATTCCGGCGGGCTGCTGAAGGTCGGGCCGCGCAGCTGCGGCGCCGATCCGGGGCCGGTCTGCTACGACCGCGGCAACCCGGAAGCGGCGGTGACGGATGCGAATGTCGTGCTCGGCACGCTGCACCCGACGCATCTGCTGGGCGGCCGCATGCCGATCCGCCGCGACCTGTCCCTGGCGGCCGTGGAACGGCTGGCGGCGCAGCTCGGCATGGGGGTGATGGAGACGGCGCAGGGCATTTTGTCCGTCGTCACCGCGAACATGGCCAAGGCGATCCGGGTGATCAGCGTGCAGCGCGGGCATGATCCGCGCGACTATACGTTGATGGCCTTCGGCGGCGCTGGGCCGCTGCATGCGTCGCGCCTGGCGAAGGAGCTGGATATCCGCCGCGTGCTGGTGCCGCGCAATCCCGGCATCCTCTGCGCCATGGGGCTGCTGCTGACCGATCTGCGCGCGGATTTCTCCGCCACGCGGCTGACCGCGCTGGACGAAGACGCGGTGGCGCCGATGGAGGCCGCCTTCGCCACGCTGACCGCTACGGCGGAACGCTGGTTCGAGCAGGAACACATCGCCGCCGACAAACGCATGATCCGCCGCAGCGTGGATATGCGCTATGCCGGCCAGAACTACGAACTGCCGGTGGCCCTGCCCGACGGGCCCTTCACCGCCGCCACGCTGGCGCATCTGGCCGAGGGCTTCGCCGCGGCGCATCGCCAGATGTATGGCTTCATCGCGGAAGGGGAGGCGGTGCAGCTCGTCACCTTCCGGCTGGAAGCCACCGGTGTGGTCCGCAAGGCGGAGCTGCGGCCGCGCCCGCTGCAGGGTCCCGACCCACAAGCGGCGCTGGAGGCGACTCGGGAAATCTGGCTGCCGGAAGCGCAGGGCATCGTCGTCGTGCCGGTCTATGCGCGGGATCGCCTGGCACCTGGCGACCGCATCGCCGGCCCTGCCATCGTCGAGCAGATGGACGCCACCACCGTCATCCTGCCGGGCCAGGACGCCCGCGTGGATGAGTACGAGAACCTGATCCTGGAGGCGGCGGCATGAGCAACATGCGCCCGGACCCGATCACGGTCGAGGTCATCGGCTCCGCCTTGTCCTCCATCGTCGAGGAGATGGGGGAAGCGCTGGTCCGCGCCTCCTACTCCACCAACATCAAGGAAAGGCGGGACTGTTCCACGGCGCTGTTCGACATCGCCGGCAATACGCTGTGCCAGGCGGAACACATCCCGATCCACCTCGGCAGCTTCATCGGCATCATCGCGCATATCCTCAAGCGTCATCCGATGGCGAAGATGCAGCCAGGCGATGTCTTTGTCGGCAATGACGCCTATGAGGGCGGCGGCACCCATTTGCCCGATATCGTGCTGGCGGAGCCGATCTTCGTCGACGGCCGCATCGTCTCCTGGGCCGTGAACCTGGCGCACCACTCGGATTTCGCCGATCGCGGCCATGCGCATATCTTCCAGGAAGGCCTGCGCATCCCACCGATCCGGCTCTATCGCGCCGGCGAATTGCAGAATGATGTGCAGGAGCTGATCCTGCTGAACTGCCAGGTGCCGCGGGAGCGTCTGTCCGACCTGCGCGCGCAGATGGCGGCCAACCGCCTCGGCGTCTCCCGCATGCAGGCGCTCTGTGCGAAATACGGCACGGAGACTGTGCTGGCGGCGGGCGAGGCCCTGCAGGACTACGCCGAGCGCAAGATGCGCGCCGGCATCGCGGCCATCCCCGATGGAACCTGGACCTTCGCGGATGTCCATGACAGCCCGGAGATCGACGGCGAATTGCCGCTGACCCTGACCCTGACCATCGCGGGCGACACCATGTCGCTGGATTTCGATGGGCCGGACCAGGTGCGCGCCGGCATCAACATGACCTTCACCGCGCTGCTCGCCACCGTCTACTACGCGGTGAAGACGGTGGTGGACCCGACGCTGCTGCCCAATGCCGGGCTGGCGCGGCCGCTGCGCGTCACGGCGCGGGAGGGTAGCGTGCTGAACTGCGTGCTGCCGGCTGCGGTGAATGCGCGGCTATCCACCTGCCAGCGCGTGGTGGACCTCATCCATGGCGCATTGGCGCAGGCGGTGCCGGGGCGGGTGACGGCGGCGCATAATGGCGCCTGCTTCGTCGCCTCCTTCGTCGGGCGGCAGCCGATCACGGGGGAGCCCTGGGTCTATCTCGAGACCATCGGCGGCGGCTTCGGCGCCCGCGCCACCAAGGACGGGCTGGATGGCGTGCATGTGCACACGACCAATACCTCCAACCTGCCGGTCGAGGCGCTGGAGATCGAATACCCGCTGACGCTGATGCGCTACGAGCTGGTGGAAGGCTCCGGCGGCGCCGGGCGGCAGCGCGGCGGCATGGGGCTGCGCCGGGTCTACCGGGCGGAAGCCGAATGCCGCCTGCGGATGGATGGGTCCCGCTTCGCCTCCGCCCCCTGGGGCTTGCAGGGCGGGCAGCCGGGCGGGCGCGGCCGCTTCGTCTATGGCCCGGGCATTGCGCCTTTCGTGCTGGGAAATGGCCTGTTGCAGGCGGGCGACTGGGTGGAGATCATCACCCCCGGCGGCGGCGGCTATGGCCCGCCCGGGGAACGTGACCGCGCCGCTCTGCAACGCGACCTGGCCGAGGGCAGCATCACGCCCGAGGCGGCGCAGACGATCTATGGAGCAGACTGACAACAACAAAGGGAGACTTCACCATGCGCATCACCCGCCGCGGCCTGATCGCCGCCACTGCCGCCCTGCCCTTCCTGCCGGGCGGCGCCGCCCGCGCGCAGGGCGGCACACTGCGCTTCGGCCTGTCCTCCTTCCCGCCCAGCCTGCAGCCCTGGGCCAATACCGGGACCGCCGCCGCCACGGTGAAGCTGCTGATCCATCGCGGGCTGCTGTCCTACGCCCCGGATGGCGCGCTGCGCGGTGAGATCGCGGAATCCTGGCGCAACGAGAACCCGACCACCTGGAGCTTCACGCTGCGCGACAACGCGCTGTTCCACAATGGCGAGAAGATCACCGCTGCCGATGTGAAATGGAACATCGAGCAGATCGCCGCCGAACGCTCCACCGCCCATTACCGGGCGGAGATGCAGCAGGTCGCGAGCATCGAGACGCCGGATGCGCGGACGGTGCGCATCGTCACCAAGGCGCCCATCGCCACCCTGCCCAACTGGATGGCGTCCTACCACATGATGATCGTCAGCCCACGCAGCCCAACCGGCGCGGGCGTGCTGCCGGTCGGCGCCGGGCCCTTCACCATCCGGGCACAGGAGCGTGGCACCTCGATCGATCTCGTGGCCTTCGACCGCTACTACAAGCCGGGCCAGCCGAAGCTGGCCGGCATCCGGCTGATTGCCTATGCGGATGAAAATCTGCGCGTCTCCGCCATTCGTGCAGGCGACGTGGACCTCATCGAATACGTGCCCTGGCAGGCGATGGCAGCGATCGAGGTGGATGAACGGCTGCGGCTGGACGCCACGAATGGCCCCTTCATGTATCTGAATTTCAACGCATCTCGCCCGCATCTGGGCGATGCGCGGGTCAGGCGGGCCATCGCCCACGCCATCAGGCGCGACGACATCGTGAAGGTCGCCTTCTTCGGCCGCGGCAGCCCGCTGGAGGGCCTGCCGATCGCCCCGGGCAGCGATTTCTTCGACGAGGCGCTGTCCAAGGGCCAGGCCTATGACCCGGACAAGTCCAAGGCCCTGCTGCGGGAGGCCGGGCTGCCCAACGGTTTCAGCACCAGCCTGCTGTCCACCGCGCAATACGGCATGCACAAGGACACGGCGGAGGTGGTGCAGCAGCACCTGGCCGCCGTCGGCATTCAGGCGGAGCTGCGCCTGCCGGATTGGGCGACGCGCGTGAACCTGGGCAATCGCGGCCAGTTCGACATCGCGGTGATGGGCACGGCGACCGACAGCAACGATGCGGACGGGCTGAACAACCTGATCGACGGCTCGCTCTCCCCCTCCTACGTCCGCAGCGCCGGGCTGCGCATTCCGAAGCTGGAGGAGTTGATGCGGGCCGGTCGGGCGGAGTTCGACACCGCGAAGCGGCGCGAGATCTACCTGGAGGCGCAGCGCGTGGCGCTGGAGGAAGTGCCGCTGGTCGGCCTCGCCTGGCGCAGCCAGGGCTATGCCATGAAGAAGGAGATCACCGGCTTCAAGGCCATGCCGGGCGCGCTGAACTTCTTCTCGGGCATCACGCTGGAGGATGCGGCGCTGGGTTGATTTCGACTGGTCAGGTGGCCGGGCGACCCCATCTCGGTCGGGTCGGCCACCTGCATCCGAGCGGGACGGAACCGGCTGTCGCGTGGCACGCTGTGCTGCTGGCAACTCCCCCTTGGCACCGAAACGGGACAGGACTGGAATCATGGCAGGCATCATCCGGCGGCGGCTCCTCGCCGCGCTCCCGTTGGCCCTTGCGGCCCCGTCCCTGGTGCGCGCCCAGGCCACGCGGCCGGTGGTGGTGTCCTCCAAGATCGACACGGAGGGCGCGCTGCTTGGCAACCTGATCCTGGTGGCGCTGGAACGCGCCAACATCCCGACGGAGGCGCGGCTGTCGCTCGGCCCGACGCGCATCGTCCGCACCGCGCTGGTGGCGGGCGAGATCGACCTCTATCCCGAATACACCGGCAACGGCGCCTTCTTCTTCCAGCAGCCGGAAGCCCCGGCCTGGCGCAGCGGCGATACGGCGCATGAGACGGTGGCGCGGCTGGACCTGGAAGCGAACCGTCTGGTCTGGCTGGCCCGCGCGCCGGCCAACAATACCTGGGCCATCGCCCTGCGCGGCGATGTGGCGCGTGCCGAGAACCTTTCGACCATGGAGGATTTCGGCCGCGCGGCGGAGGCCGGCAAGCTCCGCCTCGCCGCCTCCGCCGAATTCGTCGAGAGCCCGGCGGCGCTCGGCAGCTTCGAGCGGACCTATGGTTTCAGCTTCCCGCGCGACCGCATCGTGGTGCTGCCGGGCGGCGATACGGCGGTGACCATGCGTGCCGCGGCGCAGGGCATCTCGGGGGTGAATGCCGCCATGGTCTATGGCACCGATGGCGCCATCTCCGCGCTCAGCCTGGTGGTGATGCAGGACAACAAGGGCGCGCAGATCGTCTATGAGCCGGCGCCGGTGGTCCGCCAGGCGGTGCTGGAGGCGCATCCGGGCATCCGTGCCGCGCTCGCCCCGGTCTTCGCATCGCTGACGCTGGAGACACTTCAGCAACTGAACGCCCGTGTGGCCGTGGAAGGCCAGGCGGCCGCTGCGGTGGCGCGGGCGCATTTCGCCACGCTGGGCTGACGCGCGGCCGATGCGCGCGGGTGAGGTAGGCCGCGCGCTGCTGGGGCTGGTAGTGCTGGCCGGGCTGCTGCTGCCCTGGCTGAGCGTCGCGCCGAACCGGCTGCTGCCAGGCGTCGCGGCCAGCGGATTTGCCGCGATAAGCTGGGCTGCACCGGCTGCGCTGGTGGCAGTGGTGCTGGCGGTGCCGCAGCGCCTGCCGGCCTGGCTCGGGGCGCCGGCCGCGCTGGCCGGTGTGGCGCTACTGCTGACCGCCACGGGCTGGGCAGCCGCCCTGTCCCTGGAAGGGCTGGCCCCGGCGGCGCGCGCCGGCCTCGGTGGCGGCTTCTGGCTCGGGCTGGTGGCGGGCGCCGCGCTGGTGGTGGCGCGCGCGGCGGCCCTGCCCGGGATGGGCCGGGCCGTGCTGGCCGCGTTCGCCCTGCTCACCCTTTTGCTGCTCTGGCAGGCCGGAACCTTCGAGGCGTTGTCGCTGGTGGTGGAATACCGGGCGCGGGAGGCGGTGGTGCACGCCGCCCTGCTGCGCCATCTGGCGCTCGCCGGGGCGGCGCTGGCGCTGGCCTTGCTGTTGGCGGTGCCGCTGGCCTGGGCCGGCTTCCGGCGGCCGGGCGCCGCCGGGCCGGTGGGCGCTGCGCTTGGTGCCGTGCAGGTGGTGCCGGCCATCGCGCTGTTCGCGGCGCTGATTCCGCTGCTGGCTGGGCTGCTGGCGCTGCTGCCGGCGCTGCGCAGCCTGGGCCTCGGCGCCATCGGCCCGGCGCCCGCCGTGCTCGCCACCGCGGGCTACCTGGCGCTGCCGCTGTGGCGCTCCGTGCTCGGCGGGCTGACGGCGGCCGACCCCGCGGCAGTGGCCGCCGCGCGTGCCATGGGCATGACGGAGGGCGGTATCACGCGGGAGGTGCGGCTGCCGCTGGCGCTGCCGGTCTTCGCCGGTGGCCTGCGCGTGGCGGTGGTGCAGGCGATCGGGCTGGTGACGCTTGGCGGGCTGGTGGGGGCGGGCGGTCTCGGCGCGCTGGTCTTCGAGGGGCTGGCGCAATTCGCCACCGACCTGATGCTGCTCGGCGCCTTGCCGATCATGGCGCTGGCGCTGGCGGCGGATGCCTTGATCCGCCTGCTGGAACATCGGCTGGGGGGCAGCGCATGATCCGCTTCGAGAATGTCTCCGTCCGCTTCGGCACGACGGAGGCGCTGTCCGGCGTGAACCTCCAGGTCGCGGCGGGCGTGCTCTGTGCCCTGGTCGGCCCCTCCGGCTCCGGCAAATCCACGCTGATGAAACTGGTGAACCGGCTGGTGGAGCCGAGCGCCGGCCGCGTGCTGGTGCGCGGCGCCGATGTGGCGGGCCAGGACCCGGCACGGCTGCGGCGGTCCATCGGCTATGTCATGCAATCCACCGGCCTGTTCCCGCATCGCAGCGTCGCCGCCAATATCGGCACGGTGCCGCGCCTTCTGGGCTGGGATTCTTCCCGAATTGCGGCCCGCGTCGCCGCGCTGCTGGAGCTGGTGCAGCTCGACCCTGCGCTGGCGCAGCGCCTGCCCGGCGCGCTGTCCGGCGGCCAGGCGCAGCGCGTGGGCCTGGCGCGGGCCCTGGCCGCGGACCCGGATATCCTGTTGATGGACGAGCCCTTCGGCGCCGTGGACCCCATCACCCGGCGCGACCTGCGCGCCGAGCTCCGCCGCATCCATGCTGAAACCGGCAAAACCATCCTGCTGGTGACGCATGATCCGGAGGAGGCGCTGGAACTCGCCAGCCAGGTGGTGGTGCTGCGGGATGGCGCGGTGGTGGCGGATGGCGCGCCGGCCGCGCTGGTGGCGGAGGATGCGCCGGATTTCGCCCGCACCTTGCTCGGCGGCGGCCAGCCCGGCCTGCGCCGCCTGTCCTTGCTGCCGGCGGAGGTGGCGCGGGATGGCCGGCCCGCCCCCGCCGATGCGCCCCGCCTGGCCTCCGGCGCCACACTGGCCGATGCGCTGTCCCGCATGGCGGAATCCGGCCATGGCGTGCTGGCGCTGGGCGATGGGTCCCTGCGGCTGGAGGCCGTGCTGGCGCGCGGCCGATGATGGCGCTGCTGCTGGCCGCGGTGCTGGCGCTGGTGGCGTTGCTGCCCGGCTGGTTCGGCGGCTTTCCGCCCGGGCGCCTGCTGGGGCTGGCCGCCGGCCATGCCGGGCTGGCGCTGGCCGGGGTGGTGCCGGCGGCGCTGCTCGGCCTGGCGCTCGGGGTGCTGGTGACGCGGCCATCGGGCCGTGCGCTGCGCCCGGCGGCGGATGCCTTCGCCGCCGCCGCCCAGGCGGTGCCCCCGGTGGTGGCGGTGGCGCTGGCGGTGCCGGCCATGGGCTTTGGCTGGGGGCCGACCATCCTGGCGCTGCTGCTGTACGGCATCATGCCCGTGCTGCGGGCCACCGTCGCCGCGCTGGAGGCGGTGCCGCCGGAGGCGCGGCTGGCGGCGCTCGCCCTGGGCTACACCCCGGCGGGCGCGCTGCGGGAGGTGGAGCTGCCGCTGGCCTGGCCGCTGGTGCTGGGCGGGCTGCGCGTGGCGCTGGTGCTGGCGGTGGCGACTGCCGCGGTGGGTGCGCTGGCCGGGGCGGCGACGCTCGGCACGCCGATCGTGCTCGGGTTGCAGAACCAGAACCAGATCCTGGTGTTGCAGGGGGCGGCGGCCACCGCCTCCCTGGCCTTCGCGGCGGAGGGGCTGCTGCTGGCGCTGGCCGGCTATGCGGCGGCGCGCGGCGGCCGCAGCAGCGCCAGCCCGGCCAGCAGCGCCGGCGCGGCGCAAAGCAGGAAGCCGTAATCGTAGCGGCCGGTCAGCCACAGCACCGCGGCGAAGACCAGCGGCATCAGCAGCGCCCCCAGCTGGCCGAAGGACAGCACGCCGCCGGTCGCGGCCCCACGCATTCCCTCTGGCGCCAGCCGCGCCGCCTCCGCCAGCAGCACGCCGTTCCAAGACAAGGCGGTGAGGCTGAGCCCCGCGCCGACCAGGCCGAGCATGGGCAGCGGCCAGCCCGGCCCGGACAGGCCCGCCAGCACGGAACTGGCCGCCATGCCGAGGGCCAGCACCCCCATCACCACCCGCGGCGGCAGCAGCACGCTGCCGATCCAGCCCCACAGGATGCGCCCGGGCACCGCGATCAGCGTGGCGACGGAAAAGACGAAGCCCGCGACGGCCAGCGGGTGCCCCAGCGCCGTCAGGTAGACGACGAAATAGGCCATGAAGACTGTCTGTATGCCGTTGAACACGAAACAGGCCAGGGACAGGTTGAAAAGATCCCGGCTGCGGATGACCACGGCCAGGGTGGTGTGGAAATCCGACAGGCGAAAGCTGCGCCCCGGCACGCGGTCCGCGTCGAATTCCGCCCGCAGCGGCTGCAACAGCACTGCCAGCACCACACAGGCCCCGGCCGAGGACAGCATCGCGCCCCGCCAGCCCCACCAGCCGGTCAGCAGCGGCCCCAGCAGCCCGCCCAACAGCAGCCCCGCCGGCACCGCCGTCTGCTTGATGGAAAACACCAGCGGCGCATAGCGCGGCGGCGAATAGCGCCCGAGCAGGTGCGAGCTGGCCGGCGTGGATACCGCCGCCCCGCCCGCGCCGATCACCGCCGACAGGGCGAAGAAGCCGAGCGGCCCGATACAGGCCAGCACCAGCCCGACGGCCAGCATCAGCAGCGCCACCTGGCTGACCCGCAAGGCCCCATGCCGGATGATGAAGCTGCCGCAGCCGAGCTGGAAGCCCAGCGAGGCCAGCGCCCCCAGCCCGACATAAACGCCGAGCCAAGCCGGATCGAGCCGCAGATCATCCAGGATGGCCGGGGCGATGATGGAAGGCAGGTTGCGACCCAGCGCCGCGAAGGTCTGCTGCAGGAACATGGCGCCGAGCGCGATCAGCAGCAGGTTCATTCTCTGGCTGCGTTGCATCCTGCCTCTGCCCGGTTTCTCGCCGCATCATTTCCAACCAGGCGGGAAATGTGAAGCCACGCGGAGGGAGGGGCAGACCCCCCGCCGGCGCGGGCTGCCCGGCTGTCACGCCGCGCGGTTGCGGTGCAAGCTGGGTTGGCAGGAAGGGAAGGCAGCATGGACAGCATCAAGGGCCTGGTGGTCTGCCCGCAGCCCCGCGCGGCGGATGCGGGGGCGGAGGTGCTGCGGCGCGGCGGCAATGCCTTCGACGCGGCCCTCACCACCGCCTTTTGCCAGATGGTGCAGGACCCCTTCATGTGCGGCCTCGGCGGCATGGGAACGCTGCAGTTCCTCGACGCGCGCAGCGGCCGCCACGGCATGATCGATTTCCACGCCCGGGCGGGCGCGAAGGTGCGGCCGGAGATGTGGGCGGGCGACAGCCAGGGCCGGTCCGAGATTTCCGGTTATGCGCTGTTCGAGGATTTCCGGGCCGAACTCGGCTACCAGGCGATCATGACGCCCGGCACCGTCGCCGGCCTCGCGCGGTTCCATGAGACGCTGTGCAGCCAGGATTGGGCGGCGCTGCTGGCACCCGCCATCCGCATGGCGCGAGAGGGTGTGCTGGTGACGCCCTTCTACCATGACTTCCTGGCCCGCACCCCGCAGCCCGGCCTGCCGAGTGGCCTGCGCCGCGTTTCCACCACGCCTGGCTGCGCGGCGCTGTACCTCGACGCCCAGGGCGCGCTGCACAGGGTGGGCGACACGCTGCGCCAGCCGGAGATGGCGGACAGCCTGGAACGCCTGGCACGCCATGGCGCGGCGGATTTCTACCATGGCGAGACCGCCGCGCGCATCGCGGAGGATTTTGCCCGCAACGGCGCCTTCGTCACCGCGGCGGATCTGGCCGACTACCAGGTGCGGGAGGTGCCGCCGGTGATCGGCAGCTATCGCGGCTACGGCATCGCTTCCAACCCGCCGCCCGGCTCCGGCGCCGTGCTGATCGAGATGCTGAACATCCTGGAGCAGTTCGATTTCGGCGGTGTGCAGCCGGGTAGCGCGCGGCATCTCGATCTCGTCGCCCGCGCCATGGCGGCGGCGCATGAGGACCGCGAAAACTGGCTGGCGGACCCGGATTTCGTCGATGTGCCGGTTGAGGAGATGATCTCGAAGCGCCGCGCCGCGGATTGGGCCGCGCGCATCCGTGCCGGCTGGCTGCCGGGAGGGCGCATCGCGGCGCCACCCTCCTGCACCACCCATGTCTCGGCCTGGGATGCGGCCGGCAATTGCGTGTCGCTGACGCATACGCTCGGCACCGGCGCGGGGGTGGTCACGCCGGGGCTGGGCTTCAACTGGAACAACGCCATGAAGCTGTTCGACATGCGTCCTGGCCGCCCGAACAGCATGGCGCCGGGCAAGGCGCGCACCACCGGCATGGTGCCCACCATCGTGACGAAGGATGGCGCGCCCTGGATGATCGTCGGCGCGCCGGGCGGCAGCGTCATCATCTCCGCCGTGCTGACCACCATCGTCAACGCCGTGGATTTCGGCATGGGCGCGGTGGAGGCCGTGTCCTTCCCCCGCATCCATTGCGAGGGTGGCCCTGTCTTCTGCGAGGCCCGCGTGCAGGGAGACGTGGTGCAGGCGCTGCGCGACCTGGGCCATGAGGTGCGGCATTCGCCGCTATCCTACGACCCGGGCATGAGCCGCGCCCACGCCATCCTGCTGCGCGATGGCAGGCCCACCGGCGGCGCCGACCCGCGCGGCGGCGGCGGCGTCGCGGTGGCCTGGTAGATCAGGTTCCGTCGGTCAGGGGCGGGGATTGCCGTGCTGGCGGCGTAGCGGTTCCAGCCTTCGCTGCGGCTCCTGCGCCAGCTTCAGGCATTCTTCGGCGGAGCCTGGAATTTGCGGCTGCTGCCGGTGCCACAGGGCACGCAACGCGGCGCGCGTCGCGGCGCCGCGGGTGGCGGAGACGATGCGCCGCTGGAGATCGTTCACATACATGCCTTCCCCCATCTGGATGACAGCATGACGGGAACGTGCGCGGCGAGGGCGGGTTGCCTCAGTTCAGCCGCAATTCCTGGATGTGACGCGGGTCGGCTGCGATCTCGCCGCGCTCCACCCGCTGCACCAGCGCCGTCAGCGCCGCATTGGCCGGGGTGGCGAGGCCGAGCGGTTCCGCCTGCTGCACGATATAGCCGTTCATCGCCTCGATCTCCGTGCGGCGGCCCTTCATCATGTCCTGGCCCATGGAGGGGCGATGCGCGCCGCCGCCCGGCTTGCGGGCCTCCACCAGCCGGTGCTGGTCGTAATCCGCCAGGGCTGCGGCATCGCCTTCTCCGGCACGGGCGATGATCTCGGGGTCGATATGCAGCACTTCCTCCAGCGCATAGCCCAGCGCCTGGCCGGTGCGGATCGCCTCGCTGCCGAGCCGTGCCGTGAAGTGACGCAGGCGGTCATCCAGCAGGATGTCCCGGCTAATCAGGCCGGTCGCGGCGGACATGCCGTTCTGCATCACATTCGCCACCAGCTTGGTCCAGCGCTCGCCCCACAGATTGGGCGTGACAAGCGTGCTGTCGGACAGCGCGGTGAGGCGCGCGACTTCCCGCGCCCGGTCGGTGATGCGGCCATGCACCTCCCCCACCCGGTACACGGTATGCGCGGCACCGCCCTTGCCGGAGGCGCGCTTCACCTGGCCGGGCGCGCTGAGTTCCACCGTGATGGAGCTGGCCACCGCACCCAGCGTGCGGCCCCAGCCGACAATGCCGGCGATCGTCGCCTCATTCATGCAGTTCTGCAGGCTGACGCAGTAGCCATTGGGCGAAAGGTATTGCGCGACCATCTGCGTGGCCCAGGCGGTGTCGTAGGATTTCACGCAGATGAAGGCGATGTCGAAGGGCTTTTCGCGGGAGACCTGCTGCAATTCGGTCAGGTGCAGGGCGCGGCCCTGCACGGTGAATTCCGGCACGTCCTTCAGATGGCTGATGCGCAGCCCCGTGCGGATCGCCTCCACATTCTCCGGCCACCAATCGACGAAGGTCACATCCTCCCCGGCCTGGACCATATAGGCGCCGGCGTAGCAGCCGACGGCGCCGGCGCCGATGATGGCGATACGATTGCCCATGAAACCCGCTTCCTCCTGCAATTGGCTCGCAGGTTAAACCGCGACCCAATCGGGCGCTACCAGCAGCCCGAGAAGTTCCGCGAAGCTGCGCCATCCGGGCGCCACGCGATCCTCCGCCCAGAGAAAATTCACCGTGCCGAGGCAGGCGCCCGCATGCAGCACCGGCACATTGACGATGCTGCGCAGGCCAAGGCCGAGGATCAGCGCGTGGTCATCAAAATATTCGGTGATGGCTTCCGCGCCCTCACCAACGAAGACCTCCCGCCGCAGCAGCACATGCCGGCCCCACGCCGTATCCCGCTTCGGCTTGGCGCCGCCCACGGGGTAGGCGGCGTTGTCCGAGCTGTACAGGCGGCGCACCGTCATCGCCGCCGCGTCGAAGCGCATGGCGGTACACAGGCGGTGGCCCATGGCCCGCCGCCCCACCGCATCGGCGGCCCGCAGCAGCGCCAGCGGCCGCGCCTCCCGCGCCGCCGCCGTGAAGGCGGCGAGGCCGGCCGCGTCCAGCTCAGGCATCCGTCATGCCGATGCCCAGGTCGCGGATCACGCGGCCCCACTTTTCCGCATCGGCGCGCAGCGTGGTGCCGAATTCGGCGGGGCTCTGGTTCACAACCTCGACGCCGATCGCCGCCATGCGGTCCTTCACCTCCGGCAGCAGCAGCGCCTTGTTGATTTCGGCATTGAGCTGCGTGACCAGATCCTCCGGCATGCCCTTCGGGCCGAGCACGCCGTACCACACCGCCATCTCATAGCCGGGCACCGTCTCCGCCACCGTCGGCACCTCGGGCAGCAAAGTGGAGCGGCGGCCTTCCGTCACGGCGAGCAGCTTGAGGCGGCCGTCGCGCACATGGGACAGGGTCTGCGTGCCGGCGCTGAACAGAAGCTGGGTCTGGCCGCCCACCGTGTCCTGCACCGCAGGCGCGCCACCGCGATAGGGCACGTGCACCATCTCGATCCCCGCCATGCGCGCGAACATCGCGGCGCAGAGATGGTTCGTGGAGCCGGGGCCGGCGGAGGCGTAAGCGATCTTGCCCGGGTTCGCCTTGCAGTAGGCGATGAACTCCGCGACGTTGTTGGCGGGCACGGAGGGGTGGATGACCATCGTGTTCAGCACGAAGGCCAGCAGCGCAACCGGCGTGAAGTCATTCACGCCATGGAACGGCATGTTGCTGAACAGCGCATCGTTCATCGCATGCGTGCTCATCGACCCGAACAGCAACGCATAGCCATCCGGCCGCGCCCGCGCCACGGCGTTGGAGCCGATATTGCCGGAGGCGCCGGACCGGTTCTCCACCACAAAGGGCTGGCCCGTGGCGCGCCGCAGCGGCTCCGCCAGCACACGCGCCAGGATGTCCGTGGTGCCGCCGGCGGCCCAGGGGACCGTCACCGTCACCGGGCGGCTTGGGTAGCGGTCCTGCGCCGTCGCCGTATGGGCGGCGAAGGCGAGGGTGGTGGCGAGCGCGGCGCGGCGCGTGATCTGCGGCATGGGAAGGTTCCTCGAACGAGACAGTCTGGCGGGGAATCTAGCCCGGCGGCGGCGCTTCGGCCAGCTAAGCCTCGCGGAAGGCGAAACCGATGCCGGGCCGGTCCGGCAGACGCATGATGCCGGCTTCCGGCACCAGATCCTCCGACAGGCGCTGGCGCAGGGCGAGCTGCGCACCATGCATCTCCAGCAGCCCGCCCTGCGCGTGGCCGGCCATCAGCGCCGCATTGGCAATGTCCCAGCCACCGGCATGCGCCACCGGCGTGCCATGCGCCTCGGCCAGCGCCAGGATGCGCTGGGCGGCGCTGATGCCGCCGCAGAAGGCGGCGTTGGGCTGCAGCCAATCCACCGCGCCGCGGGTCAGCGCTTCCCGGAACCAGGACAGCGATTGCACCATCTGCCCGGCGCCGATGGGGATGCGGATGGCGCGGCGCAGGCTGGCCAGCATCTCCAGGTCGTTGCCGAGCACCGGTTCCTCGAACCAGGCGATGTCACACTCCTCCACCATCAGCGCGAGGCGACGCGCGGTGGCGACATCCATGCCGCAATTCGCATCCAGCATCAGCAGTGCCCGCGGCCCGATGGCGTCCCGCACCGCCCGGACGCGCTGCGCATCCTCCGCCACGCCGCGGCCACCAGCGGCCACCAGCATCTTCACGCCGACGAAGCCGGCCTCGATGCTGCGCTTGCACACCGCCGCCAGTTCCGCCTCCGCATAGCCTGGCAGGCCAACCGTGGCGTAGCAGGGCACCGCCTGGCGCGCGCCGCCGAGCAGCCGCCACAGCGGTTCCCCCAACGCCCGCGCGCGCAGGTCCCACAGCGCCATGTCGAGCGCTGACAGAGCGGAGACGAAGACACCCGTGGCGCTGCGCGGATTGAAGCGGCTGGTCAGCTTCGCGCGGATCGCCTCGATCGGGCGCGCATCCTCGCCCTTCAGCGCCTCCTCCATCCGCGCCAGCAGCGCCACCACCTCCTCCGCCAGGAAACGCCCGGTGACGCCGGTGCCGACCAGGCCATCCTCCGTCTCAACGCGGCAGCGCACGAAGGCCGGGGTGTCCAGCCCGGCATAACCCTTCGCGGCCGCGACCGGCGCCAGGCGCTCGACCGCGGCGGTGATGGCGCGGATGCGGGTCATGCGACGACGCCGGCCGCGCGGGCGGCTTCCACCTGGCGGTGGCGGGCCTTTTCCATATCTTCCAGCGTGCCGAAGGCGTTCATGTAGTGGCCCTTGAAGCCGGCGCCCTCGATGCGTCGGAACATGTCGCCGAAATCGAAGTCGCCTTGGCCGGGCACCAGATGCTGCTCATGCCCGTTGCGCCAGCAATCGGCCAGCCGCACCTCCACCACCCGGTGCAGCGGGATGCGCGCAAGGAAACCCTCCACGCCATCGGGCATCAGATGCGCGTGGTTGGCGGTGAAGCTCAGCGCGAAGGCGGGGCTGTCGATGGCGTCGTAGTAATAGGCCCATTCCTCCATGGTGTGCGCCAGGTAGTGCACCTCCGCATCCGCCGGCTCCTTGTTCAAATTCTCCAGCAGCAGCAGCGCCTTGTGCTTCTCCGCGTGCTCCACCATGCGCTTCAGGCGGTCGAGCCCCGCCTGCATCCGCATCTCGACATCCGCAGTGAAGTGGTAGCCGGCATGCACGACGATGGAGCCGGCGCCGAGCAGCGGCATCGCCTCGATATAGGCGCGCATATAGGCGTCCACCGCCTCCGACAGGAAGGGCGAGTATTCCGCGACATTGACGGCGGAGAGCGTGTGCAGGCCGAGATGCACCTCATGCTTGTCCAGCAGCGCGCGGATACCCTTGGCGCGCGCCGCATCGAAGGCGTTGACGGCGTTGGCGCCGGTGTCGAGCTGGATGTCGATATGGCGCACCTTGTTGGCGCCGGCCCAGGCGATGGCGTCCTCCAGCTTCAGGCGGCGGCCGACATCGACGCCGATGCGTTCCAGCAGGGTCATGGTGTTTCCTCCGAAATGGTGCCGTCTTGTGCGGCGTGTCCGATGGCGTGCAGGAAGCGCGCGCGGCCGCGCTGGGCGTGGGCCTCGGCCAGGCTGCGCGCCTGTGCCGCCTCACCCCGCAGGATCGCTTCCATCAATGCGCGATGCTCGCGATTGGCGGTCTGCATATGGCCTGGCCGCTCGAAGGAACGCCGCCGCAACAGCATCAGCTTGTGCGTCAACTGCCGGTACAGCACGGCGGCTTCCCGGTTCCGGCTGCAGGCCAGGATGAAGGCGTGGAAATCGGAGTTGAGCTGGAAGAAGCCGTCGCGGTTGCCATGGGCGATCGTGCGATCCATCGCATCCACCATCATCCGCAACACGAGCCCCTGTGCGGGCACCAGCAACGTGGCGGCGCGGGCGGCGGCGAGGCCGAACAGCGCCGCGTTGATCTCGTAGATCTCCATTGCCTCATCGAGGCTTAAGGTGCGGACGAAAGCGCCGCGGTTCATGATGACGGTGACGAGGCCGGTCTTCTCCAGCGCTCGCGCCGCTTCGCGCACCGGGCCGCGGCTTACGCCGAGACTGCGTGCCAGCGCCACCTCATTCAGCCTTTCGCCAGCGCGCAACGTCCCGGCCAGGATCAGCGCCTCGATCTGCCGCGCCACGTCGATGCCCAGCGCCTGCGGCCGGCGTGCGCGCCCGGCAGGCCTTCTCGCCCGTGTCGCATCACTGTGCAGCGCAGCATGGCGCGCGGCCTTTGCCGGCGCGGCGGGCAGCGTCAGAAGCGCTGGTGCATCTGCCATGGGATAAAGTGTTTACAGTTTCCCTCGAGCCTGACAAGGTGATTGCACGGAGAAAAACAGCGTTCGGGAGGACGTCGATGTTCACCACCGCCAAGCGGTGCTGCAGGCATCGGGAAGGGCTGCGCCGCGCATGAGCGATGCAGCGCCCGCCACCACCGCCCTGCCCCTTTCGGGCCTGCGCGTCATCGACCTTACCGTGGCCCGTGCGGGTCCGACCTGCGTGCGCCACCTGGCGGATTGGGGGGCGGAGGTGATCCGCGTCGCACCACCCTCCGCCGATGCCGGCGACATCACCGGCGACCAGGATGGCTTCGACTACCAGAATCTGCACCGCAACAAGCGCGCCATGCAGATCGACCTGAAGACGGAACAGGGCCGGGCGATTTTCTTCGAGCTGGCGAAGACCGCCGATGTGGTGGTGGAGAATATGCGCGCAGCGGTGAAATTCCGCCTCGGCGTGGATTATGCCAGCGTCAGCAAGGTCAATCCGCGCATCGTCTATGGCTCCATCTCCGGCTTCGGGCAGGACGGGCCGTATGGGCACCGCGCCGGCGTCGATCAGATCGCGCAGGGCATGGGCGGGCTGATGTCCATCACCGGCGTGCCGGGGGCGGGGCTGGTGCGCGTCGGCATCCCGATCGCGGACCTCACAGCGGGCAATCTGCTGGCGCTGGCCATCATGATGGCGCTGTTCGATCGCACCAAGACGGGACGCGGGCGGTGGGTGCATACCAGCCTGCTGGAATCCATGGTCTTCATGCTGGATTTCCAGGCCAGCCGCTGGCTGCTGGCAAACCAGGTGGCGGGCCAGGCGGGCAACGACCATCCCACCTCCATCCCCACCGGCGTCTATCCCACCGCCGACCGCCCCATCGCGCTCGCCGCGTCCTCTCCCCGCATGTGGGAACGCTTCTGCGACGCGCTGGAACGGCCGGAATGGAAGACGCGGCAGGGCTGGGATACGCGCGATGGCCGCTCCGCCGATCGCGCCGCGATCAACGAAGCCATTGCCGAGATCACGCGCACCAAGCCAAGCCTGCACTGGATCGAGATACTCGACCCCGCCGGCATTCCCTGCGGCCCGATCAACACCATCGACCAGACCTTCGGTGATCCCCAGGTGCAGCATCTGGAGATGGCCAAGCCGGTGGCGCATCCGCGCCTCGGCGACCAGAAGCTGGTTCGCAACCCGATCAACATGTCCGATGTCGCGTGGAACATCCGCGATGCGACGCCGGATGCCGGCCAGCACACCGATGCCGTCCTCGCCGAGCTCGGCCATTCCCCCGATGCCATCGCCCGCCTGCGCGCCGCGCGCGTGGTGCAATAGGAGCGCCCCATGGACGGCATGACCCTGAACCTCAGCACGCCGAAGATCCTGGCGCGGATCGAGGACGGCATTGGCTGGCTCACCTTCAACCAGCCGGAAAAACGCAACGCCATTTCGCTGGAGATGTGGGAGGCGGTGGCCGCGGCGGCGCAGCGCTTCGCGCAGGACCCGGCCGTGCGCGTCGTCGTCATGCATGGCGCCGGCGGCAAGGCCTTCGCCTCCGGCGCCGATATCAGCCAGTTCGAGAAGCTGCGTGACAGTGCGGAGGCCGAGGCGAAATATTCCGCCGTCTCCGCCGCCGCGCGCAAGGCGCTGGAGGAACTCGGCAAGCCACTGATCGCCATGGTCAACGGCTTCTGCATCGGCGGTGGCTGCGCCACGGCGATGGTCGCCGATATCCGCATCACCGCGGAGGATGGCCGCTTCGGCATTCCCGCCGCCAAGCTCGGCGTCGCCTATGCCTGGCACAGCCTGCGCCGGCTGGTCTCGCTGGTGGGGCCGGCCATGGCGAAGGAGATCATGTTCACCGGCCGCTTCCTCGATGCCCAGGAAGCCTTGCGTGCTGGCCTTGTGAACCGCGTGGTGCCGGTGGACCAGCTTGAGACCGTGGTGCGGGAGATGGCAATGACCATCGCGCGCAACGCGCCGCTTTCGATCCGCGCCTCGAAGGAGGGGATCGACCAGATTGCCGGGGAACCGTCGCAGATCGACCAATCCCGGTTCGAGGCGCTGTACCGTGCCTGCTTCGACAGCGCCGACTACGCCGAAGGGCGTGCCGCCTTCATGGCGAAACGGCCGCCCACCTTCAACGGAGCTTGAACAACCGGCACCAAACCTGTGCCGGCCCTCGGGAGGAAACAACAATGAGCGGCTTCACCAAGCGCCAGATCCTTTCCCTCACCACCGGCATCGCCCTCGGTGGCGGTGCGGCCTTCCGCGCGGCGGCGCAGGACCTGCCTTCGCATGAGCGCCAGCTTTACGAGGCTGCGCGTCGAGAGGGCGAGATCACCTGGTATTCCGGCCAGTACAATGCCGAAACCTCGGAGGCGATCGGCCGCGCCTTCAACGAACGCTACCCTGGCGTGCGCTGCAATGTGGTGCGCAGCACGTCGCAGGTCGCGTTCCAGCGCCTGTCGCAGGATGCGCGCGCCAATGTCGCGCAATGCGACGTGTTCAGCTCGACCAATTCCGGCCATTTCGTGCAGCTGAAGCGCGAGGGCCGGCTGATGCAGTTCCGGCCGGAGAATGCCGCGGGCCTGCTGCCGGCGATTCAGAACGCGGATCCGGACAACTACTTCCACACCAGCTTCCTCGGCCTGTTCCTGATGACGCACAACACGCGTCTGGTCAGTGAGGCGGATGCGCCGAAAAGCTGGCAGGATGCGTTGGACCCGAAGTGGAAGGACAAGCTGGCGGTCGGCCATCCCGGCTTCAGCGGCGCCATCGGCGTCTGGGCCGTGCAGATGCGGAAGATGTATGGCTGGGACTACTTCACGCGGCTGGAGCGCAACAATCCGCAGATCGGCCGGTCGAGCCAGGACCCGGTCACCACGCTGAATGCGGGCGAGCGTTCGGTCGGGCTGTGCGTGCCGGTGGGCACCACGCAGCTGGCGATCTCTCGCGGCAACCCGCTGCGCCTGATCTACCCGACCGAGGGCGTGCTGGCGGCGATCTCGCCTTCCGCCATCATCGCCAATGCGCCGCACCCGAACGCGGCCAAGCTTTTCATGGAATTCCAGGCCGGCAAGGGGCTTTCCGAGACGGTGCGGAGAACCTTCAACGAGCCGCTGCGCGCGGACGTGCCGCCGCCCGAGGGCGGCAGGCCGCTGGCCGATGTGACCCTGCTGGCGCCGAGCCTGGAGGAACAGGAGAAGGGCGTGCCCGAAGTGCGGGAAGCCTGGCGCGACACGTTCGGCATTTGACGCAGCAAAAGAAATCGAGGGAGTGAACACATGACCGGTATCACCAAGCGGGGCCTGCTCGGCACCACCACAGCCCTTGCGGCCGCCGCCATCCTGCCCGCGCGTCGCGCCGCGGCGCAGGATATGCCGGCGCATGAACGCCAGCTGTATGAGGCAGCGCAGCGCGAAGGGGAACTGACCTGGTACACGGGCCAGCTTCAGGCCGAACCGTCGGAGGCGATCGGCCGCGCCTTCACCGAACGCTACCCCGGCGTGCGCTGCAGCGTGGTCCGCAGCACATCGCAGGTCGCCTTCCAGCGGCTGTCGCAGGATGCGCGTGCGCGCGTCGCGCAATGCGACGTGTTCAGCTCGACCGACTACAGCCATTTCACCTACCTGAAGGGTGAGAACCGGCTGATGGCCTACAAGCCGGAGAATGCCGCCGGCATGGTGAAGGCGGCACGCGACGCGGCGGATCCGGACGGGCATTTCCAGATCACCTACCTTGCTCTGTACATGCTCGCCCGCCGCACCGATCAGTTGAGCGAGGCGGATGCGCCGAAAAGCTGGCGTGAGCTGACCGACCCGAAATGGAAGGACAAGATGGCGGTCGGCCATCCGGGCTTCAGCGGCGCCATCGGCAACTGGGCCATCATGATGAAGGCCATGTATGGCGTGGGCTTCTTCCGTGAGTTCGAGCGCAACAAGCCGCAGATCGGGCGTTCGGCCGGCGACCCGGTGACCACGCTGAATGCCGGCGAGCGTATCGTCGGCGTCGGCATCCCCTCGGCCTCCACGCTGTTCAGCATCTCCCGCGGCAATCCGCTGGCGCTGATCTACCCGACCGATGGTACCCTGCTGGTGCCGGCGCCGAGCGCCGCGATCGCCAATGCACCGAAGCCGAATGCCGCGAAGCTCTTCATGGAATTCGTCTGCGGCCCGGCCTATTCGCGGGCGGTGCGGGAATTCCGTGCCGAATCGCTGCGGCCGGAAGTGCCGCCGCCGGAGGGCTCCCGCCCGCTGGATGAAATCAAGACCATCACGCCGACGCCACGCCAGGTACAGAACGAAATGACCGAGGTGCGGGAGCTGTGGCGTGACACTTTCGGCGTTTGATCGGGCATCCCGATGAGCGAAGCTCCCGCACTTCCGCACGCGCAGGCCGGGCCGGTTCAGGCCCGGCGCAGTGGCCGCTTCGCACGGTTCGAGCCGGTGATGCTGCTGTGGGTCGCACTGATCGCGATCCTGCTGTTCCTCGTTGCCTTTCCGCTCGGCAAGCTGCTGGTGGTGAGCTTCGAGACGCGCGGCACCGGCGAATTCACGCTGATGAACTACGTCGCGGCCTATGGTCGGCCACGTTACGTGGATGCGCTGGTCAACTCGCTGCTGCTCGGCCTGCTTTCGGCCAGCATGGCGGTGGTGATGGCCGTGCCGATGGCCTGGGCCGTCTCCCGCACCGACATGCCGTTCAAGGGGCTGACCTGGGCGGTCGTGCTGGGCGCCTTCATCCTGCCACCCTACCTGTCCGCGATCGGCTGGATCCTGCTGGCCGGGCCGAATAGCGGCTTTCTCAACATTGCCTGGCGCGCGGTGACCGGGTTGCAGGACCCGCTGTTCAATATCTACACCTTCAGCGGCATGGCGCTGGTGATCGCGCTGAACTCCTTCCCGCTGGTCTTCATCTTCGTGAAATCAGCGCTGGATCTCGTCTCCTCCGAGATGGAGGACGCCGCCAACATCCTCGGCGCCGGCACCTGGACGGCGATGCGGAAGGTCTCGATTCCGCTGGTCTGGCCGGCGATCATGGCCGGCTTCATCATCGTCTTCCTGGAAGCCATCGCGCTGTTCGGCACGCCGGCCATCATCGGCATCCCGGCGCGTATCAATGTGGTGACGACGCAGCTCTGGCAGTTCTTCGAATATCCGGTGCGGGTGGAGGTTGCGGCCGCCTATGCCATGCCGCTGCTGCTGATCACGGCCGGCATGATCGTGGTGCAGAAGCTGATGCTGGCGCGCAAGGGCTATGTCTCGCAGACCGGCAAGGGCGGGGAGCGGCGGCCGATCAAGCTCGGCCCCTGGCGCTGGGCGGCCTTTGCCTGGTGCGCCGCGGTGGGGCTGATGGCGGTGATCGCGCCGCTGTTCGTGCTGCTGCAGGCGAGCTTCGCCAAGGCCTGGGGGCGCGGCCTGGCGTGGGACAATCTGACGCTGGCGAATTACCGCCTGCTGATCTTCGAACACGACATGGCGATGACCTCGATCTGGAACACGATCTGGTTCTCGGCCTCGGCCGCCTCCATCGCCGTGGTGCTGGCCCTGCTGATCGCCTACATCGTCAACCGCAGGCTGGTGCCCTTCGGGGATGCGCTGGGCTTCATGGCGATGGCGCCCTTCGTCATCCCCGGCATCGTCATGGCGATCGGCTTCTACGCCGCCTATGCCTCGCCGCCCTTCGCGCTGTACGGCACCGCGACCATCATCATCCTGGCCTTCGCGGCGCGCTTCCTGCCCATTGCCTACGCCAACTCCGCCTCCGCGATACGCGCCGTGCATCCGGAGATGGAGGAGGCGGCGCGCATCCTGGGCAGCGGTCGGCTGCACGCCATCTGGATGGTGACGGCACCGCTGGTACGGAAATCGCTGCTGGGCGGCTGGCTGATCGTGTTCATCGTCGCCTCGCGCGAATTGTCGGCGGCGATCTTCCTGGTCGGTCCACGCACGCGGACCATGTCGGTGCTGTTGTACGACCTCAGCGAGGCGGGCAATTTCGAGGTGCTTGCGGCCTTCGGCGGAATTCTGCTGGTGGTGACGATGGTCTTCGTCGGGATCGGCATGAAGCTGGTCGGGCGTGACTTCATGCTGCGGAGAAACTGAGGATGTCGCGTCTCCAGATCCAGGGGCTGACCAAGGCCTACGGCGCGTTGCGGGTGGTGGATTCCATCGACCTGACCTTGCAGGAAGGCGAGTTCGTCTCCCTGCTCGGCCCCTCCGGCTGCGGCAAGACGACCACGCTGCGGATGATCGCGGGCTTCATCGATCCGAATGGCGGCAGCATCTCGCTCGATGGGCAGGTGATCTCCGCCCCCGGCGCGGTGCTGCCGCCCGAGAAGCGCGGCATGTCCATGATCTTCCAGAGCTACGCCATCTGGCCGAACATGACAGTGGCGGAGAATGTCGGCTTCGGCCTGAAGCTGCGGAAGCTGCCGGGCGAGGAAACCCGCAGGCGGGTGGCCGAGATTCTGGAGGTGGTCCAGATGGGCCATCTGGCGGCGCGCTACCCGGCGGAGCTTTCGGGCGGCCAGCAGCAGCGCGTGGCGCTGGCCCGCGCCATCGTGGTGAAGCCCGCGGTGCTGCTGCTGGATGAACCGCTGTCCAACCTCGACGCCAACCTGCGCGAGGAGATGCGTTTCGAGATCCGCCGCCTGCACGACGAATTTCGCATCACCACCGTCTACGTCACGCATGACCAGTCGGAGGCGATGGCGACATCCGACCGCATCGCGGTGATGAATGCCGGGCGGATCGAGCAGGTGGATGCGCCGCACATGCTCTACACCCGCCCGCGTACGCGCTTCGTCGCCGGCTTCATCGGCCGCACCAACCTGCTGCCGGCGCAGCTTCGCAATGGCGAGATCGGCTTCGGCGGCATCGCCATGCGGGCCGGCCAGGTGCCGGGGGCGGACACGGCGGCGGGTGGCGATATCCTGGTCTCGGTCCGGCCGCAGAGCATCGGCCTGCACCGCACGCCGCCCATGGGCGGCGCGCCGGTGATGGAGGGTGTCGTGTCCCAGCGCACTTTCCTCGGCGAGACGTGGGACTATGTGGTCACCGCCGATGGCACTGACCTGCGGCTGCGCGCCACCGCGCCGCCCTTGCAGATCCATGATGTGGGCGAGCGGGTCTGGATGGAGTTCGACCCGCAGCAGATGGCGATGGTGGTGTAGCGCCAGCCCCGGGGCGGCATGCCGGCATCCCGCTTCGTCGCGGCCATCGTTGCGGCGCAGGTGCTGGCGCAGATTGGCGCCTTTACCCTGCCCGCGCTGCTGCCGGGCTACCTGATCCGCTGGCAGCTTTCCGCCACCGAGGCCGGCTGGCTGATCGGCGCCTTCTTTGCCGCCTATGTCGCCGCGTACCGGTGCTGGTGGCGCTGACGGACAGGTTGCCGGCGCGGCGCATCTACCTTCTGGGCACCGCGCTGACCGCGGTATCGCATCTCGGCTTTGCCTGTCTGGCGGAGGGGTTCTGGTCCGGCTTGGCGCTGAGGGCGCTGGCCGGCATCGGTTGGGCCGGCTGCTACATGCCGGGGCTGAAGGCGCTGGCAGACCGGCTTGAGGGCGCGGCGCAGTCACGCGCCGTGACCTGGCACGCCGCGGGGGTGGGCATTGCCGGCGCGATGTCGTTCCTCGTCGCCGGCACGCTGGAGGCGCTGGCGGGGCCGGAGGCGGCCTTCCTGTTCGGCGGCATGGCCGCACTCGCCGCCTTCGGCATTGGCGCGGCGGTGCTGCCGGATACGCGGCCGGTTCCACGCGCCGGCGCATTGCTGGATTTCCGGCCAGTGCTGCGAAACCGCGCGGCGATGGCTTGGATCGCGGGCTACACCGTGCACACCTGGGAACTGGCCGCGCTGCGCGCCTGGGCGGTCACCTTCCTGGCGCTGGTCATCGCGCAACAGGGTGCGCCCGGCTGGCTGCCCGGGCCGAATGTGCTGTTCACCATCGCGGGGCTGGTGGGCATCGCCGTTTCCATCCTCGGCAACGAAACCTCGCAGCGCTTCGGCCGTGGGCGCGTGGTGGCAGTGGCGATGGGCGCGGCGGCGCTGCTGTCGCTGCTCACCGGTTTCTCTGCCCTGGTCTCTGCGCCGCTTGCCGTGGCCTGCGTGCTGGCGTGGAACGCGGCGATCTACCTGGACAGCTCGGCGCTGACGGCGGGCACCGTGCAGGCGGCGGAGCCTGGCCTGCGTGGCGCCACCATGGGGCTGCACAGCATGTGCGGCTATGCCGGCGGTTTTGTCGGGCCGCTCGGTGTCGGCGTGGCGCTGGATTGGTCGGGGCCAGAGGCGTTGTCCTCCTGGGGCTTGGCCTTCGGCCATGTCGCGCTGGTCACGCTGCTGGGCTTCGCGGTGCTGCGACGGCTGTCGCGCGGCTGATCAGCGCGCGCGGGCCAGCAGCCGGCGCGCGCGGTCCACCACCGGCAGGTCGATCATCGCGCCGTCGAAGGCCACCGCGCCCTGGCCCTCGGCGACCGCATCCTCGAAGGTCGCGATCAGGCGGCGCGCGCGGTCCACCGCCTCCGGACTTGGCCCATACACCTCGTTGATGATCGGCACCTGCGCCGGGTGGATGCAGGCGGCGCAGCCGAAGCCGAGGGCGCGGGACCTTCGCAGCGCGGCGCGGTAGCCCTCCGGATCATCGAAGGACGCGAAGGCGCCGAGCGAGCCGAGCGGCGTGATCCCCGCCGCCCGCGCCGCCAGCAGCGCCAGCATCGCGGGCAGATACAGGCTGTCGGCGGAGGGGGCTGCTTCCATCTCCGTCGCCAGATCCTCCCCGCCCACGCCGAGCGCCACCACGCGCGGATCGGCGCGGGCGATCTCCGGCAGGCTGGGCAACGCCTCCGCCGTCTCGACGATGGCGAGGAAGCGCGTGGCGGTGCGACCGTGCCGGGCCTCGGCTGTGGCGGCAACCTCCGCCAGCAGCCGCACATGCTCCGGCCCCATCACCTTGGGCAGCATCAGCGCGGTGGCCCCGGCGGCGATCGCGGCTTCGATGTCCGGCACCGCCAGTTCCAGCGGCCGGTTGATGCGGACGCAGATGGTGGCGCCCGCCTGGCCCACCTGCGCCGCCGCGGCGGACAGCGCCGCGCGCGCTTCCGCCTTGCGCGCCGGCAGGATGGAATCCTCCAGGTCGAGGATGATGACATCGGCCTGCCGCGTATGCGCCTTCGCGACGAAGCGTTCAGCCAGCACCGGCACGAACAGCAGGGACCGCCAGCGGGCGGGATGGTCGGTCATGCGGGTTCCTCCGGCGTGGTGACGATGCCTGCGGCGATCATGCGGTCGATCGCGTCCTCCGCCACGCCGAGCTCGCGCAGCACGGCGCGGGAGCTTTCGCCGAGGCGCGGCGCCGGCAGCGCATCCTGCCGCATGCCGCCGCTGAAGCGGTTCGGCGTGGCGGTGCGGCGGATGCGGCCTTCACTCGGGTGATCCTCCGGCGCGAAGAAGCCGGTGGCGGCGAGGTGCGGGTCTTCCAGCAGATCCTCCAGACTGTTGTAGGCGGCGGCCGGCACATCCGCCGCACCGAGAATCGCCAGCCATTCCGCGGTGGTCCTCTCCCGCATCGCCGCGGCGCGGACCTTGAGGTATTCGGCCGCATTCGCCGTGCGCGCGGCGGCGTTCAGGAAGCGCGGATCGGTCTTCAGTTCCGGCCGGTCGATGGCGTCGAAGAAGGCGAAGGCCTGGGCGTTGGTATTGGGGCCGATCGTGATGAAGCCATCCTGCGTCGGCACCGGGCGATAATCCGGGCTCAGCAGCCGCCCATCGCCAAGCGGCCCCACCGGCGGGTCGAAGGTGCCGGCGCCGAGATGCTCGCTCATGACGAAGGAGGCCATGTTCTCGAACATCGGCACCTCGATCGCCTCGCCAACGCCGCTGCGTTCGCGGCGAAACAGCGCGAAGCCGATGCACTGCGCGGCGATCAGCCCGGTGATGTGGTCCGTCATCACCATCGGCACGAAGCGCGGCTCGCCACTGGCGCGGTGGAAGGTGCCGGCGACGCCGGACAGGCTCTGGATGATCGGGTCATAGGCCGGGCGGTTGAAATACGGGCCGCCGCGGCCGAAGGCGAGGATGGAACAATGCACCAGGCGCGGATTGATCGCGCGCAGCGACTCCCACCCCAGCCCGGCACGGTCCAGCGCATTGGGGCGGATGTTGCTGACGAAGACATCCGCCGTGCGGATCAGCGCCAGCAGCGCGTCCAGCCCCTCGGGGTTCTTGATGTCGACGCAGAAGGACCGTTTGTTGCGGTTGAACTGGATGAACTTGCCGGACATGCCGGGGTTGCGGCTGCCCTGCGCCATGGTCCGCAGCAGGTCCCCGCCACCCGGCGCCTCAACCTTGATGACCTCCGCCCCCTGGTCCGCCAAGGTGCGGGAGCAGATCGGGCCAACCACGACGGAGGTGAGGTCCACCACCCGCACGCCCTCCAGCGGGCCGCCACTCATGCGCCGAATTCCAGTTCCATCTCGGCCGCCAGCGTGCCGTCCGGCGCCGCGGCCCAGGCGGCCATTTTGCCGTCGCGTGGGGCGGCGCCGGCCAGCGTCACGGTCTGCCCGACGAAAAGCGGCCGCCGCAGCCGCGCGGTGAAGCCCAGCAGCGGGCCGGGCGCGCGCTTCAACGCGGCATCGACGATCAGATGCATGGTCAGGCCGCCATTCTGCACGGTGGCGGGATAGCCCTCCGCATCGCGGGCGTAATCCGCGTCGTAATGAATGCGATGGCTGTTCCAGGTGACGGCTGAATATTGAAAGACCAGGACAGGATCGAGCAGCATGGCATCCGACCAGGCCGCGCCTTCCGGCGGCGGCACCGGCGGCGTGCTGGCGCTTTTCGCACCGGGCGGCACAGCCTCGCGATACACCGCATCGAATTCATCCACCGCGAGCGTCTCGCCCCGCGCGGCAATGGTCTGCCGCATGGTCAGCACGACGATCTGCCCGGTGCGCGCCTGCTTCGGCTCGATCGCCGCCACCTCGATGGTCTTGGTCGCGGCGTCGCCCACCTGCAATGCGCCATGGATGCGCGTGCGGCGGCCGGCGCCCATGCGGCGGGGCAATGGGATCGGCGGCAGGAAGGCGCCGCGGCGCGGGTGGCCATCCGGCCCGATTTCGCTCTGCCGTGCGACATCGGCGAAGAACAGGCTGAACCAATGCGGCGGCAGCGCGCTGCCCGGGCCGAAACTGTCCGGGTCCAGATCCAGCATGCCGGCGATGCGGCGCACGGCGGGCAGGGTGATCTCCTCCGCCACCACGCGCGACCTGCCGATCCAGCCGCGCAATTCCGGCATGGCGGCGGCGACGGCGTCACTCATTGTGCTGAGAGGTTCAGGCGGCGGATCATCGGCACCCACAGATTGGCCTGCGCCAGGGCCCGGTCCTCCGCCTGTTCGGGCGTATTGGCCGGGGCCGGGTCGGCGCCGACGCGGGCGAAGGCGGCGCGCAATTCCTCCGAGGCGAGGGCCTCGTTCAAGGATCGGTTGAGGCGCAGCACGATTTCCGGCGGCGTGGCGGAATGGGCCATCAGGCCGAACAGGTTCACCGCCTCATACCCCTCCACCACCTCGCCGATCGCTGGTACGTCCGGCCAGTTCGGTGACCGCCGCGGGGTGGTGACGCCCAGCGCACGGATCGCGGCTTCCCCACGCACCGGCTCGGCCTCCGGCAGCCCGACCAGCCGGGCCTGCACGCGGCCGCCGAGCAGGTCCGTCATGCCCTGGGTGCTCTGCCGGTAGGGCACATGCACCAGCTCGATCCCCGCCTTCTCGCTCAGCAATTCCATCGACAGATGCGTGGTCGCGCCGATGCCGGAGGAGGCATAGTTCAACCGCCCTGGATTGGCGCGGGCATGGGCGATGAACTCCGCCAGATTCTGCGCCGGCACGCTGGAATGGATCAGCAGGATGTTCGGCGTGGTGGCATACAGGCCAATGGTCACCAGGTCCCGCGCATGGGCGAAGGGCAGGTTGGGGCGCAGCGCCTCATTGATCGCCTGGGTGTTCCGCGTGCCGACGAGAATCGTGTAGCCATCGGCGGGCGAGCGCACCACGGCATCCGCCGCCACCACGCCGGCCGCACCCGGGCGGTTGTCCGGCGTGATCGCCTGGCCGAGGTTGCGGGACATGGCATCCGCCACGATGCGCGCCACCACATCGGTCTGGCCGCCGCCGCCATAGGGAATCATCAGGCGGATCGGCCGGTCCGGCCAGGCAGCGTGGGCCAGGCGCGGGGCGGCCAGGGGAGCGGCCATCAGGCCAGCGGTAGCGCCCAGCAGGGCACGGCGGTGCAGCTTCGGCATCCGATTTCCTCCATCCGGTTTTGCCGCAGTCTAGACCCGGCCGGCGCCGCGTGGTGCATCGCATATGTGATGTTGGCGGAGGGCAGCCGTGCCGCGCGAAGGCTTCGTGAAATCCGCGCAACGGACGCTGGAGGTGCTCGAGCTGTTCGCCGGCACCCACCGCGCGGCGACGGTGGCGGAGGTGGCGCGCGACCTCGGCTACCCGCAATCCAGCACCTCCATCCTGCTGGCCGACCTCGCCCGCCTCGGCTACCTGGAGCAGGACGGCATCAGCCGCGCCTACCGGCCGACTTTGCGCGTGATGCTGCTCGGTGGCTGGTTGCAGGACCGGCTGATCGGCGAGAGCAGCCTGTTGAGGCGGATGGAGAAGCTGCGCGCCCGGCATGATGTGACGGTGCTGATCGGCATGCAGGCCGGCGCCCGGGTGCGCTACATCCTCACGCTGCGCCGCCCCGCCGCCGGGCTGCATATGCGCGCCGGCATGACGCGCGCCATCGGCCGCGCCGCGGTGGGCAAGGCGCTGCTGATGCTGAAGACGGATGCGGAAGCCCAGCGCATCCTGCGCCGTGCCAACGCCGAGGAGCCGGAGGCCGCGCGCCGCGTGGACATCGCCGCGGTGATGGACAGCCTGCGCCAGGCGCGGGTGCAGGGCTGGGTGGAAAGCGGCGGCGCCGTGGTGCCGGGCCAGAACGTGCTGGCGATGCCGCTGCCGCCGCTGCCCGAACATCCACGCTTGGCTATCGGCCTCGGCACGACGGAGGCCGAGGTGGCGCGGCGGCGGGACAGCCTGGTGGCGGCACTGCGGGAGGTGTGCGCGGCGCTGAAGCGGGAAGCCGCGCGCCGCACGCCGGATCAGGCGGCGGGGAAGTCGTAAAGCCGCGCCGGCGTGTCCACCAGGATGCGCTGCCGCAAGGCCGTATCCGGCGTCCAGTCCAGGAACACCTGCAACAGCCTGGCCGCATCCGGGCGACCGCCATCCGGGCGCGGATGCGGCCAATCCGTGCCCCAGACCAGCGCATCCGGATTGGCGGCGACCAGCGCATCATGGAACGGCTTCGCCTCTGCATAATCCGGCCCCAGCGCGCCGAGGCGGTAGGTGCCGGAGACCTTGGCGTGGTAGCGCCCCTCCGCCACGCCGCGCCGCAGCGCCTGGAAGCCGGGGTCGGCCACGCCATGGCTGTGATGCATGCGGCCCATATGGTCGATCACGATCGGCACGGGCAGTTGCGCCAGGCGTGGCTCCAGCTCGGGCAGATGCCGCGCATCGATCCACAATTGCAGGTGCCAGCCGAGTTCGGCCATCACCGGCATCAGGGGCTCGATCTCCGCCAGCCGCACGCCGCCATGATAGGCGGCGGCGCCGTCGCGGCGGTATTCATTGGCGCGCAGCGCGCGGATGCCGTTCCGATGCATCGCGCGCAGCGTCGCGGGCGTCGCCTCGGCGCCCACCACCGCAACGCCGCGCAAGCGGTCCGGCGCGCGCCTCAGCGCATCCAGCGTGCAGGCATTGTCGCGGTCATAGGCGGAGGGCTGCACGATGACGCCGCGATCCAAGCCCAGCCGGTCGAGCAGCGCCAGATAGTCCTCGAGCGTCTCATCCTCCGGCGTGTAGGAGCGCGGCTCGGCATAGGGGAAGCGCGCGGCGGGGCCGAAGATGTGGCAGTGGCAGTCGGTGGCGCCGGGCGGCAGGGACTGCGTCATTCCGCGCGAATGCCTGCGGCCTGGGCGGCGATGCGGGAGCGTTCGAGATCCTCCGCGATGTAGCGTGCGAAGCCGGCGGGGGTGGCCAGCTCGCCGGCCGCCGTCTCCCCGCCCATGCCTGTCATGCGCGCCTGGAAATCCGCTTCCTGCACGATCTCGGCCATGGCGGCGCCGAGCTTCCGCATCGCCTCCGCCGGTGATCCGCCGGTGGCCAGCAGGCCGACATAGGACCCGGCGGTGAAGCCCGGCACGCCCTGTTCCGACATGGTCGGCACATCCGGCAGCGCCGACAGCCGCGCGGTGGCGGCAACGGCGAGGATGCGCGCCTGGCCGGCACGGTGCAGCGGCAGCGCGGTGGAGAATTCGGTGAACAGCAACGGGATGTTGCCGGCCAGGAAATCCGGCACCGCCGCGCCGCCGCCCCGGTACGGCACATGCAGCAGCTTGGCGCCGCTCGCCGCGATGAAGGCTTCCAGCGAGAGATGCGTGGCGCTCGCCACGCCGGCCGTGCCGACGCCCAGCGCATCCGGCTGCGCCCGCGACGCCGCGACCACATCGGCGACGCTGCGATAGGCGGAGGAGGGCTGCGCCACCAGGCAATGCGGCACCTGCATCGCCATGCCGACCGGCGCGAAATCCTTGGCGGCGTCATAGGGCAGCCGTGCCTGCACCACCGGGTTGACGCTGAGCGGGCCGTTCGATCCGATCAGCAGCGTGTAGCCATCCGGCTGGGCGCGGGCCACCGCCTGCGCGCCGACGCTGCCGCCCGCGCCCGGCCTGTTCTCCACCACCACCGGCTGTCCGAGCTTTTCCTGCAGCCGCGGCTGCAACAGACGGGCAATGGTGTCCGCATTGCCGCCGGCGGCGAAGGGTACGATGACGCGCACCGGCCGGTCCGGCCAGGCGGCCTGGGCCGGCAGTGCGCGCAGGGCAGGCAGGGCTGCGGCGGCAGCCAGCAAGGCGCGGCGGTTCATCATGACGTATCCCCGGACGTTTTTCGTTGCGTCCATCATGACAGCGAGGGGGGGAGGGTCAAGCAAGGCAGGCCGGTGCGGATGGGTGATCTGCGCCCCGCCCGTCCCCTTGTACGCGGACGGCATTGCCCATGGCCGGCAGGCGGTGCCGGCATCCGTCACCCCGTGATTGAGGGCGCGTGTCCCAAGGACGCCTCCGGCCCGGCGAACCAGGCCTCGAAGCGGGCGAAGGTGGCCTCGGCGCCATCAATCATGGCGGCCAGCCTTCCGGCCTCGGCGCCGCAGGCCTCGATCGCGACGCAGCAATCGCGCCACATCGCGCCGTGCCGGGCGCCGTAGCCGCGCAGGAAACTGCGCCCCGCCTCGCCCGGCAGCACGCCATCCAGGGCGCGCGCCAGATGCTGGCCGCCGAGCGTCGAGCCTTCCGTCACATACAGGCACCCCATGGCCCAGGCGGCGCAATCCGGCGCCGGCAGGCTGGCCACCGGGGCCAGCGGGGCGGCACCCAGCGCCACCAGATCCGCCATCAGCATCGGCGACCGGCGGCGCGCCTCGACCTCGATGCCATAGCCCGCGAGCGACGGCGCGGCGCCGAGGGCTGCTTCGACGCCGAGATGAAACCCCAGCAGGCGCCGCAGCAGCCGCACATATTCCTCCGGCGCGATCCGCCCGGCGGCGAGGCGCGCGAAGACCGGGACCCCATGCAGCCGTTCATGCACCGCCCCGGTGGCCTGCCGCAGCGCCAGCCGTGCGGCATCCATCGGCATGGCTCAGTCGTCCCGTGGTGTCTGGTTGGAAGGCGGCTGGCTCGAATGCCGGATCAGCGCCTCCAGCACCACGGCGGTGCGGGCGACGGAGGCGCGGACGGATTCCAGCAGATCCGGCATGCGCGCCACATCCACCCCATCGGCGATTTCCAGCGCCGCGAGCTGCGCGTTTTCCACCACCGAGGCGAGGATGGCCTGGAAGGCGAGGTCCGCCTGGCGGTCCAGCCGCCCGCCGGGGCGACGGGCGCCTTCCTCAATCCCGGCCTGGAAGCGCCGCCGCGCCGCATCCGCCGCCTTGCGTTCCGCCAGGTCGTTGAACAGGAAAACGAAGCCGAGCACCCGGTCCGGCGCCGAGAAGACCGGATCGGCGCGCACCAGCACCGGGCGGCCGCCGCCCAGCCCGGCGCCCTGGCCATCGGCCAGCCGCACCTCGCCGCGCCAGGACCGCTTGTTCTCCAGCACGTCGCGCAGCCGGCGGCCGACCTCGGCCGGGTCGGCGAAATAGGGAAGCAGGTGGTCGATGCGGCGCGGCGCGGCGCCGCGCAGGCCGGGCAGCAGCCGGTCGAAGGCCTCGTTCCGCAGATCGATGTTGCCGGCCTGGTCGCAGATCACCACCGGCTGGGCGGACAGCCCCACCTGGCGGCGCACCTGCGCCAGCTGGTCCTCCGCGATCAGCATGCGGACGGAGCGGAATTGCAGCACCACATCCGTGACGGTGTCGCCAATCAGCCGCGCGGTGGCGAGGTCCTTGGGCGACCAGGCCTCCGAACGGCCCTCCACCACCTGGTTCCATTTGGCGAAGGACCGGCGCGGCGACAGGTCGCGCGGGTCGTCGCCCACCAGCACCGGCTTGGTCGGGTCGCCGCCCCATGTGACGGTGGAGACCTGTTCCGGCCGGAACCACACCAGGTATTCGCCGGGCGCGGTGGAGATCGGTGCCGCCAGCACGCCGCTGGCGACCCGCGTTAGCCCCGCCAGATGCGGCGCCTCCGCCGCCAAGGCGGAGGTTGCGATGACGGTCGCGCCCCCGGCCGAGATCCGCGGCCGGCTGTCCAGCCAGGTGCCGATATCGCGCAGCCCGGCGGTGCCGGGCACGTCGCCGGCGGTCTGCATCTGGCCCTCGAACAGCAGCGCCGCGCCGCTGGCGCCGAGCGGCAGCAGCAGGGTCTGGGCATTGTCGAACAGCGCGGTGCGCCAGTCCCCGTCGCGGGTGATCGCCTCGATCATCCGCTGTTCCAGGCGGCGCACGGCGAGTTCGGCCTGCGACTGCACGAAGGATTCCAGCGCCGCGATGCGCGTGCCCACCGCCTCGGCCAGCAATTCGGTGATGGCGCGCAGCGCGAAGGGCGTGCGGCGCGGTGTCTGGTGGTGGCAGGACACCATCCCCCACAGCCGCCCACCCACAAGGATGGAGGCGACCAGCGTGGCGCCGACGCCCATGTTCTTCAGATACTGCACATGCAGGGGCGAGGTGCTGCGCAGCACGCACAGCGACATGTCCAGGTCCTGGCCGGTCCGTGGCGAAAGCCGCGGCTCCAGCGGCACCGGCGCATAGTGCACATCCGTCACCACCCGCACCCGGTTGCGGATGTAAAGCCGCCGCGCGATCTCCGGGATGTCGGAAGCCGGGTAGCGGTTGCCGAGATAGGGCTCCATCCCCGCCGCATGTTCCTCGGCGAATACCTCGCCATGGCCGTCATCGTCGAAGCGATAGACCATGACGCGGTCATAGCCGGTCAGCCCACGGAAGATGCGCGCCACCTCCTCACACAGTGGCTTCAGCGCGTAGCTGCCGAGGATGGCCTGCAGCGCGGGCTCGATCCGCTTCGCGCCGTCATCCTCCGGCGCCGCGCGTTCCAGCTCCAGGATCACGCCGCCGCCGATCGGGCGGTGCAGCTGCACATCCAGCGGCACGGATGCCGCGCTGGGCACGCGCACCGCGGCCGGCACCACATCCAGCGGGTCAGCCAGCAGCGGCGCGATGGCCCGCGCGATATCGGGCGCGAAATCGGCCAGCCGGCGGCCCAGCGCCGGCCCCTCCAGGCCGAGGAAGGCGGCGGCATTGGCGCTGACCTGCAGCACCGTCAGCTCCGGCTCCCGCAGCGCCAGCAGGGCGCCATGCGGCTGGATCGAGGCGGCGAGGTGAATCTGCTCCCGCTCGCAATTCGAAAGATCGGCGGTGCCGAAGGCGGGCGATCCGGCGGCGCTGCCGGGCAGGTCGATGGTCACCGCGCGCGATCCTCGTTCGCCTCGCGGTCTTCGCCGATTTCATAGCGTTCGAGCTTGGCATAGAGGCTCTGCCGGCTCAGGCCGAGCGCATCCGCCGCCGCGGTGCGGTTGCCATTGGCCAGGCGCAGCGCCTGTTCGATGCAGGCGCGTTCCACCAGCGCCGCGGTGTTGCGGACCATGGTGGGCAGCGGCACGCGGCCAACATCATTGGCCAGCATGCCGAGCGCAGTACGCAGCGCCGCCGCCTCACCGGATGCCAGGATTCGGCGGCCGATATCGCGGATGATCAGGCCCACCATGCGCTGGCCATCCCGGTTCACGGCGCTGCCCGAGATCTCGACCTCGATCTCGGAGCCGAGATTGCCGGTCAGCTGCGTCGGGAACAGCCGGACCTCGCCATGCTGGGCGATGGTCGCCATCAGCACGCCGATATCCATGCCGGGCTGGGCCAGCCAGCGATCCAGCTTCTCGCCGATGATGCTGGCCTCCGTCCCGGCCTGGGCCAGGTCGAGGAAGGCGCGGTTGGCGCGGCGGATGGCGCCCTCGGCATCGATCGCCACGAAGCCGTCCGGCATATCCTCCATCAGCGCATCGCCGCGCAGCGTGGTGGCACGCGGCTGCGTCACGGGGGCGGCGGGGCTGAGCTGGATCAGGAACACCGGGCCCGGCGTGCGCGCCATCAGGGAGGCGCGCAGCAGCCAGGGCGTCCCATCGGCGCCGAGATGCACCATGATGCCCGGCGCGCGGCCCTGTTCGCGGGCGCGCATCAGCACATCGCGCAGCGCGGCACGGTCGCGCTGGGCGACCTCATCGGAGAAATTCCAGCCCGGCGCCATGCCAAGCTCGCGGATCGCGGCCGGATTGGCCTCGACGATGCGAAGCGTGGAGGCGGCGATGACCAGCACGGCCTCGCTGGAGGCATCGAACAGCAGGCGGGACCGGGTCTCGATCTCGCGCAGCTTCCAGTAATCCTGCTCGCGCGCCTGCTGGGCGGCGACCAGGCGCGACTGCAACTCCGCCACCGCCTGAAGGTTCTTGCCGACCGCGATCAGCCCGGCCTGCCCGCCGAGGCGGACGGTGGTGTATTCGATCGGCAGTTCGAGGCCGGAGGGGAAGCGCTGGGTGATCTGCAGATAGGCGGAGACGCCGCTGGCGCGCGCATCCTCCACCATGCGGCGAACCTGCAGCCCGGCAATTTCCCCGACCGTCTCCATCCATGGTCGGCCAAGCCATTCCTTCACCGGTTCGGCGGGAATGGCGTCCGAAAGGGCGGCGTCACGAATCACGCCTTCCCAATCGAGGCTCAGGGTGATGTCGGGTTGGATCACGGCAACGCGGGTCATGCAGGTATCCGAATGAGCTGCCAGGGCCGCCCCGTCTATTCGGAACGTCTGGCCCGAAGCGGCACCAGGGAGGAAGTGCCGCCACGGTAGTGCATGTGTGGTGTTTAGCGAGTGGAACGTCAACGCATGATGACGTTTTCACGCGATTGAGACGCTTCGCTCCGTTATTCCCCCTGATTGTCCAGGGTGCTTGACACCACGATGGGACCTTAGCCCTATTCCCCCCCATGCGGGAAGCGGGACATTCCATCGTGGCGGTGATCGGCGCCGGCATTGGCGGGCTGGCCGCGGCGCTGCATCTGGCCGCGGCCGGCCGGCCGGTGCTGCTGCTGGAGAAGGCCGCGACACCCGGCGGCCGGGTCCGCAGCCTGCACCCCGGCGGCGCCGTCGCGGTGGATGCCGGGCCCGCGGTGCTGACCCTGCTGCCGATATTCCAGCACCTTTTCGCCACCGCCGGCGCCCGGCTGGAGGATCATCTGGCCTTGCTGCCGCTGCCGGTGCTCGGGCGGCATGTCTGGCCCGATGGGCAGGTCCTGGACCTGCTGGCGGACCGGCAGGCGGCGGCAGCGGCGGTCGGCGATTTCGCCGGCGCGGCGGCGGCCCGCGGCTTCCTGGATTTCCAGGCCCGCGCCGCGCGCTGCTGGGACGCGCTGGAAAAGCCGTTCCTGACCGTGCAGCGGCCGGGGATGCTGGCGCTTGGCACTCAGGTCGGCCTCGGCCTGCGCGGCACCTCCCCCTTCGGCACGCTGTGGGATGCGCTGGGCGAGCATTTCAGCGACCCGCGGCTGCGCCAGGTGTTCGGGCGGATGGCGGCCTATGTCGGCTCCTCCCCCCTGCTGGCGCCGGCCACGCTGATGCTGGTGGCGCATATCGAGATGTCCGGCCTGTTCGCCATCGAGGGTGGGATGGACCGGCTGGCGCAGGCGCTGGCCGGTCTGGCGCAGGCGCGTGGGGTGGAGATCCGCCACGGCGCGGAGGTGGCGGAAATCCTGGTGCAGGGCGGCCGGGTTGCCGGGCTGCGGCTGGTGCAGGGCGAACGGATCGCGACCCGGCAGGTGGTGCTGGCGGCGGATGCGGCCAGCCTCGCCACCGGGCATTTCGGCGCCGCGGCGGCGCGCGCGGTGCCGCCGCTGCCGGCCTCCAGACGGTCCTTCTCCGCCTTCGGCTGGGCGATGGCAGGGCGGGCGGAGGGGCTGGACCTGCCGCGCCAGGCGGTGTTCCACCCGGCCGACCCCACCGCCGAATACGCAGCCCTGGCCCGTGGCCGCATGCCGGAGGCGCCGACCGTGACGCTGTGGGCGCAGCGGCGCCTGGCCCCGGCCCCGGCGCCGGAGGGGACGGAGCCACTGATGATGCTGGTGCCCGCCCCGCCGCGCGCCGATGCACGCGACATCCCCCCCGGCCCGGCGGAGGCCGCGAGCCTGGCGGCCATGGACCGGGCCGGGGTGCGGCTGCGGCGGGATGCGGTGCTGACGGTGACGCCGAAGGACCATGAACGCGACGCGCCCGGCAGCGGCGGGGCGATCTACGGCCAGGCGGTGCATGGCTGGCAATCCATCTTCAGCCGCCCGGCAGCCCGCACCGCGCTGCCCGGGCTGATCCTGGCCGGCGGCACCACCCATCCGGGCGCAGGGCTGGCCATGGCGGCGCTTTCCGGCCAATTGGCCGCGGCCGCGATCATCGGGGAGAGAACATGACCAAGACTGGCTGGGAATTCGACCGGCCCGCGCCACCACGCGGCTATGGCTGGTGGTACCTGGATGCGCTGAGCGCGGATGGCCGGCACGGGCTGAGCATCATCGCCTTCATCGGCACCGTCTTCTCCCCCTGGTACAGCCTGGCCAAGCGCGGCGGGGCGCCAGCGGACCCCGAGAATCACTGCTGCCTGCATGTCGCGCTGTATGGCGCGCCGAAGCGCTGGGCGATGACCGATCGACGCAAATCCGCCCTGCGACGCGGCACGGATTTCCTGCAGATCGGCCCGAGCGCCCTGCATTGGGACGGCAACGCCCTGACGGTGCGGATCGAGGAGGTGACGGCGCCCTTGCCGAGCAAGCTGCGCGGCACCGTGGTGCTGCGGCCGGATGCGGTCTCCACCCGCACCCTCCAGCTGGATTCTAATGGTCGCCACCATTGGCACCCGATCGCGGCGCGGTCCTCGGTCGAGGTGGCGCTGGAAAGCCCGGATCTGCGCTGGTCCGGCCCGGCCTATTTCGACACGAATTGGGGCATCGCCCCGCTGGAGCAGGATTTCGTCGGCTGGGACTGGTGCCGGGCGCCGATGCCCGACGCCACCGCCATCCTGTACAATACGCAGCGCCGGGACGGCACGGACCAGTCGCTGGCGCTGCGGGTGGCGCGCGATGGCAGCGTGACGGATTTCGAGCCGCCACCGCAGGTCAGCCTGCCGAAGACGCTGTGGCGCATCGCCCGGCCGACCCGGGCGGAAGGCGGCGCCGCGCGGGTGACGCAGACCCTGGTGGATGCGCCCTTCTATTCCCGTTCCGAGATCCAGACGCGGCTGCTGGGGCAGCAGGCGACGGCGATCCATGAGAGCCTGTCGCTGGACCGTTTCGCCTCGCCCGCCATGTACGCCATGCTGCCCTTCCGGGTGCCGCGGCCGTTTTCCTGATCTAGCGCCGCAGCCGCACCGCCAGGTCCAGCAGATGGGTGGCCAGCGCGGCCACCAGCGCGGCGGCCACCCAGCCCCAGCCGGCGCCGGTCAGGGCCGCACGCAGGCCCAGGGCGAAGGCGACGCCGGGCAGCACCAGCCCGGCCAGCGCCAGCGGCGCCAGTCCGCGCCCGGTGCGGCGATGCCAGGCGAACAGCAGCAGCGCCTCCGCCAGCAGAACCGCCAGTACCAGGTCAGCGACATGGCCGGAGGCGAAAAAATCGTTCATCATCATTGCGTCCGCGAAGCCTTGCGTGACCGAGGTTTCATGCCGCAGAACCCTTGCGCGGGCTGAGGCTGCCGCCACCTCAGCCAGTGTGGGTTGCCGGCAGTCTTGCCGGGGCGCGACTTTTCGCCAAGAACCCCGGGCGCGGCCGGCGCGTTTGTGCCGCGAGAAACGACCAAGGAGGATGCTTCGGATGCGACGTCTGACACTGATCCCCGCGACGGCCCTCGCCGCGGCCTTCGCCCTCGCGCCCTTCGCGGCGAAGGCTCAGGATGGCGACCCCGCGGCCGGCCAGCGCGTCTTCAACCAGTGCCGCGCCTGCCACACGATCAATGAGGGCGGTCGCAACGGCGTCGGTCCGAACCTGCACGGCGTGGTTGGCCGTGCCGCCGGTTCGGTGGAGGGATTCCGCTATTCCGCCGCCATGCAGGAGTGGCGCGAAGGCAAGACCTGGACGGAGGAAAACCTGCGCGCCTATCTCACCGATCCGAAGGCGCTGATCCCGCGTGGCAGCATGTCCTTCGCCGGCCTGCGCAACCCGACACAGCTGAATGACGTGATCGCCTATCTGAAGGCGAACTGAGGCCTCACCCGGGCCGAGGTCGGCTGGCCTCGGCCCGGGCGGCCTAGGGTACCGCGTCGGGCAGACCCGACCAGGCTTCTTCCGGCGTGAACCGTTTTGGCAACAGCCCCTGTTCGGCGCAGTAGTCGATCGCCAGGGCAATGGCTGGGCGCAGTTCGTCTCGGCTGCGGACCGCGGCACCGGCTTCGCGCAGCATCCGCAGCAGTTCGACAACCAGATCGGGCCGTTCCGCGGCGATGTCGGCGCGCACCACCACCAGATGGTTTAGCGGCAGGAAGCCGTGCCGGGCGCGGAAAGCGGCGCCGGCCTCCTGCGGGTCCGGGAAGACCGGGCGGAGGTCCGGCGCATCCGGCATGTCATTGCCGAAGATCGCCGCCTCCACCTCTCCGCCCCGCAGCATCGCCAGCAGATCCTGGCCTTTCTGCGCACGCGTCACCCAGGGCGGGTCGCGGAATTCGCTGACATGGGCATCCTCGAAGGTGGTCCAGCGCTGCTGGTCTGCCTTCACGCCATAGGTCTCGGCCAGGCTGCCGCGCAGCCACATGCCGGTGGTCTGGCTGTAGGCGCGCACGGCGATGCGCGCGCCGGCGAGGTCCGCCGGACCCTGGACCGGCCCATCCCTGCGGCAGAGCATCGCCGCTTCCTGCGCGCGTTCCACCAGCACCACCGGCAGCAGCACCAGCGGCTTGTCGTAGGCGCGCGCCATCAGGAAGGTGGCGATCGCCATCTCGCTGACCTGGAAGCGACCCTCCCGCACCATCGGCGCGAAGGCCTTGCTGATCGGCGCGATCTTCTCGAAATCCAGCCGCAGCAGGCCGGAGGGAACTTCGCCCTCCAGCAGCTTCCGCGTCCCTGCATAATTGCCGAGCGCGGCCTTCAGGACGGTCGCCTCAGTCACGATAGGAGGGGTCCATCCGGTCCAGCTTGCGCAGCAGGCCCGGCCATTCCATCACGCCATAGGGGCGGCGCGTGCCGGGCTGGTAGTTGTTCCAGGTGGCGTCCACGACAGCCTGCGGCACTTCCACCAGCTTCTGGCCGGTGGCCTGCGCGGCGAGCTGCGCGCGGCAGGACAATTCCAGCCGGTGCATGGCGTTGAAGGCCTCGCCCACCGTCTTGCCCACGGTCAGCAGCCCATGGTTGCGCAGGATCAGCGCGTTGCTGTCGCCCAGGTCGCGCACCAGGCGTTCCTGCATCGCCATGTCGAGCACCACGCCGTCATAGTCGTGGTAGCTGATGCGGGCGAAGCGCATCGCCGTCTGGTTCATCGGCAGCAGGCCGCATTCCAGGGAGGAGACGGCCATGCCCGGCCAGGTATGGGTATGGATGACGCAGGCGATCTCGTGGCTCGCCTCATGGATCGCGCCGTGGATGACGAAGCCGGCGCGGTTCACGCCATAGCCCAGCTCGCCGGGGAATTCCGGCTTGGCCAGGATGTTGCCCTTGACGTCGATCTTGACCAGGGAGGAGGCGGTGATCTCCTCATACAGCATGCCATAGGCATTGATCAGGAAGGCGTTGTCCTCACCCGGCACGCGGACCGAGATGTGGTTCGCCGCCATGTCGGACATGCCGTAGAGGTCGATCAGCCGGTAGCAGGCGGCCAGATCCACGCGGGCCTGCCATTCCTCCGGCGTCACCTGGCCGCGCAGGGACGGGATGCGGAAGCGGTCGGGGCTGTCGGGCATCGGTGTGGTCTCCGTTGTTGGTCTGCGCGTCAATCAGGAAGGGCGCCTGCGTGGCGGACGCATCTGCGCCTGCGACTGCAATCCTGTCCCGGGCAGGCAGCACCAATGCCGGGCGGCATCCGATGGCCATGGGCCGCTTTCCCCCGCCGGACGATCATGGCGCCGCCCGCTTCAGAAGCAGACCATGCGCCGTTCCGGCCCATGCGACAAATGGGAAGAATGACGCCAGCGTTTCCATTCATGCATCTATCGGGGCCGGCTCAGCTTTCCCAGCCAGGCAGCAGCCCCATGCGGCGCGCGGCGACCACGCGGTACAGCGGGTCGCCCCACTGGGCTTCCTCGCAGCGGGCGGAATAGACCAGGGAGACGTCATGTTCCTCATCCGAGGCACAGGCCGCGGCTGCAATCACCGCCCAATCCGGCGCCGGCAAGGCGCGCTGGCGCTCGGCCTCCGCCGGGGTGAGCGGCAGGGGAAAGTGCATTTTCGGATAGGCGGCGGCGATCGCCTGCCAGAAGAAGCGGATCGCCCGGTGCTGATCCGCCGGTTCCAGCACCGGCAGGATCAGCCGCAGCCAATGGGTGCCGGAGACGGCATGCAGCGCGCAGAACTCGCCGGTGGCGGCGTAGATCAGCAGCGAATCCTGCGCCATTTTCCGATGCGTCTCCGGGCAGACCGCCAGCCAGTCATGCACTGGCGCGAAGGCGGGCATGGCGGCGGTCCGGCGCATCGCGTGCCACAGCAGGCCGTCATCGAATTCCATGGCACGCAGGGTTGGTTCCTCCGCCAGGCGCAGCAGCACCGCGGCGGGCTGGTCCGTGATCGGCGCGGCGCCGATCCCCTCGCCCAGGGGCAGGTAGGTCGCGGCCCAATAGCCCAGCGCTTCCGCCACCTCCGCCTCGGTGCCGGAATCCTGGGCATAGGCCAGGCGCATCAGCGCATGCAGCGCGCTGGCGGCAATGCCGGGCAACAGCCGCGGCAGGTAATGGCGCTGCAGCGTGCCGGCGCTGCCCAGCCGGGCCAGTTCGGCGCGGAAGAAGGCGCGGTAGGCGGCTTCTGCCCGCCGGTCGCCCAGCCGTGCCGTCCAATCGGTGCGCAGGATCGGCGCATCCAGCGGCAGCATGGGCGCCAGGTTGTTGACGCGGATATAAGCATCCAGGAAGCGCCGCGCATCGCCCTCGGTCCCGCCAAGCTGGCGTTGCGCCCAGAGCACCATGGCGGCGTGGTTGGCCAGGGTTTCCCCGAACTCCGCGCTCAGCCGGCGTGCCTGGTTCAACGCATCGGGCAGCGCATCGGTCGTCTCGGCGGCGGCAGGGCTCATGCGAAATCTCCAGCGTGTCGCCTGGCGCGGGTCCAGCAATCCTCGGGCCATATCCACCGCAGGTCCAGCGCCGCGGCCGGGTTGTTGCGGAGGCGTCTCAGCGTGCCAGCACCCCGTCGCGCGCCGTGATGCGCCCGGCCTTCACCACCAGCGCCCTCGGCGGCGCCGCCGCCACCGCCTCCGGCACATGCGCGGCATCCACCAGCACGAGGTCCGCCGCCGCGCCCTCCGCCAGCGTGGGATCGGGCAGGCCCAGCACCTTCGCCGGCGCGCTGGTGACGAGATCGAGGCCGAGCCGCAGCTCCGCATCGCTCAGCAGCGCCGCGCGGTAGCCGACCAGCCGGGCGCGTTCCAGCATGTCGCCATTGCCATAGGGGGACCAGGCGTCGCGGATGTTGTCCGAGCCCACGAAGACCGTGACACCCTCCGCCACCAGCCGCTTCACCGGCGGCATCGCCTCCGGCCCCGGGCCGTTGGTCATGATGGCGACGCCGGCCAGCGCCAGCGCCGCGGCGGTGCGGGCGAGCGTGGCTTCCTCCACCTGGCCCAGCGCATAGGCGTGGCTGACGGCGACGCGGCCCTGCAGCCCGGCGGCGCGGGTGCGGGCGGCAATGCGGCGCAGCTCGAAGGCGCCGAGTTCGCCGGGATCGTGCAGATGGATGTCGATCGGCACGCCGCGGCGTTCGGCGATGCCGAAGACGATGGCGAGCTGCGCCTCGATATCCTCATCGATGCAGGCGGGGTCGAGGCCGCCGACCACATCGGCACCGGCCGCCACCGCATCCTCCAGCACCCGCGCATGGCGCAGCACGCCGGATTGCGGGAAGGCGACGATCTGCAGGGACAGCAGGTGCGCGACCTCCGCCCGCAGGGCCAGCAGTGCCTTGAGGCCGGCGAGGCCCGCCCCGGCATCCACATCGACATGGGTGCGGATGGCGGTGGTGCCGCGGGCGGCGATGCTCTCGACCAGGTGGCGGGCGCGGCGGGCCATCGGCTCCGCGATCGCGGCGAGCTGGGTCTTTTCCGCGGCGATGCGGCCGGCGACGCTGCCATCCGGCCGGTGCGGCAGCCAGGGCAGGCCGAGGAAGGTCTTGTCCAGGTGGATATGGCCATCGACCAGGCCAGGCAGCGCTAGCAGGCCCCGGCCCGGCTCCACCGGCCCGCCCGTGAGCGTGCCGGCCGGCGCGATGCGGGCCAGCCGGCCATCGCGCAGGCCGAGATCGCAGCGCCGCCCGTCCAGGCGCACATCCGACAGGATCAGGTCGAAGGGGGCATCGGGCATGGCGGCTGTGTCGCACGCGGCGCGCTGGGCGCCTAGCTGGCGGCGGGGCGGCGGGGCGGCATGCGGGGGCCTGCCCGGCATCACCGATCGGGCGCGGATCGGGACTTCCCCAGCCTGCCCGACCGGGCTATGGAAGTCGCGGCGTGGACCCGTAGCTCAGCTGGATAGAGCGCTGCCCTCCGAAGGCAGAGGTCGAAGGTTCGAATCCTTTCGGGTCCGCCAACTTATCTACACTAATCAACGCGCTAGTGGAAGCACTTCCGGGCCGGAGCGTGTCGCGCAGGCGCACGGAAGCACCACGGAAGCATGCGGTTGAAACCGGCCCTGAGTTAGTCGGTGCATGCGCGGCGGCTTGGCCTGCCAGTTTCGAGCCCACACTCTGAGCCGGCGACCGCTCACGCGGTCAGGCAAGGGGGGCTTACCGATCCCCCCCGAGCGCGCAAACTCAGCCCTTCCCGCCGAAATGTGATTGCAGCCAAATCGCAGGCTCAGGCAGGTTCGGCAGGATAACCTTTAAATCAAGGCCGGTCCTGCTGAGGTTGATTGCGCTCCAAGGCGTGCGCGGGTCGGGGTCGGCCGAAATTGTGGCCGGTGGCGGTGGAAGGAAAGCGCGGTTTAGGCCCCGTACCAGGGCATCTAAACGGATCGATCAATCTCCGGACGCTTCAGCTCGCCATCCATGTCGAGCGTCACGGTAGCATTCGACTCGCGGCTAAAGCCGCCAACATTACCGCTTCAGTCGTCAGCCGACGGATCGCCCTTCTGGAAGATGAGCTGGGCGTGTCTCTGTTCGAGCGGCGAACGTCAGGTCTTCGGCCAACCGCGGCGGGCGCTCGGTTTTTGGAGGCCGCGCGCCGGATGCTAGCCGAGCTCGATGGTGCGGCCGGTGCAGCCCGAGCAGCGGGCTCTGGCCTGGTCGGCCAGCTTGTCATCGGCACTTACTTCTCGGCCTCGAGCGGTCGCTTCCGCGATGCCCTCCTACGCTTTGTGGCACGGAATCGTCATGTCGAAATTTCGGTGGTCGAGGGCGATCGCGAACACCTACTTGGCGAACTGCGCCGCGGCCGAACAGACGTCGCGATCCTCCTCGGGCCCCACGACGAAACGGGCCTGGACCGACTTGCACTATGGCAGGAGACAGGCATGGTCGCCCTGAATGAGGGCCATCCCCTTTCCGCCTCGGACCTGGTCCCGTGGCGGGGCCTCGCGGGCGAGACATTCATCACCACATCCCGTGGATCCGGACGGGAGGCCCGCGCCACGGTCCAGAGGATGCTGCCTCACGAGCACCCAGCCCGCTTCGCGACGCACGATGTCAGTCGGGAGGGCATGTTCAACCTGGTCGGCACGGGGCTCGGCGTTGCCGTGCTCGCGGAGTCCGCTTCGGGCGCATCCTATCCTGGCGTCGTGTTCCGGCCAGTCGGTGACGAGGCAGGGCCGACGATGGTGGAGGCTGCGGCCTATTGGGATCCCAAGCGAGACAACCCTGCCCTGCGTCGGTTCCTGGCGCTACTTCGGGCCACTCAGAGGTCCCGTGGCGGCGTCTGAGGCTGCGGCATGCGTGACTTAGGCGCGGGCTTTCGGGCCGAGCGAAACCCCCTGTCACTCGCCAAGAAGCTGGCCATCATCGGCGCTACGAGCTTCGTCGGCTCCACCGGCTGGCTGGTTTCGCGTGAGAGCGCGTCGGCGTAGGCGACCAGGTCGCGATGCAGTCCGGCCGGCAGCTCCACGGTGAGCTTGACCGGACGGTCGTCGAGGATCGGACCGAGCTTTAGCTTCGGCATGGGTCAGCCTCCATACGGTTCGAGCACGAGATCGCGGTGGACGATGACGCGGACCGGGAAGCCCGGGCGTACGGTCAGCGTCGGCGGGACCGAGAGCTGCCGGCGGACGATCTCCTCGCCGGCGCGGCCGACGGTATCCTGGCCGCTTTCGCGGATGGCGCGGGCGATGTCGCTCTCGTCGTCCTGGCCCAGTTCCAGGCCGAGGTTGAGCAGTGTCGCGAGGCCCGCGGCTAAAAAGAGCTGTCCCCAATGGTGGTCGACGCCGTCCTCAAGCCCCGCATAGCCCGCCTCATCGGTACCCGGCATGCGCTCCAGCACGATGGAGCGGCCGCTGGGTAGAATCAGCCGGTTCCAGGCCAGCAGGATGCGCCGCTGCCCGAAGCTGATCCGGCTGTCGTAGGCGCCGATCAGGCGCGCGCCCTGCGGGATGAGCAGATGCCGCCCCGTTGGGCTGTCGAAGACGTTTGCAGTGACCTGGGCGGTGATCTGCCCGGGCAGGTCGGAGCGGAGGCCGGTGAGCAGCGCCGCGGGGATGACGCTGCCGGCCTGGATGACGAACGGACTAACCGGTGCCTGAAGGCGGTCCGCTGAGGTTGTGCGCCGATCCGCCTGGCCTCCGAGGAAGGCGGTGCGACGATCGGTCGCATCCTGGCCTATGGGCAATGCGCCGGGTTCCACAGCTTGCGGCCCGACCGGCTCGGCGCCGCGCGGCGCACCTCGCGCCTCGACCTGCACAAAGAGCCGGCTGGTGCGCGCTGCTTCGATTTCCTGTAGCCGGCGCTGCTCGGCAGGATCGGCGGTTGTCGGCATCGCCGGCGGCACGACCGGCTGACCGCGTTCCTGGGCGCGCAGGATCGGGCGGCCCAGATCGCCTGGCAGCGGCGGCCCCAGCTGCGGAATGCCCGCATAGTCGCGCGGCAGGTTGGCAAGGCCATCGGCCTCCGGATTCCTGTCGGTGCTGTAGAGCTCGCGCGGGCCCTCGCCGCCGCTGCGGCTCTGTAGTGCCACGATCAGCGCCCCGCCGATCCCGAGCCCGGCCGCGACGCCAAGGCCAATCAACACCCGCCGGGAGAGCCGCATAACCCTGGGCGGATCGGGGCGCAGGCGCAGTGCCGCCGCGATGTCGCGCTCGCTCCCGCCCCGTTCCGGTGCCGCCCCGCTCATCGCGCCCGGCCGTCGGTGCGCACGATGCGTACGCGCTGCTGGCGGTCGCCGAGGCGCAGCTCCGCCGCGGCGAAGAGCCGGTCGACGATCATGAAGTTCTGCCGGACGCGGTAGTTCACCAGCTGCCCCTCGCCCTTCGGCCCGATGACGAAGAGCGGCGGCATCTCGCCCTGGCCGATGCCGCGCGGGAACTCGATGAAGACCTGCCGCTCGTCGTCGAAGGCGCGCAGCGGCCGCCAGGCCGGGCTGTCGCCCTCGACCTCGTAGCGGAAGCGCAGCCGCGAGAGATCGAGTCCTTGCTCGACGGGCGCCGCAGCATTCTGCCGGCGCAGAGCGATCAGCGCGTCCTGCGGATACTGCCAGGAGACCGAGGCCATAAAGGTGCGCTCGGTGGAGCGCAGCTCCAGCAGGTAGGTGCGCCGGTCGGTATTGATGATGAGGTTGGTGGTGAGGTCGGGCCGCGTTGGCTTGACGATGATGTGCACGCGGCGCGCAGGACCCGTGCCGCTTTCGGTGTCGCCAATGATCCAGCGCACCGTGTCGCCGGCGGCGACGGGGCCATTGCCGACCAGCGTCTCGCCCTCCTGCAACATGATGGCCGTGACCTGGCCGGGCGCTGTGTAGACTTGGTAGAGCGCGCCGGGCGTGAAGGGGTAGACCTGCACCGCGTTGATAAAGCCAGCCCGGAGCGGCTGTACCCGGGCCGCGGCGTTGGCCTGGTTGACTCGGACGGTGGGATCGGGCGGCTCGGCTGTGCGCCTTGAGGGCGGGAGCCGCTGAAGCTGCCCTGGCAGCGGTAGCGGCGTTGGCACCTCGACGATCTCAACCGATCGCGGCGGCTCCGGTATCTGCGTCGCCTGGATTGGCTCGTCATCGTAGCTGATCTCGGGCGGGCGGAAGGCGCAGGCGCCAAGGAGAAGCAGCGCCAGGATGATATGTGCCTGCCTCATTGCCCGAGCTCCCGTGACCAGTTGATGGCGTGGACGAAGATGCCGAGAGGGTTCCTGCGCAGACGCTCGGCATCGCGTGCGGGCTGCACGACAATGGTCAGGATCGCGGTCCAGCGCTCGGTACGAGAGAGCTGCCCGTTCTCGTAGGTCCGTTCGATCCAGGCGACGCGAAAGCTGTCGTCGGAGGCGCGGATGACGCTGGAGACCTCGATTGCGACCTGCTCACGCCCGACACGGCCAAAGGGGTCGCTGACGCGGGCGAAGTCGTTCAGCGCCAGCGCGCCGCGGTCGGTCGCGAAGTCATAGGCGCGCAACCAGTTTTGGCGGACGATGATCGGGTCGGCGGCGATGCCGCGCACCTGTTCGATGAAGCGCGCAAGGTGCCAGGCGATCTGCGGGTCGGTCGGCCGGAAACTCGCGACGGCGGGGGCGACCGCCTGCGCCTCGCCGAGCCGGTCCACCTGCACGACCCAGGGCACGATGGTGCCCCGGGCGGACTGCCAGACCAGGGCGGCCGCCAAGCCGGCGATCAGGGCAAGTTCACCCAGCGCCATGAGGCGCCAGTTGCGCGCCTGGACGCGAGCGGAGCCGATGCGCTCATCCCAGGCCTGGGCGGCGCGCTGGTAGGGCGTCTCGGGCTCGGGGGTGCGGCCGTAGCGGACGGACGGGCGACGGAACATCAGCGATCCTCCGAGAGGCGGATGGAAGTGCCGGCGCCGCCGCCGTCACCCGAGCGGATGGCGTGGCCGAGGGTCGTGACACCGTGGCTGAGCGCCTGGCCGCGCCGCATGCGGCGGGCCCAGGCCGGGGCACCGGAGGATGGTGGCGGGTCGGCGGGCGGCGAGCCGGCGTCGGAGACAGTCGTGCTGCCGGCGGCGTGGCTGGCGCGAAGGCTCCCCGCCACGCTGCGCAGCGGGCTGATGGCGGCTGAGCCCGCGGCGATCGCAACGCCCGAGGCGCCCCCGCTGCGGTAGGCGGTGCTCGCGGCGCCGAGTGCGTAGGCCGAGCCGCGCGCGCCGGCTCCGATGGCCGATCCTGCTGCACCCACCACGGCCGCGCCCGTGCGCACGGCAGCCGCGCCGGCGACCATGGCGCCCCCCGCCGCGAGGCCCGTGCCGACCGCCGCGCCAGCGCCGAGCTGCGGCCCGCCGGAGATCAGCCCATTGGCGATACCCGGCCCAAAAATCCCGAGTGCCAGCAGCGCCAGCGCGGCGAGGACGATGGACATCGCCTCGTCGATGGTCGGCTGGTTGGCGCCGAAGCCCGCGGTGAACTGCGTGAAGAGCGTTGAGCCGATGCCGATAATCACGGCCAGCACCAGAACCTTGACGCCGGAGGAGACGACGTTGCCGAGCACGCGTTCGGCGAGGAAGGCCGTCTTGCCAAACAGCCCGAAGGGCACCAGCACGAAGCCCGCCAGCGTCGTCAGCTTGAACTCGATCAGCGTCACGAAGAGCTGGATCGCCAGGATGAAGAAGGACAGCAGGACGATCGCCCAGGCGAAGAGCAGGACGAAGATCTGCAGGAAGTTTTGGAAGAAGGAGATATAGCCCATCAATCCGGAGATCGCCTGGAGCAGCGGCCGCCCGGCATCGAGACCGACCTGCGCGACGCGGCCGGGCTGGAGCAGCTGCTGGGCGGTGATGCTCGAGCCAGAGGCGATCAGGCCGAGGCCGGCAAAGCTGTCAAAGATGACCTGAGCCAGAAAATTCCAGTTGCCGATGATCCAGGCGAAGACGCCCACGAAGAGGGTCTTCTTGATCAGGCGGGCGATGATGTCGTCGTCGGCTCCCCAGGCCCAGAACAGGGCGGCGAGTGTGACGTCGATGACGATGAGCGTCGCGGCAAGGAAGGCCACCTCGCCGCCGAGCAGCCCGAAGCCGCTGTCGATGTAGCGGGTGAAGACGTCGAGGAAGCTGTCGATGACGCCGGTGCCGTTCATGGCACGTCCAGGGGGCGGCAGGGATGTGGCGCCACGATACGCTCTCAGGGACCATGGAACATGCGGGCGGAGCCGGGCTGATAGCCGACGCCGGGTGCCAAAAAGCGCTCCCTCTGCTCGCGGGCCTGCTCCTCGCCGCTGGCGACGCGTGCGGCCTCCAAGGCTTCTGCCCGGCCCTGGGCGGCGACGACGGCCGTGAGGTCTGCGATCTGTTGCGACTGGAGAGCGAGAAGCTGATTGCCCGCCTGCGCCGCCTGAAGCGCACCGGTCGCGCCTTGGCTCTGGCTCATCAGCGTCTCGGCCTCGGCGCGCGTTCCGGTCAGGTTGCCCATCACGGTCGCCTGGGTCATCAGCGCGTCCTGGAAGCCCGCGACCGAGGTCTGCCAGCGCTCGCGGGCATTGGCGTACATCTGCTGGCTGGAGCCG
>NZ_JAUYTS010000225.1 GCF_030695085.1 Falsiroseomonas sp. | reverse complement strand
CCCCCCCCCCCCCCCCCCCCCCCCCCCCCCCCCCCCCCCCCCCCCCCCCCCCCCCCCCCCCCCCCCCCCCCCCCCCCCCCCCCCCCCCCCCCCCCCCCCCCCCCCCAACCTCTCGTCGGGCATGGGGGTGCTCGGTGCCTCGCTGCCCCCGGGGGTCTTGGCCCAGGGCTGCGCCCCGGTTGTGGGGCGGGGATGGTCGGACGGCGCCGGCGATGCGATAGACGCAGCGTGGTGCCTTGGTGCCACCTTACCGGCTGCGGGGCCTGCTTCAAAGGCTCCGCTTCGCAGGTGGCCGGCGGCGATGGGAAAAGGGTGCGGTGATGGCACGAAGCAGCATGGGTGTGGCGGCGCTGGCCGGGCTGGCATTGCTGGCGGCCTGTGGCGGCGACCAGGGCGTGTCCGCCAGCCAGGCGCCCTGCCCGCGCATCGTCATCCTGGCCGATGGCGCGGACCTCACCCGCTTTCGTGGCGGCGCCAGTGGCGACCTGACGGCGCTGACCGCCGATGCGCGGATCGCCGGCTTCCAGGCGAATTGCGATTTCGCCAGCCGTGACCGCGGCGCCCTGGCCGTGCGCGTGACCCCGCGCTTCGAGGTGGAGCGTGGCCCGGCGGCGGAAGGCCGGATGCTGGACATTCCCTGGTTCGTCGCGCTGACGGATGCCGGCGATGCCACCGTGCTGGACCGCCAGGCCTTCACCAGCCGCGTCACCTTCGGCCCCAATGTGGTGCGCAGCACCATCCAGGGCCAGACGGCCCGACTGACCGTGCCGCTCGGCCAGGGCGTCCGCGCCGTGGACTACACGGTGCGGATCAGCCTGCAGCTGACGCCGGAGGAACTCGCCCTGAACCGCGCCCGCGGGCCGCGCTGACGCGGGTTGGTGACCGTTCGAGCACCCCGGGAGCCGACCCGCCGGTGTTTTCGAACGGCCACCTGGGACCGTGGGCGATCAGGCCGGCGCGTCGCCCGTATCGGCGATGAGGCCGGCGGCCTGGATGCCGGCGACCGCGCAGATTTCGTCCTTGTCCGAGACATCGCCCGAGACCCCGACGGCGCCCAGCACCGCGCCATCCGCCGCGCGCACCAGCACGCCGCCCGGCACCGGCACGGCGCGGCCGGAAGCGAGGTCCGACAGCGCATTCATGAAGCCGGGCATGGACTGGCTGCGCCGCGCCATCTCGCGCGACCCGAAGCCGAGCGCCATGGCGCCATAGGCCTTGCCCCAGGCGATATCCGGCCGCAGCAGGCTGCTGCCATCTTCCTTCAGCGCCGCCTTGAGCTGGCCGCCGGCATCGAGCACCACCACGGTCAGCGGCGCGAGGCCCAGCTCCCGCCCCTTGGCGAGGGTCGCGTCCAGGATGGTGCGGGCGGCGGCGGCGGTGATGCCGTGCTGGAAGCCGGCGGGGGCCTGATGGGTCATGGTCGGGGAATCTCCGGATGGGGGTGGTGGTGTCCTCTGCCCGCAACCGGGCGGCGCGGGAAGGGGGCAGCCTTCAGCGGATCGGCTGGATCACCGGCTCGCCGCGGCTGCCATCGGCATAGATCGCGGCCAGGCCGAGCAGGCGCGCTGCCTCCGGCGGGGTGATCTCCACCAGGATGCGCGGCGTATCGCCGGCCAGCAGCACCGCATCCGGCACCTCCACCGGCACGCGCCGCGGGACCGGCTCGATCTCGGTCCACCACTCGATGGCACGCAGCCCCGCGCGCAACGCGCCGGCGATGGGCAGGGGGTTCACCTGGCCGGGCGCGGTCCAGCCGGGCTGGTAAAGGGCGAAGGGCCCCTGGCGGCGCAGCGCCTGTTGCGCCTGGGCGCGGATGGCGCTGGCCGGGTCGAAATCATGCACCAGTTCGGCCGCTGCCACGCCGTCCCGGTCCAGGTAGCGCAGCACCAGGCGTTGCGGCGCGAAGGGGCGCGGCAGGCGCAGCGTGGGCACGCCATCTTCCCGCGACACCTCCACCCAGGCCTCGCCCTGGCGAAGCTGCACGGCGCGGGCCGGCTCCGGCAGGCCCAGGCGCAGCAGGATCGGCTGGCCCGGCAGGCCGGGCGGCGGCACCAGGGTGGTGACGGTCAGGCGCCGCGACGCGACATCCCGCACCCAATCCAGCGCGAGAACGCCCTGGCGCAGCAGCCGGGCGCGGTGGGGGTCGAGGAACTGATCCGCGAAGGCGGTGAAGCGGGCTTCATCGGCGAAGGCCTCCACCGCCGGGGCAATGCGCGCCGCTTCCGCCACGGTGGGCCCTTCGGGCAGGGTGGCGGCGATGCGGGCATGGGCCAGCGCGGCCAGGGCAAGCAGTGCATCCGGGCCGCTGGCGGATGATCCGGCCAGGATGGCATCCAGCGCCGCGACCCGGGCGGGGGCACCCGGCAGGCGCAGCGCCGCCAGCAGCGTGCCAGCGTCCGGGGGGAGCGGGGCCGTATCCAGGATCCGCCGCGCATCCGCCCAGCCGTTCAGCGCCGCGTGCAGCAGCAGCGCATCCGGCCGCGGCGTCTCCCGCCGCGCCAGGGCGGCCAGCAGTGCCGTGGCGGCGCCCTGCCGGTCACCGCGTGCGTCCAGCGCCAGGGCGTTGAACAGATACTCATCCGAGGAAGCCGGGTAGGGCAGCGGGCGGGGATGCGGCGCGTCCAGTGCGGCGCGCAGGCGGTCCTCCGGCCAGGGTGGCGGTGGCGGCAGGCCCAGCGCCGCCGCCTGCCAGATGGCGACCGGCGGGACATGTGTGGCCAGCAGCCCGCGCGGCCCGTCTGCCGAAATCTGCGCCGCGGCAATGCCCGCCAGGCCGAGCAGCAGCCCGGCCACCATGCCGGCCGCGCGCTGCGCCCGGGCGGCCAGCGCCAGGGCCAGCCCCAGTGCCAGGCCGAGCGCCAGAAGCCCGGCCAGCGGCAGCACCGGCTGCGCCGGATCGGCCGCGAGGCCGAGCAGCAGCCCGACCACCACGAAGGGCTGCGCGAGCCGGACCGGCGCCCGCCGCGCGGCGGACCGGCGGGAAGGCGCCACGCCGATGGCCGCGCTCATGCCAGGCGGACGGGCGCGGCGGCGCTACATCCCGCCGATGTAGTTCGGGCCACCGCCACCTTCCGGGGTCTTCCAGTCGATATTCTGCAACGGGTCCTTGATGTCGCAGGTTTTGCAGTGGACGCAGTTCTGGGCGTTGAT
>NZ_JAUYTS010000217.1 GCF_030695085.1 Falsiroseomonas sp. | reverse complement strand
TGATGACCGAGATCGTGACCCTGGAGCCGCATGGCGTGCTGGTCGAGCCCGCCACGCTGAAGATCGAGCGCCTGCTGCCCGGCCCCATCGAGCGTTGCTGGGCCTGGATCACCGAATCGGAGCTGCGCCGCAAATGGCTGGCGGCCGGTGAGATGACCCTGGCGGTCGGGGCGCCCTTCGAGCTGGTCTGGCGCAATGGCGAGCTGAACGACCCGCCCAGCCCGCGCCCGCCCGGCTTCCCCGAGGAGCACCGCCTGCAGAGCCGCATCCTGGCGCTGGACCCGCCGCGGCTTCTGGTTATCAGTTGGGGCCAGGGCGGCGAGGTGTCCTTCGAGTTGCAGCCGAAGGGCAGCCAGGTGCTGCTGACCCTGATTCACAGCCGGGTGCCGGATCGCGGCACGCTGCTGAACGTCTCCGCCGGCTGGCACATGCATCTGGAGTTGCTGCTGGCCCAGGTGCATGGGCGGCAGCCGCCGGCCTTCTGGGAAGGCTGGCAGCGGCTGAAGCAGGATTATGACGCCAGGCTGCCGGCCTGAAGCGCCCCCGCATGGGCCAGCGCATGCACCCGCAGCGCGCTGGCCAGCGGCAGGTCCGGCACGGGCCTGGCCGCATCCACCCCGGCCACCAGCGCGGCCAGGCTCAGGCCGTGCCGCGCCGCCAGGGCTTCCAGCACCACCCAGAATTCCGGCTCCAGCGCGACCGAGGTGCGGTGCCCGGCCAGGCGGAAGGACCGCTTTCGCAGATGCCTCACCCGCCGCCGGCCAGCGTGCCGCCGGGGCTGAGCATATCCTCCGGCCGCACCCAGCGGTCGAAGTCTTCCTCGCTGACATGGCCGAGGCGGGCGGCGGCGGCCTTCAGGGTGATGTCCTCGGCCAGGGCCAGCTTGGCGATCGCCACCGCCTTGTCATAGCCGATGCGCGGGTTCAGCGCGGTGACCAGCATCAGCGACTTGCCGAGGTTGTCGGCCAGCTTCGCCTGGTTCGGCTCCAGCTTGTCCACCATGTTGGTGGCGAAGCTTTCGGCCACATCGGCCAGCAGGCCCGCCGATTGCAGCACGGCCTGGATGATCACGGGCTTGAACACGTTGAGTTCGAGATGCCCCTGCGCGCCGCCGATGGTGACGGTGACGTGGTTGCCCATCACCTGGGCGCAGACCATGGTCAGCGCCTCCGACTGCGTCGGGTTGGTCTTGCCCGGCATGATGCTGCTGGACAGGCCGTCGGCCGGGATCACCAGCTCCGCCAGCCCGGCGCGCGGCCCGCTGCCGAGCAGGCGCACATCGTTGCCGATCTTGTTCAGCGAGACAGCCAGGGTGTTCAGCACGCCGGACAGTTCCACCAGCGCATCATGCGCGCCCATGCCCTCGAAGGGGTTCGGGTGGGCGGTGAAGGGCAGGCCGGTGAGGTCGGCGACGATGCCGGCGAAGGTCGCGGCGAAATCCGGATGCGTGTTCAGCCCGGTGCCGGCGGCGGTGCCGCCCTGGGCCAGCGGCATCAGCCGCGGCAGCGCATCCCGCAGCCGGGCGATGCCCAGTTCCACCTGGCAGGCCCAGGCGGCGGCTTCCTGGCCGAGGGTGACCGGCACCGCATCCATCATGTGGGTGCGGCCGATCTTCACCAGCCCGGCCCATTCCTTCGCCCGGCGGTCCAGGCTGGCATGCAGCGTGCCGAGCGCCGGGATCAGCCGCCCCGCCACCGCCTCCGCCGCCGCGATGTGCATCATGGTCGGGAAGCTGTCGTTGGAGGACTGCCCGCGATTCACATGGTCGTTCGGATGCACCGGGTGGCGAGCGCCGAGCGGCTGCCCGAGCGCCCGGTTGGCGAGGTTCGAGATGACCTCATTGGCATTCATGTTGGTCTGGGTGCCGGAGCCGGTCTGCCAGACCGGCAGCGGGAATTCGGCATCATGCCGCCCTGCCGCCACCTCCGCCGCCGCCGCCGCGATCGGGCGGGCGAGGTTGGCCGGCAATTCGCCCAACTGCTCATTGGCTTGTGCCGCCGCCTGCTTCTGCAGCCCCACGGCGCGGATCAGCCCCGGTGGAAAACGCTCCGAGCCGATGCGGAACAGCAGTCGCGCGCGTTCCGTCTGCGGCCCCCACAGGCGGTCGGCCGGAATCTCGATGGTGCCGAGGCTGTCGGTCTCGGTGCGGGTCGCCTGGGTCATGCGGGTCTCCTCCGGGGAAGGAGATGGGGCGCGGCAGGGGGCCACGCCCATCACGGATGGTTATTCCGTGAATCGGTCGCCATAGGTGGCGATCTCGATCAGATTGCCGTCCGGATCGCGGCAATAGACGGAGGTGATCGGGCCGAGCGCGCCCTGCTTGGCGACCGGCCCCAGTTCCACCGTCACGCCGCAGCTGCGCAGATGTTCCGCGATATCCTCCGCCGAGACGGTGACAACGAAGCACAGGTCCTGCGTCCCCGGTTCCGCGACGACGGAGGAGAACCATTCCACCTGTGTGGCGCCGCGCGGCCGCAGATTGATCTTCTGGCCGCCGAATTTCAGCGCGATGCGCGGCGGCTCACCGAAGCTGTCGCGCTCCATGCCCAGCACGCGCTGGTACCAGTTGGCGGATATCTCCACCTCGGCGCAGGTGATGACGAGGTGGTCGAGACGATCGACGGCGAAGCGCATGGGCCTATTTGTCCCCGTCGCGGCGGCGCAGCCGGGCCGTCACCTCGATCTCGATGCGCATCTCCGGCGTCTGGAGGCCGACCACCATCATGGTCGAGGCCGGGCGCGCGCGGCCGAGCCATTTCTTCACCACCGGCCAGCACAGCGGCCAATCGGCGCGATCCGGCACCAGGAAGACGGCGCGCACCACATCCTCCATCCGCCCATTGGCCTGGCGCAGCGCGGTATCGATGTTGCGGAAGGTCTGCTCGCACTGGTCCACCACGCCGGGGGCGATGGTCATGGTGGCGTAGTCGTAGCCGGTGGTGCCGGATACGAAAATCCAGTCGCCATCGACGACGGCGCGTGAATAGCCGATTTCTTCTTCGAACCGGCTGCCTGAGGAAATGCGGCTACGGGCCATGTCAGGGTGGATTCCCGGCTGTGGGGCTGAAGGGTGGGGAAGGCATATCCCAGCGGCGCCGCGGCAGGAAGGCCCGCCTCTGGCGGCGCCTCGTGCGGCCGGAGGAAAAGCGCCTGGCCCGGTGCACCTCGCGCCGGATTGGTGCCATCCTGCCGCCGCGGCGCCCGGCGGGGGCGTGTGGCAGGAAGGATTGCGTTGCATGGGCTTTGTCACACGTCTGGTTCCGCGCCTCGCCTTGGGCCTGTCGCTGCTGGCCGCACCGGCCTGGCTGTTCGCGCGCCCCGCCGAGGCGCAGACGCTGCGGATCGGCATCCAGGCACCGCCGAGCACCCTGGACCCGCACTGGCTGCTCAATTTGGCCAATACCGGGGCGCTGCGGAACATCTTCGACACGCTGGTGATGCGCGATGCCACCATGGCGGTTCAGCCGGGCCTGGCGGAATCCTGGCGGGTGGTCGACGACACCACCTGGGAGTTCAAGCTCCGCCCCGGCGTGCGCTTTCACGACGGCGCGCCGCTGACCTCGGCGGATGTCGCGGCCTCCTTCGCCCGGGTGCCGAACGTGCCGGGCAACCCGAACCCCTACACCATCTACCTGGCCGGCGTGACCGGGGTGGAGGTGGTGGATGACCTCACCTTCCGCGTCCGCACCGATGGCCCGGTGCCGAACCTGCCGACCAATCTGACGCAGATTTTCATCGTGCCGAAATCTGTTGCCGATCTCGGCAACCCCGAATTCAATTCGGGCCGCGCCGTGATCGGCACCGGGCCGTTCCGGCTGGGAGGCTGGCGCGCCAATGACCCCCTGGTGCTGCGCCGGAACGAGGATTGGTGGGGCGGCGCGGTGCCGTGGGACACGGTGACCATGACACCGATTCCCAATGATGCCGCCCGCGTCGGTGCGCTGCTGGCCGGCGATGTGGATTTCATCAACAACGTGCCGCTGCAGGATGCCGCGCGCATCCGCGGCGACCAGCGCCTGGCGCTGTTCACCGGACCCTCGATCTATGCGGTGAACATCTACCCGGATGTGGAGCGGGACGACGCGCCGGGCATCGAGGCCGGCGGCCGCAATCCGATGAAGGATGCGCGGGTGCGCCGCGCCATGTCGCTTTCGCTGAACCGGCAGGGCATCGCGCAGACCATCCTGGAGGGTCTTGCCGACCCGACGGACCAGGCGGTGCCGCCCTTCATCTTCGGCGCCATCGCCGATCGCCCGGTGCCGGCGGCAGACCTCGTCGCGGCGCGGGCGCTGCTGGCGGAGGCTGGCTGGGGGCAGGGTTTCGGGCTGAACCTGTTCTGCTCACCCAACCGCACGCCGCGCGTGTGCCAGGCGATCGCCGCCGCCTGGACGCGCATCGGCATCCGCACCACGGTGGAGGTGGTGCCGCAGGCGAACTTCCTGCCGCGCCGCAACCGGCGTGACTACGGGGTTTTCGTGACGGTCTTCGGCTCGCTGACCGGCGAGACCTCCTACCTCATCGGATCGCAGATCCACCGCCGTGGCGTGGTGACGGGCCTCGGCGCGCTGAACTTCACGGGGGCCGGCACGCCGGAGACGGATGCGCTGATCCAGCGTGCGCGGGGTACGCTGGACGATACGGAGCGCGCCCGCCAACTTGCCGATCTGGTGCGGCATACGGCGGACGAGGCGCTGATCATCGGCGTCGGCATCCTGCGATCCGTCAATGCGGGCAAGGCCGGGCTGGTCTTCGAGGCGCGGGCGGATGAGGAAGTGCGGGTGGTGGATATCCGCCCGCGCTGAACCGGGGAGGGGCTATTCCAGCCCCTCATAGAAGTCGTTGCCCTTGTCATCGACGACGATGAAGGCCGGGAAATCCTCGACCTCGATGCGCCAGACGGCCTCCATCCCAAGCTCGGGGTATTCCAGCACCTCGACCTTGCGGATGCAGTCCTGTGCCAGCCGGGCGGCGGGGCCGCCGACGGAGCCGAGGTAGAAGCCGCCGTAGGATTGGCAGGCCTTCAGCACCGCCTTGCTGCGGTTGCCCTTGGCCAGCATCACCAGGCTGCCGCCGGCCTTCTGGAAGGCCTCCACATAGCTGTCCATGCGCCCGGCGGTGGTCGGGCCGAAGCTGCCGGTGGCGTAGCCATCGGGGGTCTTGGCGGGGCCGGCGTAGTAGACCGGGTGATTCTTCAGATAGTCCGGCAGGCCCTCGCCGCGATCCAGCCGTTCCTGCAGCTTGGCGTGGGCGATGTCGCGCGCCACCACCACCGTGCCGGTCAGCGAGACGCGGGTCTTCACCGGATGCTTCGACAGCTCCGCCCGGATCGCCGCCATCGGCTGGTTCAGGTCGATCCGCACCACATCGCCGCCGAGGATGTCATCCGTCGCCTCCGGCAGATACTTGGCCGGCTCGTGCTCCAGATCCTCCAGGAACACCCCCTCCGGCGTGATCTTTGCCTTGATCTGCCGATCCGCGGAGCAGGACACGCCGATACCGATAGGCAGCGAGGCGCCATGCCGCGGCAGGCGCACCACGCGGACGTCGTGGCAGAAGTACTTGCCGCCGAACTGCGCGCCGATGCCGAGATTCTGCGTCAGCTTGTGGACCTCGGCCTCGAATTCCACGTCGCGGAAGGCGTGGCCCGCCTTGCTGCCCTCGGTCGGCAGCGCGTCCAGCCACTTGGTCGAGGCCAGCTTCACCGTCTTGAGGTTGGCCTCCGCGCTGGTGCCGCCGATGACAATGGCCAGGTGATAGGGCGGGCAGGCGCTGGTCCCCAGCGTCTTGATCTTGTCCTCGAGGAAAGCCAGCAGCTTCGGCTTGTTCAGTACCGCGCGGGTTTGCTGGTACAGGAAGGTCTTGTTGGCCGATCCGCCGCCCTTCAGGACGAACATCAGCTTCATCTCATCCGCGTGGTCATCGCCCGGCTGGGCCATGATGGAGAACTCGACCGGCAGGTTGTTGCCGGTGTTCACCTCGTCCCACATGGTCAGCGGCGCCATCTGCGAATAGCGCAGATTGGTCTCGGTATAGGTGCGGTGGACGCCGTAGCTCAGCGCCTCCTCCTCATCACCCTCGACCCAGACGCGCTGGCCCTTCTTGCCGAAAACGATGGCGGTGCCGGTGTCCTGGCACATCGGTAGCACGCCGCCGGCGGCGATATTGGCGTTCTTCAGCAGGTCCAGCGCCACGAATCGGTCGTTCGGGCTGGCCTCGGGGTCCTGCAAAATCTTGGCAAGCTGGGCCAGATGCGCCGGACGCAACAGGTGGGAGACGTCGCGGCAGGCGGCGAAGGCCAGTTCTTCCAGCGCCTGCGGCTTGATCTTCAGCACGGTCTGGCCGTCGCAGGTCGCGGTGCTGACGCCGGCGATGTCCAGCTTGCGATAGGGGGTGGCATCTGCCCCCAGCGGATACATCGGGCTGTAGCGAAAGCCCTCCGGCCGGGTCGGCGCGATCACGGGCGAGTCGAGGTCGAGCGGTGCAGTCATTGCCATTCTCCACGGGAGTCCGGCGCCAGGACAACCGAACGAGGATTTCTACAGGTTGCGGTGGTCAGTCCCGCGCCGGGCGGCGCCGGAAGGCGTCCAGGCTGACCACCTGGGCCGGGGCCTCCGGCGCGGCCGGGATGGCGGGCTGTTCCGCCTCGGCCTCCGCCGGTTCCTCCGCGACTGCATCCTGCGTGGTCTGGAAGCGCAGGCCGAAGCGCACGGCAGGGTCGGCGAAGCCGGTCAGCGCGACGAAGGGGATCACCAGCGTGGAGGGCACGCCGCCGAAATGCAGCCGGACGGTGAAGCTGCCCCCGGCGCGGTCCACCGCCAGGCCTTCATACTGGTGTTGCAGCACCACCGTCATTTCCTGCGGGTAGCGCGCCTTCAGATGGCCTGGCACACGCGTGCCCGGATGGTCCGTGCGGAAGGTGATGTAGTAGTGGTGTTCGCCGGGCAGGCCGCTGCTGGCCGCCAGTTCGATGGCGCGGATGACCACTTCGCGCAGCGCGTCGTCGGTCCACCGCTCATACGGAATCAGGCTTTCGGCCGTCTGCGCGTCGTCGCTCATGTCTGCATCCCTTTGGCGGGACCATAAGCCGGTGGGCAGGCGCGCGAAAGGGGAGGAGGAAGTTAAGTAGGGGGCTTCTGTTGCCCGGTGCCCCCCGAACCGCGCTTACCTTATTCAGGCAGCGAGTGCGTAAGCCTCGCGGCTATTGTCGTTCGCACTTAGAGATTAGCCCGATAACGGCGGTACAATGCCGGGCAAAAACGACCTCTTTACCACGCGCGTCGAAGCTGTTTCGCCCCCATATCCTCCCGAGGGAGAGTGGTGGAGGCGCCGGGCACTGCCCCCGGGTCCGCAACGATTATTCCAGGTCGCGTTTATCACCATAGTCGCCGAGGCGACGGACCCTATGTAGGCGCTTGCCGGGGCGAAATCCAGGGGTGTCGCGACGATCCGCAAAGGGGGTGCCGCGCCCGCCGCCGTAGGCTAGTGAAGCGCAAACTCTGACCTTTGGACGACTCGTCATGGCGCTCACCGACGCGCAACAGCAGGAAATCGACGCCGCGCGTAGCGCCGCGCATGCGACCCGGCGGCCCACCGTGCCGGCATTGGAAGACATGCTGTTCACCGCCACGCCGGTGCTCGACCACGGCTTCGTCCGGGTGGTCGATTACATGGGCGATGACGCCGCCATCGTGCAGGCCGCCCGCGTTTCCTACGGCCGCGGCACCCGCGCGGTGACGGAGGATCGTGGCCTGATCCGCTATCTGATGCGCCACCGCCACTCGACCCCGTTCGAGATGTGCGAGATCAAGTATCACGTGAAGCTGCCGATCTTCGTCGCCCGGCAATGGATCCGCCATCGCACCGCAAATGTGAACGAATACTCGGCCCGCTACTCGATTCTGGACCGCGAATTCTACATCCCCGCACCGGAACATTTGGCGGCACAATCCGCCATCAACCGCCAGGGCCGCGGCGAGGTGCTGGAAGGCGACCAGGCCGCGCGCGTGCTGGACCTGCTGCGGGAGGATGCGACCCGCAACTACGACCACTACCTCGACATGCTGAACGAGGATGAGCAGGGCCAGCCCATCGACCCCGGCCGCCCCGGTCTGGCGCGCGAGCTGGCGCGGATGAACCTGACGCTGAACGCCTATACCCAATGGTACTGGAAGACCGACCTCCACAATTTGTTCAACTTCCTTTCGCTGCGCGCCGACGCCCATGCCCAGTACGAAATCCGCGTCTATGCCGAGGCGATGATGCAGAGCGCCGAGGCCTGGGTGCCGATCGCCAGCGGCGCCTTCCGCGACTACCGGCTCGGCGCCGTCACCTTCTCCGCCCAGATGCTCGGCATCCTCCGCCGGATGCTGGCGGGGGAGGCGGTGGCGCAGCCGGAGTCCGGCCTGTCCAAGCGGGAATGGCGGGAGCTGATGGAAACCCTCGGCCGTGGCGACTAGCCCCACCGCCCGGCGTGCGCCGCGCGCCCGCCCGGCCACCTCACGCGCCAAGGGCCGCGCGCCGGCGCGGCCGGAATGGCTCGCCCGCTGGTGGAAGGTGGCGCTGCTGGTGGCGCTGATCACCCTTGGCCTGCCGCTGGCGCATGCCATGTTCGGCGAGATCTTCGCGCTGCTCGGCGGCGCGGTGCTGTTCGGCTTCCTGCTCGGCCGCTGGACGGCCGGGCTATGAGCGACCGCACCACCGCGCTGATCGAGTTCCTGGCGCTCGCCGATCGGCTGAAGCACATCGAGCGGCGCGGCGAGACGGCCAATCCGAATGGCGCCGCCCGCCGCGAGAACTCGGCCGAGCATTGCTGGAACGTGGCCCTCGTCGCCGTGCTGCTGCATGGCGACATGCCGGAGCCGCGCCCCGACCTCGGCCATACGCTGGCGATGATCGCCGCCCACGACCTGGTCGAGATCGAGGCCGGCGATACCTTCGCCTATGACGAGGCGCATCTGCTGACCCAGGCGGCGCGGGAAAAGGCGGCGGCCGACATCGTCTTCGCCCGCCTGCCGCCCGATCTTGGCCAGCGGCTGCGCGGGCTGTGGGAGGAATTCGAGGATAATGCGACGCCGGAGGCCCGCTTCGCCATGGCCTGCGACCGCGCCCAGGGTTTTCTGCAGGGCGTCATCGGCACCGGCCATTGGCGCGATGCGGGCATCGCCGAAGCGGCCACCCACGGTCGCATGAACCCCGCCCGCCAGGTTGCCCCGGTGTTCGAAACGCTGATCGCAACACTCTATGACCGCGCCCGCGCCGGGCGCATGTTCCGGGAATGAGCATCCTCGTCTTTGGTTCGGCCAATACCGACCTCGTCTTCACCGTCCCGAACCTGCCGGCGCCCGGGGAGACCGTGCTGGGTGACGGCTTCCAGCAATCCTCGGGCGGCAAGGGCGCCAACCAGGCGGTGGCGGCGGCGCGGGATGGCGCGCAGGTGGCGTTTGCCGGCTGCGTCGGCGGCGATGGCCTGGCCGTGGTCGCCACCGGCGCGATGCGCGATGCCGGGGTGGATCTGTCCCGCCTGATCGTGGTGGATGCGCCGACCGGCTGCGCCAGCATCTGCGTGGACCGTGAGGGCCGCAACCAGATCGCCGTCGCCCCCGGCGCCAACCTGATGGCGCGCGCGGCGCAGGTGGAGGATGCGGCGCTGCATCCCGGCGTCATCCTGCTGTTGCAGATGGAAGTTCCGGCCGAAGAAGTGGCGGCGCTGGTGCTGCGGGCGGCTGAACGTGGCGCGCAGTGCATCCTGAACCTTGCCCCGCCCGGGGAACTGCCGCTCGAGGTGCTGCGCGCCCTGCATCTGCTGGTACTGAACGAGCATGAGGCGGCGGTGCTGGCCGCCCGCCTCGGCACGGAGGCCAGCGTGGCCGCGCTGCACCTGGCCCTCGGCACGGCCGTCGCGATCACGCGCGGGGAGGCGGGGGCGGAGGCGGCGACCGAGGCCGGCCTCGCCACCATTCCCTGCTTTCCGATCGAGCCGGTGGACACCACCGGTGCCGGCGATACCTGGTGCGGCGTGCTGGCGGCGGGGCTGGACCGTGGCCTGCCACTGATCCAGGCGATGCGCCGCGCCGCAGCCGCCGCCGCGCTGGCCTGCACCCGCCCCGGCGCCGCCCCGGCCATGCCGGTGGCGGCGGAGACGGATGCGATGTTGGCCACGCGCTGAACATCGCGATGCCCGTTACGCGATGACGATCTTCGGCCCGCCGGCCGCCGCGGCATTCTCGGCCAGCTTCTCTCGCAGGCGGGTGGCGATGGCCTGGTAGGCCTGCGCCTCCGGCGTTTCCGGCCGGGCGGCGACGATCGGCGTGCCGGCATCGGCCAGCTCGCGGATCGCCAGCTTCAGCGGCAACTCGCCGAGGAATTCCACGCCGAGCCGCGCCGCCTCCGCCTTCGCGCCGCCATGGCCGAAGATATCCGTCTGGTGGCCGCAATTCGGGCAGCAGAAGAAGGCCATGTTCTCGATCAGGCCGAGCACCTTCACGCCCACCCGCTCGAACATCTTCACCCCGCGCCGCGCATCCAGCAGCGCCACATCCTGCGGCGTGGAGACGATCACGGCACCGGCCAGCGGCACGCGCTGGCTCATGGTCAGCTGCGCATCGCCGGTGCCGGGCGGCATGTCGACGATCATGATGTCGAGCGTGCCCCACTCCACCTGGCCCATCAGCTGTTCCAGCGCGCCCATCACCATCGGGCCGCGCCAGATCATCGGCGTCTCCTCCTCCACCAGGAAGCCGATGGACATCGCCTTCAGCCCCCAGCGGGATAGCGGGATGATGCGCTGGCCCTCGGTGCGCGGACGTTCGCGGGTGCCCAGCATCTGCGGCAGGGACGGGCCGTAGATGTCGGCATCCAGCAGGCCGACCTTCAGCCCCTGCAGCGCCAGCGCCACGGCCAGGTTGACCGCGGTGGTGGATTTGCCGACGCCGCCCTTGCCGGAGGCCACGGCGACGATCGCCGCCACATCCGGCAGCAGCATCTGCCCCTGGCCCGGCGTGCCGCCGGGTGGCGCCTTGCGGGATGGCGCGGCGGGCGGCGGCTCGGCCCGGTGCGCCGTCAGCACCACGGTGGCGGACAGCACGCCGGGCACGCCGGAGGCGGCGCGTTCGGCGGCGGCGCGCAGCGGCTCACTCTCCCGCGCCCGCTCCCGCGGCACCTGAAGGGCGAATTGCACCATGCCGGCCTTCACCGTCAGGCCATCGACCATGCCGGCGCTGACCACATCCTGGCCACTCACCGGGTCGCGCACACCGCGCAGCGCGGCCCTGACCTGCTGCTCCAGCCCTTCGCTCATCGCTTGAATTACCCTCTGTTCCGTACGATATCGCGCCCATCGGCCCGGTGCGTAGCACGCCATGTGCCCGGCGCCGCACTCCCGGCACATGACGTCCGGCAACTGGCCCCGGCAATCGGCCCCGGCAATCGGCCCCGGCAATTGGCCCCCCCCGGCAGTCGGCCCCATGTGGTTCCGGCCTGGCCCGTCCGGGACACGCCGGGCAGGGTATTCCGCCGGACCGACTTCACGGACGGTTCAACTGGGACAGGCGCGCACCATATGGACCGTTGGTAACGTCGCTGCACCCCTCCCTTTCCCGGAATGGGCGTGGCAATAGTCTTGGTAAGTTTGCAGGAGGCCTAAAGCCCTATGGCGTGGAACAGCAGCGGCGGACCGAGCCCCTGGGGCAATCCCAGGCCCGGCGGCGGCCCCTGGGGGCAGCCGCAGCCGCCTTCGGGCGGAGGCCAGGGCGGCGGCGGCGGCCGCGGACCCGACCTCGATGACATGATTCGCCAGGCCCAGGATGCCGCGCGCCGCCTGTTGCCGCGCGGCCTTGGCGGTGCAGGCATCGGCCTGCTGGCGCTGCTGCTGGTGGGCGCCTGGCTCGCTTCCGGCATCTACCGGGTGCAGGCGGATGAACAGGGTATCGTGCTGCGCTTCGGCGCCTATACCCAGACCACCCAGCCGGGCCTGAACTACCACCTGCCTTGGCCGGTCGAGAGCGTGACCACGCCGCGCGTCACCCGCATCAACCGCATCGATGTCGGCTTCCGCGCCGCGGCCGATGCCGGCACCCTCGTCCGCCCGGTTCCGGCGCGCGACGTGCTGGAAGAAAGCCTGATGCTGACGGGCGATGAGAACATCATCGACATCGACTTCGCCGTGTTCTGGCGCATCCGCGATGCCGGTTCCTTCCTGTTCAACACCCGCAACCCCGAGGCCACGGTGAAATCCGCCGCCGAGAGCGTGATGCGCGAAGTCATCGGCCGCACCCCGATCCAGCCCGCCCTGACCGAGGCGCGAGCGCAGATCGAGCAGGCGGTACGGGCCGGTACCCAGGGGATCATGGACCAGTACCAGGCCGGCGTTGAGATCACCCAGGTGCAGCTGCAGAACGCGCAGCCGCCCGCCCGGGTGGTGGACGCCTTCATCGACGTGCAGCGCGCCGGCGCGGACCGCGAGCGTGCGCGGAACGAGGCGGAATCCTACCGCAACGGCATCATCCCCGCCGCCCGCGGTGAATCCCAGCGCCTGGTGCAGGAAGCCGAGGGTTTCCGTGAAAGCCAGATCTCCCGCGCCCGCGGTGAATCGCAGCGCTTCCTCTCCGTGCTGTCCGCCTACCAGGCGGCACAGGACGTGACGGTGCGCCGCCTGTACATCGAGACGATGGAAGAGGTGCTGCGCCGCAACCCGACCATCCTGATCGACAACAACCTGCAGGGCATGGTGCCGTTCCTGAACCTGGACGGCGCCCGCCCGGGGCCGCTTCAGCCACAGCGACAGAGTGGCCAGCCCACGCCACAATCCCCCCTGTCTCAGCCCGGCGCGGCGCGCCCGGCGGGAGCGACCCGATGAACAAGCTCGTCGCACTCGCGGTCGTCGCCGTCGTGGCCCTGGTGGTCACGGCCTCCACCCTGTTCACCGTGCACCAGACCCAGCAGGTTCTGATCACCCAGTTCGGCGAGCCGATCCGTGTGATCCGCGAGCCGGGGCTGCATGCCAAGATCCCCTTCGTGCAGTCGGTCATCGCCTTCGACCGCCGCCTGCTCGACTTCGACGCGCCGGCGGAGGAGATCATCCTCGGCGACCAGCGCCGGCTGAGCGTGGATAGCTTCACCCGCTATTCCATCACCGACCCGCTGCGCTTCTACCAGACCGTCGGCCCGCTGGAGGCCGGCATCCGTGCCCGCATCAACTCCGTCGTCACCTCCGCCGTCCGGCGGGTGCTCGGCAACGAGCCGCTGCTGTCGGTGCTGTCCAACGACCGCTCCCGCATCATGGGTGAGATCCGCCGACTGGTGAACGAGGAGATGCAGGCCTTCGGCATCGAGGTGCTGGATGTCCGCATCCGTCGCGCCGACCTGCCGGAGCAGAACACGGACGCCATTCTGTCCCGCATGCAGTCCGAGCGGCAGCGCGTTGCCGCCGAGGAACGCGCCCGCGGCCAGGAGGAAGCCACCCGCATCCGTGCCGGTGCGGACCGTGAACGTACCGTGCTGCTGGCCGAGGCGCAGGCGCAGGCCGATATCCTGCGCGGCCAGGGCGAGCAGGACGCGATCCGCATCTTCGCGGAAGCCTTCCAGCAGGATCCGGAGTTCTTCCAGTTCTACCGGAGCATGCAGGCCTATCGCGAGGCCTTCTCCTCGGGTGAGACCCGGCTGCTGATGTCGCCGGATAGCGAATTCTTCCGCTTCTTCCGGGAGAGCATGCCGGCGAGCCTGTTGCCGCAGGGCAATGGCCGCGCCGCAGCGGCAAGGCCGGCAGCGCCGGCAGCGGCGGCGGCACCCGCCGCCCCCGCCAACCCGGCGCCGGCGGCTGCCACTCCGGCGACCCCGACTCCGGCTGCCCCAGCTCCGGCCGCCCCGACTCCGGCGACCCCGGCTGAGGTGGCACCGGCGCCCGCGCCGCAATAAGCGCGTGCTGGAGTTTGGCCACGTCCTGGCGGGCGTGGCCGTCGTCCTGGCGCTGGAGGGGCTGTGCTACGCGGCCTTCCCCGGCGCCATGAAGGCCATGCTGGCCCAGCTTTCCACCCTGCCGGAACAACGGCTTCGGCAGGGTGGGCTGGTAGCGGCGGCCATTGGTGTCGCCGCCGCCTGGATGATCGTCTCTGTCTGATATGTCCGGGCCGGGTGATCGGCCCGGGTGACAGGCCAGGGTGACAGGCTCGTCATGCCGGAACGGGCTTCCGATTCAGCTGCGCCATGCCAATCTGTTCCCCACCACCGCGCAGGGCCGATGGCCCGGTGCCGATCCCATTCGGAAGAAGGTTGCCGCAATTGCGCTTTGCCCCCCTGCTGATGGTCGCGGCGCTGGCCGCGCCGCTGGCCGCCCTGCCAGCCACGCCCGCCACGGCACAGATCCCACCCCCCGGCGCGCCGATGACCTTCGCGCCGCTGGCGCAGCGCCTGCTGCCGGCGGTGGTCAATATCCAGACCAGCCAGGCCGCGGCCCAACGCCAGCAGCAGCAGCGCCCCGGCGCGCCAGACGTGCCGCAGGCCCCGCCCGGCAGTCCCTTCGAGGAATTCTTCCGGGACTTCCTGGAGCGCAACCGCCCACCGGGCGGCCAGCAGCCGAACCGGCCCCAGCCGCCTACGCGCCGCGGCCAGTCGCTTGGCTCCGGCTTCATCATCGACGCCTCCGGCATCATCGTGACGAACAACCACGTCATCGACGGCGCGGATGAGATCAATGTGGTTCTGTCCGACAACACCACGTTGCGGGCGGAACTGGTCGGCACCGACCCGCGCACCGATATCGCCGTGCTGCGCGTACAGCCGGAACGCCCGCTGCCCTTCGTGAGCTTCGGCGACAGCGACACGGCCCTGGTCGGTGACTGGGTGCTGGCCATTGGCAACCCCTTCGGCCTGGGTGGCTCCGTCACCGCCGGCATCGTCTCCGCCCGCGGCCGCGACATCCGCCAGGGGCCGTATGACGATTTCATCCAGACCGATGCCGCCATCAACCGCGGCAATTCGGGTGGCCCGCTGTTCAACCTGGCGGGTGAGGTGGTGGGCATCAACACCGCGATCTACTCGCCTTCCGGCGGGTCGATCGGCATCGGCTTCTCCATCCCCGCCAATCTGGCGCGCAACATCGCCGCCCAGCTGCGCGATGTCGGCCGGGTGCGGCGCGGCTGGCTCGGCGTGAACATCCAGCAGGTGACGGATGAGATCGCCGAGAGCCTGTCCCTGCCGAACGGCGCGCGTGGCGCGCTGGTGGCCCGGGCGCAGGAGGATGGGCCCGCGGCCGCGGCCGGCATCCAGGCCGGCGATGTGATCCTGCGCTTCAACGGCCAGGAGGTGCGGGAGATGCGCACGCTGCCGCGCATCGTGGCCGACACGCCGGTGGGCCGCGAGGCACCGGTGGTGGTCTGGCGCGACGGGCGCGAGCAGACTCTCAACGTGACGGTGCGGGAACTGCCCTCCGAGGCCGCGCAGGCCGGCGCGACCACCCCGGCACCGGATGCGCGTCCGCAGACGCTGGAGCTGGCGGGCCTCGGCCTGACGATCGGCCCGATCACGGCGGAGACGCGGGAGCGTTTCAGCCTGCGCCCGGAAAGCCGCGGCGTGGTGATCACCGAGGTCTCGCCCGGCAGCCCGGCGGCGGAGCGCGAATTGCGCCCCGGCGACGTGATCGTGGAAGTGCAGCAGGAACGGGTGAACAGCCCGGCCGAGGTGCAGGCACGGCTGGATGCGTTGCGCCGCCAGAATCGCGCCACCGCGCTGCTGCTGATCGAAAGCGCGCAGGGCCAGCGCTGGGTGCCGCTGCGCCTGGCGGCACCGCGCGGCAGCCCGGGGTGAAGGCTGCGGCCTGACAGGTGAGAAACCCTCTTCCCACCCGGGGAGAGGGTTTTTTCTTGCCCGATCAGCCCTCCCGGAATTCCACCCGGCGAAAACCCTGCGCGAACAGCAGCGCCAGCAGATCCGTATGGTCCACCCGCGCCCGCGCCGCGGCCGCCACGATCGGCTTGGCGCGATAGGCCACCCCGAGCCCCGCCGCGCCGATCATGTCGAGGTCATTGGCGCCGTCGCCCACCGCCAGGGTTGCCGCCATCGGCAGGCCGTTCTCAGTGGCCAGGCGCGTCAGCGTGGCTAGCTTGGCGTTGCGGTCGAAGACCGGCTCGGCCACCTTGCCGGTCAGCTTGCCGTCCTCGATCAGCAGGATGTTGGAGACGTGGTGATCGAAGCCGAGTTTTTGCGCCACGCGCCCGGTGAAGAAGGTGAAGCCGCCGGAGGCCAGGCAGCACACCGCGCCAGCGGCGCGCATGGTGGCGACCAGCGTTGCCGCACCCGGCATCATCTCCGTCGCGGCCCAGGTGGCCTCCAGCGCCGCCACATCCAGGCCGGCCAGCATGCCGACGCGCGCATGCAGCGCCTGGGCGAAATCCAGCTCCCCATTCATGGAACGCGCGGTGATGGCGGCGATCTGCTGCTTCAGCCCGGCATAGGCGGCCAGCTCGTCCAGCGTCTCCGACGTCACGATGGTGCTGTCCATGTCGGCCACCAGCAGGCGCTTGCGGCGGCCCTCGGCGGGGCTGGCGATGGCATCAACCGGCGCATCCTCCAGCGCCGTTCGGGCGGCGGCGGCGGCCAGTTCGGCCGGGGCATCCAGGAAGGGGATGTCCACCGCCTCCGCCTCCGCCAGCCAGTCCGGCGCGCCGGGATTGGCGCCGAGCGCCGTCAGCGCGGCGCGGCAGCGGGAGACCAGGGCGGGGTCGAGGGCGCCGGGGGCGGCGACCAGGGTCAGGATATGGGGCATGGCCCGCGCCCTGTGCCATCGCCATGAGCCCAGCACAACCGCCCGCGATCCTGGTGGCCGGCCCGACCACCAGCGGGAAAAGCGCGCTGGCGCTGGCCTTGGCCGAACGGGTCGGCGGCACGGTGATCAACGCCGATTCGATGCAGGTCTATGCCGAGCTGCGCATCATCACCGCGCGCCCGACACCGGCCGAGGAAGCGCGCGTGCCACACCTTCTCTATGGCGTGCGCCCGGCAGCCGAGGCCGGCACGGTCGCCTGGTGGCGCGGCGCGGCGCTGGCGGCGATGGAGGCGGCGCGCCAGGCGGGCCGGGTGCCGATCCTGTGCGGCGGCACGGGGCTGTATTTCCTGTCGCTGACGGAGGGTCTGTCCGCCATCCCGGAAATCCCGGCGGAGGCGCGGGCGGAAGCGCGCAGGCTGGCCGCCACGCTGGGCCCCGCGGCGCTGCATGCCCGCCTGGCCGCGATCGATCCGGAGACGGCGGCGGGGCTGCGCCCCTCCGACGCCCAGCGCGTGACCCGGGCCTGGGAGGTGGTGACCGGCACCGGCCGCGGCCTGCGCGCCTGGCAGGCGGCCAGCGGCACCGGCCCCGCCCCCTGGCGCTTCGCCGCCCTGCTGCTGGACCCGCCGCGGGAGGCCCTGCGCGCGGCCATCGCCACGCGCTGGCACGCCATGCTGGGGCAGGGGGCGCTGGAGGAGGTGGCGTCCCTGGCGGCGCAGGGGCTGGACCCGGCGCTGCCGGCGATGCGCGCGCATGGCGTGCCGGAACTGATCGCGCATCTGGCGGGGCGGATGACGCTGGAAGCGGCGTCCGAGCGGGCCATCCTCAACACCGGGCAATACACCAAGCGTCAGGCCACCTGGTTCCGCCATCACCGGCTCGCGGAGCTCACGCATAGCATCCATGCGCGCAGCAACGGTCTGTCGCAACTTTCGGAAAGAGTTTTGGACGATTTGATGATGTTTGTTGATCCGGTCGTTGACGCGGCGCAGCACGGCGCGTAAGTAGCGGCGGCCGGCGATGCTATCGCGGGCCAAATGCCAGACCACAGGAAAGCAACCCGCCCCATGTCCGCCACCCTCCCGCACGCCGCGACGCAGCCCCTGACGATGTCGGGCGCCGAGGTCGTACTCCGCGCGCTGAAGGATCAGGGGGTCGAGGTTATCTTCGGCTATCCGGGCGGCGCCGTGCTGCCGATCTACGACGCGATCTTCCAGCAGAACGCCATCCGCCACATCCTGGTGCGCCACGAACAGGCGGCGGTGCATGCGGCGGAGGGTTATGCGCGCTCCACCGGCAAGGTGGGCTGCGTGCTGGTCACCTCCGGCCCCGGCGCCACCAATGCGGTGACCGGCCTGCTGGATGCGCTGATGGACAGCATCCCGCTGGTCTGCCTGACCGGGCAGGTGCCGACCCACCTGATCGGCAACGATGCCTTCCAGGAAGCCGACACCACCGGCATCACCCGCCCGGCGACCAAGCACAACTACCTGGTGAAGCGGTCCGAGGATCTGGCCCGGGTGGTGCATGAGGCCTTCCATGTCGCCCGCAGCGGCCGCCCCGGCCCGGTGGTGATCGACCTGCCGAAG
>NZ_JAUYTS010000216.1 GCF_030695085.1 Falsiroseomonas sp. | reverse complement strand
GCGAGCCGCGCCAGCAGATCGGCCGGCGCGGGCACGTCGCGATGCGCTTCCAGCACCGTGGCGCGTTGGCGGCGCAGCATATCCACCGCCGCCAGCAGCCCCTCCGCCACCGCGCCCTGCACCACGACGCGGCCATTGCGCGCCAGGCCGAGCAGATCCTCCGCCCGGTGCGCCACATTCTTCATTCCCGGCGCGCCGAGCGCATCGGACATGCCTTTCAGCGAATGAAAGGCGCGGAACAGCCGGTCCACCGCCGCGCGGTCCGATTCGCCGGCCGAGAGGATGCGGTCGATCGCATCCAGATGATCCTCGGACTCGCCCGCAAATTCCTGCCAGAGCGCCTCGTCTTGAATCATCTCAGCGCCTCCACCGGCAGGCCGGCGGCGCGGCGGGCGGTGCGCAGCAGCGCGGCGCCCTGGCGCTCCCGCAGATCGGGGCTGAGCGCGCCGGAGGGTTTGCCGACGATGCCCGACGCGCCGAGCCGCCGCGCTTCCACCGCCGTGGCCGAGCCGGGCCGCGCGGCGGAGGAGACGATGACCACCGCGCCGCCACCCTCCAGCGCCCAGCGCCGCAGCACGCCCATGCCATCCAGCTCCGGCATCTCGATATCCAGCATGGTCAAATCGGGGGAAAGGCGTTGCAGCGCTTCCAGCGCCTGGATGCCATCCGCCGCCTCGCCCACCACCTCGAAATCCGCATCCATCGCCAGTGCCTCCCGCACCAGGCGGCGCATCATGGCGCTGTCATCCACCACCAGCACGCGGCGGCGGGCCGGGCCGGTCAGCGGCGCGGGGCGCTGCAGGTCGTGGCCCGCCGCGGCGATGGCGGCGGCATGGGCGGCGAGGTCCGTGGCCAGAACGGGCAGCGCGGCCGGGTCCTCGGGCAGTGCCTCCGCCAGCATGTCGCGCAGCGAGGCGAGGCCGAGCGAGGCCGCCATCGCCCGCAGCGCCTCCGCCGCCTGGCCGGCCGCGGCGGCATCCGGGGCGGTGGCCAGGCGGGTGCAGGCGGCGGCGAAGTCCGGCGCGAAGGCCGCCAGCAACTCGGCATCCAGCGAGGCTGTTTCCGGGACTGGCTTGGGATCAGGCGGCGCGAGATCGGCGCCGGCCTCCACGATGCGCGCCGCCTGCGCCCGCAGTGCCGCGGCCAGTTCGCTTAGCGCCGTCGCGTCGAACGGGTCGAGTAGCCCGGGTGCCGGCTCCAGCAGCCGCAGCAGGGAACCGAGTTCCACCGCGCCCGCCATGGCGCGCAGCCCATCCAGCGCCCGCCCGGCCTGCGCCGGATCGGCGGCCTGGGCCAGCCGGTCGCAGGCCATGGCGAATTCCGGGGCGAAGGCCTCCAGCATCTCCCGGTCCAGCAGGCTGGCGGCAGCCTGTTGGGTGGGCGCGGCCTGCTCCGGCGTGGCGGGCTCGGCCAGCGGCAGATCCACGCCCGCCGCGCCGACCGCCACCGCCTGCCGGGCCAGCGCCTCCGCCCCCGCATGCAATGCGGGCCAGTCCAGCGGGTCCAGCGCCTGCGCCGTGCGATCGACCAGCGTGGCGAGGGAGGACGCGCCGAGTGCGGCGGCCATGGCGCGAAGCTGGTCCAGCGCCCGGCCGGCCGCCGCCGCATCCCGCACCATGGCGAGGCGCACCGCCTCGGCCTCGAATTCCGGCACGAAGGCTTCCAGCAGATCGCGATCCAGGGGGGTCAAGCGACCTTCTCCCGCACCAGCGCCGCGACGCGGCGGCCGAGGCCGGCCGGGTCCGCCGTCTCGATCGCCAGCCCCGCCGAAATCACCGCGCCGGGCATGCCGCCGACGACGCAGCTCGCCACCGTCTGGGCCAGCACCGGCATTCCCCTGTCCTGCATTGCCCGCGCCCCCACCAGCCCGTCCCGCCCCATGCCCGTCAGCACCACGCCGAGCGCACGTTGCGCCACCAGCGCCGCGGATTGGAACAGAAGATCGACCGATGGATGCACCGCCGCCGCCCCGCCCGCGAGCCGCAGCACCAGCCCGCCATCCGGCCCCGCGCCGCGCGCCAGATGGCCATCCGTACCGCCCGGGATCACCGTGACCTCGCCCGACATCAGCCGCTGCCCGGCCCGGCCGACGCCGACCGGCACACCGGACAGCCGCGCCAGATGCTGCGCCAGGTCGGGCGCCAACTCCGCCGGCATGTGCTGCGCCACCACGCAGGGCACCGCCAGCCGGCCGGCGGCGGACAGGAAGGCAGCCAAGGCATCCGGCCCGCCGGTGGAGGCGCCGAGCACCACCACATCGCAGCCGCCCGTGGCGTGCATCAGCCGCACCGGCGCCGCGCCACGCGCCGCCGGCCGCACCGCCGCGCGCTGCCCCGCCCAATGCCGCAGCCGGCCGCGCAATTCACGGTCCAGCATGGAAAGGTCCACGCTGCCGAGGTCGCCATCCTTGCAGAGGTAGTCCACCGCGCCGCGATCCAGCGCCGCCAGCGCGGTGGCCGATCCGTCACTGGTGTGGTGGCTGACCATCAGCACCGCCGGCGGGTCCGGCAGCGCCATGATCCGCCGCGTCGCCTCCAGCCCATCCAGCTTCGGCATCTCCACATCCATGGCGATGACATCCGGGCGCAGCTTCGCCGCCTGTTCCAGCGCCGCCTCGCCATCCGCGGCCTCGCCGACCACCTTCAGGTCGCCATCCGCCTCGATGATGCGGCGCAGCGCCATGCGCATGAAGCCGCTGTCATCCACCACCAGCACGCGGATCATCGGAAGGCACCCAGCACGGCGGCGCGGCAGACCGGCAGCGGCTGGTCGCCCATCGCCACCACGGCGGAGACCAGCCCCTCGCCGGCCACGGCGGCGATATCCTGTTCCGGGATGCGGCGCAGCCCGGTGACGTGGCTGACCGCGAGCGCCACGGCCGGCAGGCCCGCCAGCCGCAGCAGCGGTGCGGAGGCGCCCGGCCAGCCCAGCACGGCCAGGGCACCCAGGCGCAGCCCGGCATCAAACACCGGCAGCACATCGCCGCGATGCGCGGCAACACCGCGGAAGGCGGGCTCCGACCCCTCCGGCGCGGGTGTCGGGGCCTGTGGCGGGATCACCGCCACCACCTCCTCCACCGGCAGGGCAAAGGCCTGGCCGCCGGCGCTGCACAGCAGCAGGGCGCGGGTCGGCGTGGCTGCCGGCACGGCGGCGGCCTCGGCCAGCGGCGCGGCGGTCAGCGCCTCCGCCACCTGGTCCAGCCGGTGCGCCAGCGTCGGCTCCCCGGCACGGGCCGGGCCGATGCGGGCGCAGGGCAGGCCGAGCCGGCGGCCGCCATGGCGGAACAGCACGAGCAACGAGGCCTGCTGTGCCTCCGGCGCGGCTTGCTGCACCTCCGGCGCGGGCTGCATCAGCCAGCCGGCATCCAGCACCAGCACCGGCGCGCCGGCGGCCACCGCATAGCCCAGCGCGCAGGGGCCGGCGGCGGGCGCCGGGCGCAGCACCGGCATCGGCACCACCCGCTCCAGCGCCGCGAAGGGCAGCACCAGGCGCAGCGCGCCGAGTTCCGCGGCCAGCGCCATCTGCCGCGTCGCCGCGCCGCGCATCGGCACGGTCCAGCCTTCCGCCGCATCGGCCACCGGCAGCGGCGGCGGCACGCGGCGCGCGGCGAGTCGCGGCGGCACCAGCAGCGGCGCACCCTGCGGGGGC
>NZ_JAUYTS010000214.1 GCF_030695085.1 Falsiroseomonas sp. | reverse complement strand
GGAAGGCGGGATGAAGCGGATCGATTCGGGACAGCTCGACTTCAAGCGGGTCGCGGACCCGCTTGGCCTGCTGAACCCAGGCAAGATGATCGCCTGGGACGACCCGGAATGGAGCTCGGACCGGCCACAGGGTTTCTACCTGTATGGCCGCCAGGATGCGCCGGAAGTCGAGGAAGTGCTGGAGTAGTTCAGCGTTCCAGCAGAACCTCCACGCGGCGATTGCGCTGGCGCCCCTCGGGGTTGTCGCCGCCATTCCTGGTATTGGGGGCGACCGGCTCGGCCTCGCCACGACCCTCGATCCGGATCGGCGGCAGGCTGCCACCATTCGCCGCCAGCCATTGCTCGACGCTCCGGGCACGCCGCTCCGACAGGGAGAGATTGTACTCGTCGCTCCCGAGTGAATCGGTATGGCCGAGGATCCGGACCTGCCGGGGGCGGCGCTGGCGGATGATCTCGGCGACGCGCTGCAGCGCCTCCGTCGCCTCCGCACGCAATTCGGCCTTGTCGAAGTCGAAGAGCACGTCGTTCTGCACCGTCAGTTTCGTCGATTGCGGCCCTTCCTCGATGACGACATTGGCGCCGCGGATATCCACGGCGCCGCCAGGCGAGACAGGGGCGACGATCGTCCGGCCATCCTGTTCCACCGTGAAACCGCGCGGCGGCGGCGCCGGCTGATCGATGGTGACGCTTCCGGTCGCGCGCTCCTGCGCGAGTGCGGGTACGGCGACGATCATCAGTGAAAGGGCAAAAGCAGCGCTGCGCATCGGAAGCCTCCTCAGGCGGTGGAAGCTGGAACGCGTTGCGCTGTCTTGGGTCATGCGGATCGCAAGGCTTTGATTTATGTAATGAACCTACACATCTTTACGTTACGTTTACGTAAGTTTCATCGCGAAAACGTCACTATCGGTGCGGAAACTGGTTGGGTTTCGGGGGGTTCTTCCCCCGCTTCCACTACGGAGAACACCTGATGAAAAACGCCCTCCCGATCCGCCTGACCGGCATCATGCTGACCGCTGGCGCAGCACTGCTCGTAAGCGCCTGCACCTATGCGCCCCAGGCGCCGCAGCAGCCGTCGACGGTGGTGGTGCCGCAGGCTTCGCCCACGGTGATGGCACCGGCCGCACCGCCGACGACGGTCACGGTGCGCCCGAGCTACTGAGCAAGGCCTCTGCCGCCTATGGCCCTTTCCCGATTCCGGGAGAGGGCCTTCAGCTGTCGAGCCAGTCCGGCCGCGGCAGCGCCTGATACGCCTCCCGCAGGCTCTCGGACCAGCGCTGGCGCAGGAAGGCGAAGTACGGATCATCCTCCGTAATCCGCCGCTTCAGCGACACGGCCAGCGCGTCGCGGCGGATCACCGTCAGGTCGATCGGCAGCCCCACCGTCAGGTTCGATCGTAGCGTACTGTCCATGCTGATCAGCGCGAGCGTCACGCCATCGGCCAGCGGCGTCGCGGGGTTCAGCACGCGGTCCAGGATCGGCTTGCCGTATTTGTGCTCGCCCACCTGGAGAAACGGCGTATCCGCCGTCGCCTCGATGAAATTGCCGGCGGCATAGACCAGGAACAGCCGTGGCGGCGCGGTGCCGATCTGCCCCCCAAGCAGGATGGAGACGTCGAAGCTGATGCCCTGGGCGCGCAGCCCCGGCCCATCGGCCTCGAACACCTCCCGCACCGCGGCACCGACCAGCTGGGCGGCGCGGAACATGCTGGGCGCGGCTGCGAGCGTCAGCACCTCCCCCTCCAGCCGCACGCCTTCCTGCAAGCGATTCCACACCGCCTGCGTCACGGCGAGGTTGCCGGCGGTCATCAGCGCAAGCACCCGTTCCCCGTTCTTCTCCTCGATGAAGGTCTTGCCGAAGACGGAGATGTTGTCGACGCCCGCATTGGTGCGCGTATCAGACAGCATCACCAGCCCCGCATCCAGCAGCAGGCCGACGCAATAGGTCATGTGTGCAGGTAGAAATCGGCGATCTCGCGGCCGAGATCGAGGTTGCGGTTGATCATCTGCGTCAGGAAGTCGTGCAGCCCGCCGGCCAGGATGTCCTCGATCCGCCCATCACGCAGCCGCACATAGGCGTCATTCGCGAGACGGTGGCACTCACCACGCCGGCCGCCGCTCGATTCCGCGATGCGGTCCAGCACCTGGTCCACCCGGCGATGGCAGGCGAGCAATGACCGCGGCAGTTCCGGCCGCAGGATCAGCAGATCCGCCACCAGCTTCGGCTGCAGCCGCGTGTGATAGACCCATTGGTAGGACCGCAGCGCGGAAACGGAGCGCAGCAGTGCCTGCCACTGGGCATAGGCCACCGCGCCTTCCGATTCCGGCCCATCGAGCGCCGCGTGCTTCGCATCCAGCAGCCGCGCGGTGTTGTCCGCGCGTTCCAGCATCACGCCCAGATGCACGAAGCGCCAGCCATCGTCGCGCAGCATGGTATCGGCCGCCGCACCGTTGAACAGCAGCGTGCGGGCGCGCACCCAGTCGAGGAAGGCGGGCAGCCGGTCCGCATCCGTGGCGGTGGGCGCCAGCAGACGCATTTCGCGCCAGGTGTCGTTCAGCGCCTCCCACATATCCACCGTCAGCGCCGTGCGCACCGCACGGCCATTGCTGCGCGCCGCTTCCAGGCAATTGGCGATGGAGGAGGGATTCTTCGGCGCCACCGCCAGCCAGGTGATCACCGCCTCGGGCGTCACCTCGGCGTGTTCGGCCCGGAAGCCCGGCTCGGCGCCGGTGGCGACCAGCAGGCTGGTCCATTCATCGGCGCTGTCACCGGTGCTTTCCTCGAGCACGCCCAGGCTTTCGCCCAGGCCCGCCATGCGCAGCGCCACCTGCATGCCGCGCGCGAGGTTGCCGGCGCGCTCCGTATAGCGGCCCATCCAGTACAGGCTTTCGGCGGTGCGGGAGAGCATGGCCACTATCCCTGCCCCCCATTCTGGGACTGGCTCTGGGACTGGCTTTGGCGCCCGCCGCCGGATTGCGACTGGCTTTGCGATTGGGAACGGCGCGGCGCATCCTCCACCACCCAGGTATCCTTGGTGCCGCCACCCTGGGAGGAATTGACCACCAGCGACCCCTCCCGCAGCGCCACGCGGGTCAGCCCACCGGGCACGATCCGCACCTCCTTCCCCGTCAGCACATAGGGACGAAGGTCGACATGGCGCGGCGCGATTTCCTCCCCCGCCAGGCAGGGCACGGTGGACAGTGCGAGCGTTGGCTGCGCGATGTAGTCCGCCGGCCGTTCCAGGATGCGGCGGGTGAATTCGGCGCGCTGTTCCGCAGTGCTGTGCGGGCCGATCAGCATGCCGTAGCCGCCCGAACCGCGCGCCAGCTTCACCACCAGCTCGGCGATATTGGCCAGCACATAGGCGCGGTCTTCCTCCCGCTCGCACAGGAAGGTCGGCACGTTCTGCAGCAGCGGCGTTTCGCCCAGGTAGAAGCGGATCATCTCCGGCACGAAGGGGTAGATCGCCTTGTCATCGGCAATCCCGGCACCCGGCGCATTGGCCAGCGTCACGTTGCCGGCGCGGTAGGCGGCGAAGATGCCGGGCACGCCCAGCATGCTGTCGGGCCGGAATACCTTGGGGTCCAGGTAGTCGTCATCCACGCGGCGATACAGCACATCCACCCGCTTCGGCCCGGCCGTGGTGCGCATGAAGACGATGTCGTCCTGCACGAACAGGTCGGCGCCCTCCACCACCTCCACGCCCATCTCATCGGCCAGGAAGCAGTGTTCGTAATAGGCGCTGTTGAAATGGCCGGGGGTGAGGATGGCGACCCGCGGCTCACCCTGGCAGTTCGGCGGGGCCGCGTCCTTCAGCGTCTCCAGCAGATCCTCGGGGTAGTGGCTGACCGGCGCCAGGCGATGGTTGGAACACAGCGCCGGGAACAGCCGCAGCATCGCCTCCCGATTCTCCAGCATGTAGGAGACGCCGGAGGGGGTGCGGCAATTATCCTCCAGCACGTAGAAATCATCGGCGCCGGTCCGCACCAGGTCGATGCCGGAGATATGGCTGTAGATGCCGCCGGGCGGGCGGAAGCCCTGCATCTGCGGGCAATAGGCCTCATTCTGCAGCACCAGCGCGCGCGGCACCAAGCCGGCGGCCAGGATCTCCTGCTTGCCGTAGACATCGGCCATGAACATGTTCAGCGCCTTCACGCGCTGGGTCAGGCCGAGCGACAGGCGGTTCCATTCGCTGCGCGCCAGGATGCGGGGGATGACGTCGAAGGGGATGAGCCGTTCGGGGTCGCCGCCCTCCCCATACACCGCGAAGGTGATGCCGACGCGGCGGAACAGCGCTTCCGCCTCCGCGCGCTTCGCGGCCAGGGCCTCCAGCCCATGCGCCTGGAGCCAGGCGGCAATGCCGGCATAGGCAGGGCGCACCGCGCCATCTTCATGCATTTCGTCGAAAGCGCGCCCGGATTCAGTCACCTTGCAAGTCCAGCATTCCCTGTCTGAGACAAACCTTGGGCGAAATGGAGGCGCGTGGGAAGGGGCGCGCGCCGGGGCTATCCTGCAGCGAGGCCAGCCTTGCCTGCCGCATGGGCGGGCGTTGCATCCTGCGGGGGCAGCGCGACCTCCCGGATCAGCTTGGCACGCAGCGCCCGGGCGAAATCCCGCCGGTCCTCCGCCCGCAGCACGAAGGCGCCGGGGCCGCCCATCACGTCCCGCTCATACAGCGCGGCCAGGCGGCCGCCGCGCCAGGCGGAGCTGCCCTCGATCGCCAGGCCGTTCACCACGATGCCCTGCGCCACCGCCAGATCCCGCGCCTCCGCCGCCGGCACCCGGCTGCGGATATCCGGCCCGTCGCCGGAGACATCGATGGTGCGGTGCTCCGCCGGCCAGGGCGCGGCGGCGATCAGCCCGGTGGCGTGCAGGATGCCATCGCCGATGGCGTTGTAGGATTGGCGCGACCGCGGCGCATCGCGCATCGCCGCCGCCGCGGCCCCGGCGCTGGCGGCATCGGCCACGCGCATCCAATCGACCACCGTCACCGCGCCGCCGGGCGAGCCCCATTCCACCATCGCGACGCCGATGGCGCCGAACGGGCGGGACCGGATGGCGCCGAGTACGACGGCATGGGTCAGCGCCTCCGCGATACCGTCGCGCTGCAAGGCGAATTCCGCGGCGACGATGGAGCCGGAGGCATCCACCGCCAGCACCAGCAAAAGGTCCACCGCCGCGCCCTGCGCCTTGGCCGGCGTCGCCGCGAGGGCAGGCGCGGCCAGCAGGGCTCGGCGTGGCAGGCTCATACGGCGATGGCGTAGGCCGGGCGGCGCGGATCGGCCCCGGCCCGCTTGAACCCCGCCGCCACATCATCCAGCACCACCTCCACGCTGCCGGCCAGCCAGGTGATGTCGGGCCAGGCCTTCACCTCATGCCCCATCGCGGACAGTTCCGCCCGCACGGTTTCCGGGATGCGGGATTCCACGGCCAGGCGACCGGGGAAGTACTCATAGGGTGCGAAGGAGGAGGGGAAGGAATAGCTGGCGACGCGCGGCGCCTCGATCGCCTCCTGCACTTCCATGCCGAAATGCAGGATGTTCAGCATCACCTGCAGCATCGCCTGGATCTGCACATCGCCGCCCGGCGTGCCGAAGGGCATGGCGCCGCCATCCTTCGTCACCACCATCGCCGGGTTCGGCGTCAGCCGCGGCCGCTTGCCCGGCGCCACGCCCGAGGGATGCGCCGGGTCCGGCCGGTTCTGGGACCCGCGACCGGAGACGACGATGCCGGTGCCGGGGATGACCGGCACGTTCCAGGACCCGTCGGAGGGGGTGGCGCTGAAGGCATTGCCCCAGCGATCCACCACCGCGACGTAGGAGGTATCCGCCTCCACCTTCGGCAGGTCGGCGCGCGTCGCCTCGGGCAGCGCATTGCCGCGACCGAGGATGGGCTCCGGCAGGCCCGGATGCGCGCGCTTCAGGTCGATGGCCGCGGCGCGGGCGGCGATATGACCGGGGGAGAGCAGCGCCTCCAGCGGCACATCCACCATGGCGGGGTCGCCGAAATGGTATTCACGATCCGCCAGCGCGCCCTTCAGCGCCTCCACCAGCACGTGGATGTAGGCGGCGGAATTGTGCGCCAGGCCATCGAGCCCCAGACGTTCGGCGATCAGCAGCGCCTCGGTCAGCGCCGGCCCCTGGCACCAGGGGCCGCAGGTCAGCAGCGTATGGCCGCGCCAGTCCCGCGCCACCACCGGCTCGATCTGGCTGCGGAACTCGGCCATGTCCTGGGCGGAGAGGAAGCCGCCCTCGGCCTGGACGTAGCGCACGATCTGCTGCGCGAGGTCGCCCTTGTAGAAGGCATCATGCGCCGCCTGGAGGCCGGCTTCCCGCCCCTGCCCGGCCGCCGCGCGTTCCTGGTCCACCATGTAGGTCAGGCTGCGGGCGAGGTCGGATTGCAGGAATTTCGCGCCCAGCTTCGGCACCTGGCCGCCGGGCAGGAAGATGGCGGCGTTCTGGTCCCAGGTGCGGTATTCCTCCGCATGGTTGGTGATGCTTTCCCGCAGCAGCGGGTACATGGCGAAGCCCTCGCCGGCAAAGCGGATGGCGGCGGCGGCGATCTCGCCGAAGCTCATCGTGCCGTGGCGGGACAGCGCCTGGATCCAGGCATCGGGCGCGGCCGGCACCACGATGCGGCGCACGCCGGGCGGCATTTCCCCGCCATGTTCGCGCATGAAGACATCGGGCGGGGTGGATCGCGGCCAGTGGCCGAGGCCGGCGATGCTTTCCACCGTGCCATCCGCCTTGCGGATCAGGATGGGTGCGACGCCCGCGACGCTGACCAGGTCCGGCTGCAACACGCCGAGCGCCAGGCCCGCGGCACAGCCCGCATCCACCGCATTGCCGCCCGCTTCCAGGATGGCGAAGCCCGCCGAGGCGGCCAGATAGTGCCCGGCGCTGATGGCGTGGCGCGTGCCGCTGATGGTCGGGCGGCCGGCTTGGGTCATCGTGTAGGCCTCATCTCGGTTGGTGTATGGTCTGTCCACAAGTTCCATGCCGGCGGGGCAGGCTGTCAACCATTCGCCCGCATCGCGGCCAGGGCCTTCAGGCAGGTCTCGAAGCCGCGCAGGTCGGACCAGAGCGCCGCCTCCGGCACCGCACGGCGCACCAGCAGGCCGCCCGCCGCGCGGATGCCGCCCTCGATCATCAGATTGTCGGCCAGCCCGTGTTCCTCGATCGCCATGCCCGCAGCATCGACCAGGCGACCCGCTTCATTGCGGTCCGTGCGGCCGCCGGGGCTGTGCAGGGTGCGGTCGGTGAAGTCCCGCGCGTCATTGGTATAGCCGAGCACAGGGCGGCCCAGCGCCCGCACGAAGCCGAGCTCAAAGACGGTGCCGGGATCGGCGGAGGGGCCGCGGAAGGGGGTAAGGTTGGCCACCAGCGCATCGCAGCCGCGCAGATCGGCCTCATTGCCGAGGTAGATGGCGTACCAGCGTGCCAGCCCAGCTTCACCGGCGGGGTGCGGGCGGGGATCGGTGGGGAAGATCCCCTCCAGGCCGTGCTGCGCGCAGAGCTGCTTCTTCTGCGCGGCGATCGCCGCGGCATCGGGCAGGAAGACCTCGGGGCCGGCAAGATAGACTTTCATCTGACCCTTATGCCCGATCCGGGGGCGCTTGCGGAGCCGGGCTTGCCAAGCGGGGCTTGCCGGCTGGGCCAAGGCCGCGTGCAATGGCGCGCGATGGACCTCGAAGCCGAATACAATTGCCGCGCCCGCGTGCCGGAACATCCGCAGATCATCGCCGGCTGGGTGCGTGACGCCGCCGCCTGGCGCGAGGCCTGCCCGCACGCCGAACTCGGCCTGCCCTATGGGGCGCGGGAGCGAGAGCGGCTGGACCTGTTCTGGCCGGCGGCCGAGGCGCCGGACGCGCCGATCGCGCTGTTCATCCATGGCGGCTACTGGCAGTCCCTGGGGCGGGACCGCGTGTCCCACTGCGCGCGCGGGCTGAACCTGCAGGGCGTGGCGGTGGCCGTCCCGTCCTATGATCTATGCCCCGATGTGCCGCTGGCGACGATCGTGGACCAGATGCGCGCGGCGGCGGCCATGCTGTATCGCCGGCACGGGCGCCGCCTGATGGCCAGCGGCCATTCCGCCGGTGGGCACCTTGCGGCGATGCTGCTGGCAACCGACTGGCCGGCGCTGGACCCGGCGCTGCCGGCCGGGCTGGTGCAGGCCGCGATGCCCCTATCCGGCGTGTTCGAGCTGGACCCGCTGCGCCACACCAGCATCGGCGTCGCCCTGAAGCTGGACCGCGCCGAGGCGCGCCGCCTGTCGCCGCGTTTCCTGCCCCGGCCGGCAGGGCGCCTGCATTGCCTGCTTGGCGGCGGCGAGAGCCCCGAATTCATCCGCCAGAGCCGTGACATGGCGCAGGCCTGGGGCGGAAGCTGGGCGGAGGCGCCGGGCGCCGACCACTTCACCATCCTCGCCCCGCTGGCCGAGCCGGACAGCGCCATGGTGGCGCTTGCAAAAACGCTTGCCACAACGTGATGCTTGAAGCCTAAAATATCTCGGGAGACAGGAGGCACAATGATGAACATCCAATTCGGCCGGCGCCACGCGCTGGGCCTCGCAGGTGGCATTGCCTTGGGGGGTCTGGCCGCGCCAACGGTGGCGCGCGCACAGGCCGCGCCGATCAAGATCGGGCTGGTCGCGCTGGCGACTGGCCCGGCGGCAACGCTGGGCACGCATCTGCGGGATGGCTTCCAGCTCGGCATGCGGCACCTGGACGGCAAGCTCGGCGGCCGCGCCGCGGAAGTGCTGCTGATCGATGACGAGCTGCGCCCGGATGCCGCCGTCACCAAGGTGCGCGCCGCGCTGGAACGCGACCGGGTGGATTTCGTGGTGGGCGTGGTGTTCTCCAACATCCTGGCCGCGATCATGCGCCCGGTGACGGACAACCAGACCTTCCTGATCTCGACCAATGCCGGCCCCTCCCCCTTCGCCGGCCGCGGCTGCAACCCGTTCTTCTTCGCCACCTCCTATGTGAACGACCAGAACCATGCGGTGATGGGCAAGGCGGCGCAGGATGCCGGCTATGGCCGCGTCATGCTGCTGGCGCCGAACTACCAGGCGGGCCGCGACGCGGTCGCGGGCTTCAAGTCGGAATACAAGGGCACGGTGGTGGACGAGATGTTCACGCCGCTGACCCAGATGGATTTCTCCGCCGAGCTCGCGCGCATCGCCGCGGCGCGGCCGGATGCGGTGTTCACCTTCATGCCGGGCGGATTGGGCGTTGCCATCGTGCGGCAGTATCGCCAGGCCGGGCTGGCCAGCATCCCGTTCCTGTCCGCCTTCACGGTAGACGAAGCCTCCCTGCCCGCGCAGGGCGAGGCGGCGCTGGATTTCCAGACCGGCACGAGCTGGACGCCCACTTTGCCGAACGAGCAGAACGCCCGCTTCGTCCGCGACTTCGAGGGCGCCTACAACTACGTTCCCGCCAGCTACGCCGCCCATGCCTATGACGCGGCCATGCTGCTGGGCAGTGCCGTGACCAAGATCGGCGGCAACCTGGCCGACAAGGCCGCGTTGCGGGCGGCGATCAAGGCGGCGGATTTCCGTTCCGTGCGCGGCAACTTCGCCTTCGGTGCCAACCACTTCCCGGTGCAGGATTTCTGGCTGGCCAAGGTGGCCCGCCGCCCGGATGGCAAGTTCCAGACCGAGCATGTCCGCAAGGTCTATGACAATGTGACCGACCCCTTCGCGGCACAGTGCCGCATGCCGGCCGCCTGAGGATACGGGCGGGATGTCGCTGACCCTGCTGCTCGTCCAGGGCCTGAACGGGCTGCAACTCGGCATCCTGCTGTTCCTGATTGCCGCGGGGCTGACGCTGGTCTTCGGGGTGATGGATTTCATCAACCTGGCGCATGGCGTGCAGTACATGGTCGGCGCCTACCTCGCCGCCTTCCTCGCGGCGCAGACCGGCAGCTTCTGGGCGGCGCTCGCCTTGGCGCTGCCCGCCGCGCTGGTGGTCGGGCTGGTGCTGGAATTCCTGGTGTTCCGGCATCTGTATGATCGCGACCACATGGCGCAGGTGTTGGCCACCTTCGGCGTCATCCTGATCCTGAATGACGGCATCAAGGCGCTTTTCGGCTCGGCGCCCTTGCAGGTGCCGATGCCGGAGGCGCTGACCGGCGGCTTCCCGATCATGGATGGGCTGCTCTACCCGCATTACCGCCTGGCGATCATTGCCGGCGGCCTGGCCACCGCCGCGCTGCTGTGGTGGCTGGTGGAGCGTACCAAGGCCGGCATGCTGATCCGCGCCGGTGCCACCAATGCGCCGATGGTGGCGGCGCTCGGCATCGATATCCGCCGGCTGTTCATGGTGGTGTTCGGCTTCGGCGCCATGCTGGCGGGCTTCGCCGGCGTGATGGCGGCGCCGATCCTGTCGGTGGAGCCGGGGATGGGCGACAATTTACTGATCCTCGCCTTCGTCGTCATCGTCATCGGCGGCATCGGCTCGGTCCGCGGCGCCTTCATCGCGGCGCTGCTGGTCGGCACGGTGGAGACACTGGGGCGGTCGATGATGCCGGATCTGATGCGCCTGTTCCTCGACCCGTCGGCCGCGCGGCAGGTGGGGGCGGCGCTGGCCTCGATGCTGATCTACATCGCCATGGCCGCAATCCTGGCCTTCCGGCCCGCCGGCCTGTTTCCCGTGCGCGCCGCCTGATGCGCGCCATGGGACGAGAACTGCCGGCCCTGCTGCTGCTCGGCGGCCTGGCCGCGGCGCCCTTCATCGGCTTCGGCGAGGGCTACATGCTGACGCTGCTGGCGCGCATGATGATCCTGGCGATGGCGGCCGTCTCACTCTCCTTCATCGTGGCGGGGGCCGGGCTGGTCTCGCTCGGTCATGCGGCGATGCTGGGCTTCGGCGCCTATGCCGTGGTGATCCTGGATGATCTGCAGGTGGTGGACGCGCTATTCGTGCTGCCCGCCGCCATCCTCGCCGCCGCGGGCTTCGCGTTGCTGACCGGCGCGGTCGCCATCCGCACCAGCGGCGTGAACTTCATCATGATCACCCTCGCCTTCGGCCAGATGGCCTTCTTCACCGCCTCCTCGCTCTCCGGCTATGGCGGCGATGATGGCTACACGCTGTATGCACGGACGGAGGTGAATGGCGCGCGGCTGCTGGATGACCGGCTGGTGTTCCACTTCGTCTGCCTCGGCGCGCTGGTCTTCACCTGGCTGCTCTGCCGCATGTTGCTGGCCTCCCGCTTTGGTCGGGTGCTGCGGGCGGTGCGTGGCAACCCGATGCGGGCGCAGGCGCTGGGCTTTTCGCCCTATCCCTATCGCCTCACCGCCTATGTCATCGCCGGCGCGCTCGGCGGCGCGGCGGGGTTCCTGTTTGCCAATGCGACGGAGTTCGTCGCACCCGCCTATATCTCCTGGCAACGCTCGGGCGAGTTGTTGTTCATGGTGATCCTCGGCGGGCTGTCCGGGTTGCATGGCGCGCTGCTGGGCGCGATCGGCTTCGTGCTGCTGGAGGAATGGCTGTCGCACCAATGGGAGCATTGGCGCATCCTGTTCGGCGTGCTGCTGATCCTGGCCGTGCTGTTCCTGCCCGGCGGTCTCTCCGGCATTCCCGCGCAGGTCGGGCGGATGCTGCGCCGTGACTGAGCCGCTGCTCGCCCTGCATGGATTGCAGAAGCGCTTCGGCGGGCTGGCCGTGACGCATGACGTCTCGCTGGATGTGATGCCGGGCGAGATCCACGCCATCATCGGCCCCAATGGCGCCGGCAAGACCACGCTGATCAACGAGATCAGCGGCGTGCTGCCGGTGGATGCGGGACGCATCCTGTTCGACGGCCAGGACATCACCCGCCTGCCCCTGCATCGCCGCGCGCGGCTTGGCCTGGCGCGATCCTTCCAGATCACCTCCATCATCCCCGACTTCACGGCGCTGGAGAACACCGCGCTGGCGGTGCAGGCGGGCGATGGCTCCTCATTCCGCTTCTTCCGCCCCACAGGCACCGAGGCGCGGCTGAATGCGGCAGCGCTGGCGGCGCTGGATTCCGTCGGCCTCGCGCATCGCGCCGCGACGCCGGCCGGCGCCATGAGCCATGGCGAAAAGCGCCAGCTCGAACTCGCCATCGCGCTCGCCACCCAGCCCCGCCTGCTGCTGCTGGACGAGCCGCTGGCCGGCGCGGGGCCGGAGGAGACGGAGCGCCTGGTCGCCCTGCTGCGCTCCTTCCGCGGCCGCTACACCATTGTGCTGGTGGAACACGACATGCAGGCGGTCTTCGCTTTGGCAGACCGCATTTCCGTCCTGGTCTATGGCCGCCTGATCGCCACCGGCAGCCCCGACGCCATCCGCCAGAATGCCGAGGTGCGCGCCGCCTATCTGGGCGAGGACGACCTGCCGCTCGCGGGTGCCCCATGCTGAGGCTGGAGAATCTGACCGCCGGCTATGGCGGCAGCCAGGTGCTGTTCGGCGTGGATCTGGACCTCGCGCCCGGCCAGGTGGTGGCGCTGCTCGGCCGCAACGGCATGGGCAAGACCACCACGATCCGCGCCATCATGGGCCTGCTTCCCTCGGTCGGCGGGCGCATCTGGGGTGGGGAGGTGGTGGTGGACAACCGCGCCGTCGCCGGCCTGCCGCCGCACCGCATCGCGCGCCAGGGGCTCGGCCTGGTGCCGGAGGGGCGGCAGGTATTCCCGACGCTGACGGTGGAGGAAAACCTGCTCGCCACCGCCGCGCACCGCACCGCCGGCCCGCCGCGCTGGACGCTGCAGGCGGTGTACGAGATGTTCCCCCGCCTGCGCGAACGCCGCCGCAACGCGGGCGCCAAGCTCTCCGGCGGCGAGCAGCAGATGGTGGCGATCGGCCGCGCGCTGATGACCAATCCGCGCCTGCTGATCCTCGATGAAGCGACGGAGGGCCTGGCGCCGCTGATCCGCGCCGAGATCTGGGCCGTGCTGGCGCGTCTGAAGGCGGAGGGGCAGTCGATACTGCTGATCGACAAGAACCTCGCCGCCGTCTCCCGCCTCGCCGACCGGCATGTGGTGATCGAGAAGGGCCGCACGGTCTGGACCGGGACCAGCGCGGCGCTGGAGGCAGCGCCGGAGGTCCGGGACAGCTACCTTCATATCTGAGGCGCGGTCTATTCCGCTGCCCGCGGCGCATGGCTCGCGGGGCGCGCCTTCAGCTTCAACTCGCGCAGCTCCGCCTGATCCTTCGCCGCGTTGCGCAGGGCGGCATCCTGGCCCCAGCGATACTGCGGCGGGCAGGCTACGTCCCGCACGCCATATTGCGCAGCGGCGTGCAGGGTGAAGAAGGGGTCGGTCAGATGCGGCCGGCCGAGTGCCACGAGGTCCGCGCGGCCCGCGGCGATGATGGTGTTCACCTGGTCGGCGGTGGTGATGTTGCCCACGCACATCACGGCAACGCCGGCCTCGTTGCGGATCATATCCGCCCAGGGAAGCTGGAACATGCGGCCATAGACCGGGCTGGCATCGGCCACCGTCTGACCGGTCGAGACATCCACCAGATCCACGCCAGCGGCGACGAAGGCGCGCGCGATGGCAAGGCAATCCGCATCGGAAAGCCCACCCTCGGCCCAATCAGTGGCGGAGATGCGGACCGACATCGGCTTCCCGCCTGGCCAGACGGCGCGCAAGGCGGCGAAGACTTCCAGCGGGTAGCGCAGGCGGTTCTCGACCGGGCCGCCATATTCATCGGTGCGTGTGTTGGTCAGCGGCGAGAGGAAACTCGCCAGCAGGTAGCCGTGCGCACAATGCAGCTCCAGCATGTCGAAGCCGCAGGCGAGGCCACGCTCGGCAGCGGCGACAAAATCCGCTGTCACCGCATCCATGTCCTCGCGCGTCATCTCGCGCGGCACCTGGCTGTGCTTGTAGTAGGGGATGGCGCTGGCGGAGAGGATCGGCCAGGCGCCGGCCTCCAGCGGCTGGTCCATGCCTTCCCACATCAGCCTGGTGGCGCCCTTGCGGCCGGCATGGCCGAGCTGCAGGCAGATCCTGGCCGCCGATGACGCATGCACCAGGCCGACGATGCGGGTCCAGGCCTCCTGCTGCGCGTCGTTCCACAGGCCGGCGCAGCCGGGGGTGATGCGCGCCTCGGCGCTGACGCAGGTCATCTCGGTGAAGACAAGCCCGGCGCCACCCATGGCCCGCGCGCCGTAATGTGCCAGGTGAAAATCGCCGGGCACGCCGTTCTCGGCCGAGTACATGCACATGGGCGAGACGACGACGCGGTTCGCCAGCTTCATGTCGCGCAAGGCCAGCGGCTGGAACATCGGTGGCTTCGCGGGATCGCCGCCCACCTCCTCCGCCACCGCGCGCTGTGTTTCCGCGACGAAATCCGGCGCGCGCAGCGCCAGATTGTCCCAGGTGATGGCCTTGCTGCGCGTCATCACGCCGAAGGCAAAGCGCGTCGGGGAGAAATCCCAGAACCGCTTCACATGCTCGAACCAGACGAGGGAGATATTGGCCGCGTGCTGCGTCTTCTCCACATCCTCACGCCGCCCTGTCTCGAAGGCGTGCAGCGCGCTGGCGACGTCGCCCTGTGCCAGAAAGGCCTGGTGCAGCGCGATGGCATCCTCCATCGCCAGCTTGGTGCCGGAGCCGATGGAGAAATGCGCGCTGGCCTTGGCATCGCCCAGCAGCACGACGTTGCCGCGCACCCAGCGGGCGCATTTGATGGTGGGGAAGCGGCGCCACTGGCTGCGATTGGTGATCAGCCGGTGGCCCTGCAATTCCTCGGCGAAGATGCCTTCGAGGAAAGCGGCGCTGGCGGCCTCGTCCATGCTGCCCAGGCCGGCTTTCGCAAAAGTCCCGGGGTCCGTCTCCAGCACCCAGGTGCTGGCGCCGGCTTCATACTGGTAGCAATGCGCGATGAAGATGCCGTGCGGTGTTTCCTTGAAGAAGAAGGTGAAGGCGTCGAAGGGCCGCGTGCTGCCCATCCAGGCGAAGCGGTTCGGGCGGAGGTCGATTTCCGGCTGGAAATGTTCGGCAAAGCGTTCGCGGATCGGGGAATTGATGCCATCCGCCGCGACGATCAGATCGGCATCCGGGAAATCCTCCGGCGTCGCTTCCCGCCGGAACTCCAATTCGACTCCCACATCGCGGGCGCGCTCGGCCAGCAGCATCAGCAGGGTGCGGCGCGAACAGCCGCAGAAGCCGTTGCCGCCGACGCGGTGTTCCTGCCCCTTGGCGACTATCGCGATGTCGTCCCAATACGCAAAGCTGTCGGTGATGGCGCGGTAGCTGGGTTCGTCCGCCTGCTTGAAAGCATCCAGCGTCGCGTCGCTGAACACCACGCCGAAGCCAAAGGTGTCCTCCGCTTGGTTGCGCTCCACCACGGTGATGCGCGACTGCGGGAAATCCCGCTTCATCAGGATGGCGAAATATAGGCCCGCCGGGCCGCCACCGATCACCGCGATCCGCATAAGCGCCTCCTGGCCTCCCGGGGGGCCTCACGGGTTTAGTTTAGGCTTCAAGGAATGAGGGTTCAACCGGATGTTGCACAAGGGCCGCGCGATGTTTTAGGCTTCAAGCATCATGCAATCGGGCACCCTCCAGGGCAGGACGGCATTGGTGACCGGCGGCGGCAGCGGCATCGGCGCCGCCTGTGCCGCGGCGCTGACGGCTTCCGGCGCGCGGGTCACGGTGCTCGGGCGGCGGGAGGCGCCGCTGCGGGCACAGGTGCAGGCCGGGGAGGCTGCGGCGCTCATCGCGGCTGATATCAATGCCCTGCCGGCGCTGCCGCATTTCGACATCCTGCTGCATGCCGCCGGCGCCGCCGAAAGCGCGCCCTTCCTGAAATCCGATGCCGCGCTGTTCGATCGGATGTGGCGCGTGAACCTGCTCGGCGCGGTCGCGGTCACGCAGGCGGTGCTGCCGGGGATGCTGGCGGCGGGGTTCGGGCGGGTGGTGATGGTGGCTTCCACCGCCGCCCTGAAGGGCTACCCCTATGTCACCGCCTATGCGGCGGCCAAGCACGGGCTGCTCGGCCTGGTGCGGTCCCTGGCGCAGGAAGTGGCGGCGAAGGGCGTCACGGTGAACGCCATATGCCCCGGCTTCACCGAAACCGGGATCGTCGCGGACTCCATCGCCCGCATCATGGAAAAGACCGGCCGCGACGAGGCTGCCGCCCGCGCCGAACTGGCGAAGCACAACCCGCAGCGCCGCCTGGTGCAGCCGGAGGAAGTGGCCGCCGCCGCATTGGCTTTGTGCTGGCCAGCCAGCGGCGCCATCAACGGCCAGGCCATCGCGGTGGATGGGGGCGAGACATGAGCGTGGATGCCGAGACAGCCCTCGCCCACGCGCCCCCCGGCCACAAGGACGAGCTGCGCCTCTGGCTGCGCCTGCTGACCTGCACCACCCTGATCGAGGGCGAAATCCGCACCCGCCTGCGCCGCGACTTCGACACCACCCTGCCCCGCTTCGACCTGCTTGCCGCGCTGGACCGCGCGCCGGAGGGACTTTCGCTCGGCGAGGTCTCGCGCCGCATGATGGTCAGCAACGGCAATGTCACCGGCGTCGCGGCGCGGCTGGAGGCCGAGGGGTTGATCGAGCGCCGCGCCCGCCCCGGTGACCGCCGCGCCCAGCTTCTGCGCCTGACCGCCAAGGGCCGCCGCGAATTCGCACGGCAATCCGCGGCGCATGAGGGCTGGATCGCGGAGCTTCTGGCCGGCGTGACTGAAGTGGAGCGCGGCGCGCTGTTCCGCCTGCTCGGCCACGCCAAGATCTCGGTCCGCAACGCCCTGCCGCCGGAGCCCAATCCATGATCACCGGACCGCTCGCCGACTATGCCGCGCAGCATGTGAAGCTGGAGGTCTCGGGCGCCGTCGCGAAGCTCACGCTGAATCGGCCGGAGCGCAAGAACCCGCTGACCTTCGACAGCTACGCCGAACTCACCGCCATCTTCAGAGCGGCGGTGCATGATGATGCGGTGCGCGCCTTCGTCGTCACCGGCGCCGGCGGCAATTTTTGTTCTGGCGGCGATGTGCATGAGATCATCGGCCCGCTGCTGGAACGTGACACGCGCGGGCTGATGGCCTTCACGGCGATGACCGGCGACCTGGTGAAGGCGATGCGCGCCTGCCCGCAGCCGATCATCGCCGCGGTGGACGGCATCTGCGCCGGCGCGGGCGCGATCATCGCCATGGCCTCCGATCTGCGGCTCGGCACGGCGCGGACCAAGGTCGCCTTCCTGTTCAACCGCGTCGGCCTGGCTGGCTGCGACATGGGCGCCTGCGCCATCCTGCCGCGGATCATCGGCCAGGGGCGGGCGAGCGAGCTGCTGTATCTCGGGCGGTCGCTTGGTGGGGAAGAAGGCCTGGCCTGGGGATTCTTCAATGCGCTGCATGCACCGGAAGCGGTGCAGGACGCGGCGGCGGAGATGGCGCGCGGCATCGCCGAAGGCCCGGCCTTCGCGCATGCCATGACGAAGCGCATGCTCGCCATGGAATGGGCCATGTCCATCGAACAGGCGATCGAGGCCGAGGCGGTGGCCCAGGCGCTGTGCATGACCACGCAGGATTTCCGGCGCGCCTTCGACGCCTTCGTGGCGAAGCAGCGCCCCGTCTTCAAGGGTGACTGATGGCTGATACCGGGTTCCTCGACTGGCCCTTCTTCGAACCGCGCCACCGCGACTGGGCGGCGGAAGTGGAGGCCTGTGCGGCGCAATACGCCGAAACGCTGTCCGATGAACATGATGCGGATGCCAGCGTCATCCGCCTGGCCCGCGCCATGGGCGATTCCGGCCTGCTGCGCGTGCCCTGCCCGGCGGATGGGGTGCTGGATGTACGGGCGCTGTGCATCGCCCGGGATATCCTGGCGCGCCATAGTGGGCTGGCGGATTTCGCCTTCGCCATGCAGGGCCTCGGCACCGGGCCGGTGACGCTGTTCGGCAGCGCGGCACAGCGGGATCGCGTGCTGCCGGGCGCCCGCGCCGGCACCGCGCTGGCCGCCTTCGCACTGAGCGAGCCGGAAGCGGGCAGCGACGTGTCCGCGCTGGCGCTGACCGCGACGCCCGATGGCAACGGCCATTATCGGCTGAATGGCGAAAAGACCTGGATCAGCAATGGCGGCATCGCGGCGACCTATGTGGTCTTCGCCCGCACCGGGGAAGCGCCCGGCGCCAAGGGACTTTCTGCATTTCTCGTGCCCGCCGACGCGCCCGGCCTGACCGTCGCGGAACGCATCGAAGTGACGGCGCCGCACCCCCTCGCCCGCCTGCATTTCGCGGATGTGCGCGTGGCGGCGGAGGATATGCTCGGCAAACCGGGCGAGGGCTTCAAGGTCGCCATGTCCACCCTCGATGTCTTCCGCGCCAGTGTCGGCGCCGCCGCCCTGGGCTTCGCCCGCCGCGCGCTGGACATGACGGTGGAACACGCGAGCTCGCGAAAGATATTCGGCGGCACGCTTTTCGACCAGCAGATGTCGCAGGCCGCCATCGCGGATAGCGCCACCGATGTCGAAGCCGCCGCCCTGCTGGTCTATCGCGCCGCCTGGCTGAAGGATTCCGGCACGCCACGCGTCACGCGCGAAGCCTCCATGGCCAAGCTGCACGCCACCGAGGCCGCGCAGCGCTGCGCCGACCGCAATGTCCAGATCCATGGCGGGCTCGGCGTCACCAAGGGCCACAAGGCCGAAGAACTCTACCGGGAGGTCCGGGCGCTCCGCGTTTATGAGGGCGCCTCCGAGATTCAGCGCGTGGTCATTGCGCGGATGGAGCGGGAGCGACTGGACACAAGGCCACGCCAGCTTCGCACATCACTCGGCTAGGACGAGGATGCATGCCATGCGCGACAGCTTCTGCGAGGACCGGCTGCCACCCAGGGACCAGTGGCCGGACTTTCTTCTCGACCGGCCCGAGTATCGCTACCCGCCGCGGTTGAATTGCGCGGTCGAACTGCTGGATCGCAACATCGCGTGCGGCCGCGGCGACCACAAGGCGCTGATCACGCCGGCGGAGACGCTGAGTTACGCGCAACTCGCCGATCGGGTCGATCGCATCGCCCGCGTACTGGTGGAACGCCTCGGCCTGGCGCCGGGCAACCGCGTGCTGCTGCGCTCCGCCAACAATGCCTGGATGGTCGCCGCCTATTTCGCCGTGCTGAAGGCGGGCGGCGTCGTCGTCGCCTCGATGCCGCTGCTGCGCGCCAAGGAACTCTCGCAAATGCTCCGCAAGGCGCGCGTGACGCATGCGCTGTGCGATGCGCGGCTGGCCGATGAATTGCGGAAGGCAGATGCGCCGGAGCTTCGCCACCTGGTCACCTGGGGCGACGGCACGCTGGAAGCCATGGTCGAACAGGCCGCGCCCGGCTTCCCCGCCTGCGACACCGCCGCCGAGGATATCTGCCTGATCGGCTTCACCAGCGGCAGCACGGGCGAACCGAAGGGCACGCTGCATTTCCACCGGGACATGCTGGCGATCTGCGATGGTTACGCCCTGCAGGTGCTGAAACCCGAACCGAGCGACATCTTCATCGGCTCCCCGCCGCTCGCCTTCACCTTCGGGCTGGGCGGGCTGGTGCTGTTTCCCTTCCGCGTCGGCGCCACCGCCGTGCTGCTGGAACGCGCCCCGCCGGAGGAACTGCCCGCCGCCATCGCCCGCCACCGCGCCACCATCTGCTTCACCGCGCCCACCGCCTACCGCGTGATGGCCACCCAGGCCGCGCAGCATGATCTGTCCAGCCTGCGCAAATGCGTCTCCGCCGGCGAAACGCTGCCGAAGCCGATCTTCGATGCCTGGCAGGCGGCCACTGGCCTCAAGCTGATGGACGGCATCGGCGCCACCGAGATGCTGCACATCTTCATCAGCGCGACGGAGGACCGCATCCGTCCCGGCGCCACCGGCCTGCCGGTGCCGGGCTACATCGCGCGCGTGGTGGATGAGGCCGGCAAGGAAGTACCGCGCGGCACGCCCGGCCGCCTCGCCGTGAAGGGGCCGACGGGCTGCCGCTACCTCGATGACCCGCGCCAGGCGCAATACGTGCAGAATGGCTGGAACATCACCGGCGACACCTACATCCAGGATGCGGACGGCTGTTTCTGGTACCAGGCGCGCAACGACGACATGATCATCTCCGCCGGCTACAACATCGCGGGGCCGGAGGTGGAGGCGGCGTTGCTGACACACCCGGCGGTTGCCGAATGTGGCGTGGTCGGTGCGCCGGATGCGGAGCGTGGCATGGTGGTGCGCGCCTATGTCGTGCCGAAGCCGGGGTATGCGCCGGATGCTGCGTTGGCCAAGGCGCTGCAGGACCATGTGAAGGCGGAAATCGCGCCCTACAAATATCCGCGCAGCGTGGTCTTCGTCGAAGCCCTCCCGCGCACGGAAACCGGCAAGCTGCAACGCTTTGCGCTGCGCCAGAAGGCCGAAGCCGGCACATGACCCGGCCCGCACCGCTCCCTTTCGAAGCCCTGCCCGCCCGCGCCTTCCACGCCGCGGCGCGCATCCGCTTCGGCGATTGCGACCCGGCCGGCATCGTCTTCTTCCCGACCTGGTTCGCGCTGGCCAATGCCGCGGTGGAGGATTTCTTTTGCGACGAACTGGGCGTCGATTTCCACGCCCTGCACGCCACCCGCCGCATCGGCACCGGCTTCGCCCATGCGGAGGCGGATTTCTTCGCCCCCGGCCTGATGGGCGATGCCGTGCTGCTGACCCCCCTCATCACCCGCATCGGCGGCGCCAGCTACGGCTTCACCATGCATGTGCATCGCGGATCGGCGGAGCTGCTGCGGATGCAGCTGGTCACCGCCACCACGGATCTCGATGCGCGCCGCCCGTTGCCGATCCCGGCCGATCTGCGCGCGGCGCTGACACGCTACCAGGAACGCTGTGACGATGACCGATAGAACCCTGACCGCCCTGCAGCCCCCCGGCTGGCCACCGCCACGGGGCTATTCCAACGGCATGGTGGGGCGCGGCCGCGTGGTGCTGGTCGGCGGGCAGATCGGCTGGGACAGTGAGGGCCGCTTTCCTGCCGGCTTCGTCGCCCAGGCGCGCCAGGCGCTGGCCAATATCCTGCTGGTGCTCGCCGAGGCCGGTGGCGGACCCGAGCATATCGGCCGCCTGACCTGGTATGTGGTGGACATCGCCGAGTACCGCGCCAGCCTGGCGGAACTCGGCCCGGCCTACCGCGCCGTCATGGGCCGGAACTTCCCGGCCATGGCGCTGGTTCAGGTGGTGGCGCTGGTCGAGAAGGAGGCGCGGCTCGAAATCGAGGCCACCGCCATCCTGCCCGACTGAGGCCTCAAACCGGGTCGGGAATCCCGGCCTCCGGCATGCCGATATCCGGCTCGGCGCCCAGTTCGGCGTCCAGCTTGGCGCCATCCTGCCAGCCCTTGCGTTCCTCGCACATGCGGCGCGCCAGCAGCACCGCGCCGACCGCGCCGGCACCCACCGCCAGGGTGGTTACCGCGCCGGCAACCATCACCGCGCCAAACATCGTGCCTGCGGCCATTCGCAGCATCATCAGCTCAACTCCTTACGTGCCGCCCCTATCTGGGCGGCCTGCGGCGGGAATCCAGCATCACGGGTGGCGGCGCAAGGGACCGTTCCGCGGCGCAGGAACACACCAGGCTGCCATCGGAAAGCCGGTTCGGCATGGTTGGCTCCGCGCAATGCGGGCATTCCACCAGTTCCAGCCGTGTCTCGGGCGGTGGCAGGGTCATGCAGCCGCCAGATAGGGGCAGCCTTGCGCCCGGGCGGGCTTGCCGGCGCGGGGCGTGGTTGGCATGTTCCGCCACCTCCCACCCTTCGGCGTGATGGCATTGTCCCGGCAGCGATGGCCGGCGACAGAGACAGGCAAGGATACAGGCATGGCCAAGATCAAGGTGAAAACTCCCGTTGTCGAGATGGATGGGGATGAGATGACGCGCATCATCTGGGGGTTCATCAAGGACCGCCTGATCCTGCCCTATCTCGATATCGACCTGAAATACTACGACCTCGGCATCGAGTACCGCGACCAGACCGATGACCAGGTGACGGTGGACGCCGCCAACGCGACCAAGCAGTACGGCGTGGGCGTGAAGTGCGCCACCATCACCCCCGATGAGGCCCGGGTGAAGGAGTTCGGCCTGAAGAAGATGTGGCGCAGCCCGAACGGCACGATCCGCAACATCCTGGACGGCACGATCTTCCGCGAGCCGATCATCTGCTCGAACGTGCCGCGCCTGGTGCCGCACTGGTCCAAGCCGATCGTCGTCGGCCGCCACGCCTATGGCGACATCTACCGCGCGGTGGAGATGAAGGTGCCGGGCGCCGGCACGGTGAAGATGACCTACACGCCCGAGGGCGGCGCGCCGCAGGAAGTCGGCGAGTTCGTCTTCAAGGATGCCGGCGTGTTCATGGGCCAGCACAATCTGAACGCCTCGATCGAGGGCTTCGCCCGGGCGTCGTTCAACTACGGCCTGTCGCGGAAATATTCCGTGTACTTCAGCCACAAGAACACGATCCTGAAGGCCTATGACGGCAACTTCAAGGACATCTTCAAGTCGATCTTCGATGCCGAATTCGCCGCGAAGTTCAAGGAAGCCGGCATCGTCTATGAAGACCGCCTGATCGACGACATGGTGGCCTCCGCGCTCAAGTGGGAAGGTGGCTATATCTGGGCCTGCAAGAACTACGATGGCGACGTGCAGTCCGACATCGTGGCGCAGGGCTTCGGCAGCCTGGGCCTGATGACCTCCGTCCTGCTCTCCCCGGATGGCAGCACGGTCGAGTCCGAGGCCGCGCATGGCACGGTGACGCGCCACTACCGCGAGCATCAGAAGGGCCGTGAGACCAGCACGAACCCGATCGCCTCCATCTTCGCCTGGACCCGCGGCCTCGCCTATCGCGGCAAGTTCGACGGCACGCAGGATGTGGTCGATTTCGCCAATGCCCTCGAGCAGGTCTGCATCGAGACGGTGGAATCCGGCGACATGACCAAGGACCTCGCCATTCTGATCAGCAAGGACCAGCCCTGGCTCAACACCCAGGCCTTCCTCGCCAAGCTGGATGAGAACCTGAAGAAGAAGATGGCCTGAATTCAAGGCGTTGGGCGGGCCGCAAGCCCGCCCAACGCAACACTGGCGGTTTTATGCTGCGCTGCGGTATAAGTGCGGAATGATCGCCTTCACCCTGCTCGACTGGACCGCGCTGGCGATTTTCGCCGGTTGCTGGCTTGGCTACGCCAATGTGGTGGATCGCGTGCCACGCATCCGCCGCGCCAGCGTCATCGCCGCCATGGATGGCTACCGGCGGCGCTGGATGCACGCCATGCTGACGCGGGAAAACCGCATCGCCGACATGGCGGCAATCGGCAACCTGATGAACAGCACCAGCTTCCTCGCCACCACCAGCATCTTCATCCTGGGCGGTCTGGTGGCGCTGCTGGGTGCGCCCGATCTCGGCCGGCGCGTCGTCGCCGCCCTGCCCTATGCCGCGGTGCCGACCGATCAGACCTGGGAGATCAAGATCGGCCTGTTGCTACTGATCTTCGTCAATGCCTTCTTCGAGCTGACCTGGGCGTTGCGGCAGTTCAACTACACCTCGATCCTGGTCGGGGCGATCCCGTGGGGCGAGCCGGACGCCCAGGCGATTTCGCTTGCGGACATGGCGGCCGATGTGGCCAACCGCGCTGCGCGGCACTTCAATACCGGGCTGCGCAGCTATTATTTCGGCCTGGCGGCACTCGCCTGGGTGGTGCACCCGCTGGCGCTGATTGCCACCAGCCTGTTCGTGTTGCGCGAATTGCACCGGCGCGAATTCCGCAGCGCGTTGCGCCATGCGGTGACCGAGAAGGGCTGATCAGCCGCGCTCGATCCCGCGCAGCACCGCCCAGTATTCCTGGAATATCGCGATCCGCACGCGGCGATCCGGGCAGCGTGGCGGCAGCCGGTCCGGATGGAAGCGGCGGGCGAATTCGCGCTTGGCGCGCTGGAAGCGCGGCTCCGCCGGCGCCTGGCGGGCCAGCCGCAGTTCCACCCGCAGCCGCGTCACCTCCGCCGCCAGGCGCGCGGCGCGTTCACTTTCGGCTCGGGCGAAGGCGCGGCTGCGCGACAGGCGGAGCGCCGGCAGGTTTATGGCGCCCCAGCGTGGCCGCCGCAGGCGGCGCAGCAAGGCCCAGGCCGCGCGCAACATGCGGCGTATCAGCAACCCAAGGCCCAGCAGCATGCATGCGAGCACCAGCCCGCCCACCAGGGTCGCCACGCCGCCTCCAGCCCGCCGGATGAGCCCAGACTGCCGCGGAAGCCTTCGCGAATCGTTAAGCGCGCCGCAATGCGGCCACCTGATCCAGCGGCAGCGCCTTTCCCACCACACGGCGCCCGTCGAGCCGGCTTTCCACCGTGGTCGCCATGGTCAGCGCGTTCAGCACCGCCTCCTCCGTCGCTTCCGCCGCCGCGACGAACAGGGGCGACATGCGCTCATTCGGCCAGTCCAGCGTCGCGCCACGCCCGGGGCCGCGCCGCACGGCCGCATGAGTCGCGAAGGCCAGGGCATAGTCGCCGGAGCCATCGGAGAAGGCGGCGCCGGTGCGCGCGATGCCCCCCATCGCCCGGCGCGCGAGGCGTTGCAGGTTGCGATCCGACAGCGGCGCATCGGTGGCCACCACCACCATGACCGATCCATCGGCATCCGCCTGTTCCGCCGCATGTTCGGCCAGGTAGTATTTTTTCAAAAGCCGCCCGACGGGTAGCCCGTCCATCACCAGGGCGCCGCCGTAATTCGCCTGCACCAGCACGCCGATGGTCCACCCACCCAGCGCGGTGGGCAGGATGCGGGAGGATGTGCCGATGCCGCCCTTCCAGCCGAAGGCCATGGTGCCCGCGCCGGCGCCGACGCAGCCTTCCGCGACCGGCCCCTCCGAGGCTGCGGCCAGGGCCTCCAGCATGTGCTGGTGGGTGACACCGCGGGCGCGGATATCGTTCAGGCGGCCATCATTGGTCTCGCCCACCACGGCGTTGACCGAGCGCACCGCTTCATTGCCCGGCTGCGCCAGCGTCCAATCCACCAGCGCCTCCACCGCCCGCCCCACGGCGAGGGTGTTGGTCAGCAGGATCGGCGTCTCCAGCTCGCCGAGTTCCTGCACCTGCGTGACGCCGGCCATCTTGCCGTAGCCATTCATCGCGAACAGCCCGGCGGGGACGCGATCCGCGAACGGGTTGCCGGCATGCGGCAGGATGGCCGTGACGCCGGAGCGCGTGGCCTCGCCCTGCATCACCGTGACCTGGCCGACGCGGAGGCCGGTCACGTCGGTGATGGCGTTCAGCGGGCCGGGGGCGAAGATGCCGGGCGCGAAGCCGAGGGCGCGCGCCCTCACCCCGCCAGCGCCGCCCGCACCGCCGCCAACGCTTCCGCCGCCTTCGCCGCGTCCGGGCCACCGGCCTGGGCCATGTCCGGCTTGCCGCCGCCGCCCTTGCCGCCGATCGCGGCACTCGCCGCGCGAACCAGGGTCACGGCGTCCGTCCTGCCCTTCGCGGCCTCACCGATGCCGACGAAGACGCTGGCCTTGCCCTCCGCGGTCGCGACCACCGCCACCACATCCGCGGTGCCGGATTGCAGGATGGCCTCGACGACGCCCTTCAGGTCGCGCGGCGGCATTTCGCCGAGTTCACGCAGCGCCACGCGCAGGCCGGCGATCTCCTCGATCTCCGCTGCGGCACCGCCCGTCGCCAGCTTCTTGCGCAGGTCGGAGACCTCGCGCTCCAGTTTCTTCCGGTCCTCCAGCAGGCTGGTGATGCGATCTGCCAGTTCGGCCGGGCGCGCCTTCAGCACGGCGGCCGCCTGGCTGAGCTGCCGGTCGCGCTCCTCCAGTAGCTTCATCGCCGCCTCCCCGGTCACCGCCTCGACGCGGCGGATGCCAGCGGCCACGGCGCCTTCGGAGACGATCCGGAACAGGCCGATATCGCCGGTGCGCTTCACATGGGTGCCGCCGCACAGTTCCAGCGAATAGACGCCGTGGCGTTCCACCGCCTGCGGGTCATGACCCATGGAGACCACGCGGACTTCGTCGCCATACTTCTCGCCGAACAGCGCCATGGCGCCGACCGCCACGGCCTGGTCCGGCGTCATCAGCCGGGTCACCACCTCGGCGTTCTCGCGGATGCGGGCATTCACCTCGGTCTCGACCCAGGCGAGGTCGTCATCTGTCATCGGCGTGGGCTGGGAGACGTCGAAGCGCAGGCGGTCCGGCGCGTTCAGCGATCCCTTCTGGGAGACATGCGTGCCCAGGCGCCGGCGCAGCGCCTCATGCAGCAGGTGGGTCGCCGAGTGATGCGCGCGGATGGTGCCGCGGCGCGTGTGGTCCACTTCGGCCACCACCGGCAGGCCAAGCTTGGCCTCGCCATGCGCGACAATGCCGTAATGCACGAACAACTCGCCCAGCTTCTTCTGCGTGTCGCGCACCACGATCCGGCACGCCTCGCCGGCCGAGATCAGCCCGGCATCGCCCACCTGGCCGCCGCTTTCCGCATAGAAAGGGGTCTGGTTCAGCAGCACGGCGACCTCGGTGCCGGGCGCGGCGCTCTCCACCGGCTTTCCGTCCACCAGGATGGCGAGGATCGAACCCTCGGCACTTTCGGTCGAGTAGCCGAGGAATTCGGAAGCGCCGAGCTTTTCCTTCAGGTCGAACCACTGCGTCTCCGTCGCCGCCTCGCCCGACCCGGCCCAGGCGGCGCGGGCGCGCTGCTTCTGCTCGGCCATGGCGGCGGCGAAGCCTTCGGTGTCGACGGACTTGCCCTCGCCGCGCAACGCGTCCTGCGTCAGGTCCAGCGGGAAGCCGTAGGTGTCATACAGCTTGAAGGCGACGTCACCGGGCAGGGTGCCGCGGTCGCCGAGCTTGCCGGATTCCTCCGCCAGCAGGCCGAGGCCGCGTTCCAGCAGGCTGCGGAAGCGCGTCTCCTCCAGCCGCAGGGTCTCGATCACCAGCGATTCAGCCCGGAAAATCTCCGGATAGGCCGCGCCCATCTGGCGCGTCAGGGCCGGCACCAGGCGGTGCAGCAACGGCTCCCGCGCCCCCATCATATGGGCGTGGCGCATGGCGCGGCGCAGGATGCGGCGCAGGACGTAGCCGCGGCCCTCATTGGAGGGCAGCACGCCATCGGCCATCAGGAAGGTGCCGGCGCGCAGATGGTCGGCCACCACGCGGTGGCTGGTCTTCCACGGGCCGTCCGGGTCCTGGCCGGTGGCCTCGGCGCTGGCCAGGATCAGGGCGCGCAGCGTGTCCGTGTCGTAGTTGTCGTGCTTGCCCTGCAGGATCGCGGCAAAGCGCTCCAGCCCCATGCCGGTATCGATCGAGGGGCGCGGCAGCGGCACGCGGGTGCCGGGCGGGCCTTCCTCATATTGCATGAAGACCAGGTTCCAGATCTCGATGAACCGGTCGCCATCCTCCTCCGGGCTGCCGGGCGGGCCGCCGGGGATCTTGTCGCCATGGTCGAAGAAGATCTCGGAACAGGGGCCGCATGGGCCGGTATCGCCCATGCGCCAGAAATTGTCGGAGGTCGGGATGCGGATGATGCGGCTATCCGGCAGGCCGGCCACCTTCTTCCAATAGACCGGCGCTTCCTCATCCTCGGAATAGACGGTGACCAGCAGCTTGTCCTTGGGCAGGCCGAAATCGCGCGTCAGCAGGGTCCAGGCATGTTCGATCGCCTGTTCCTTGAAGTAGTCGCCAAAGCTGAAATTGCCCAGCATCTCGAAAAAGGTGTGGTGCCGGGCGGTATAGCCGACATTGTCCAGGTCGTTGTGCTTGCCCCCGGCCCGCACGCATTTCTGAGCGCTGGTCGCACGGTTGTAGGGGCGCTTCTCCTGACCGGTGAAGACGTTCTTGAACGGCACCATCCCGGCATTGACGAACAGCAGGGTCGGATCGTTCTGCGGCACCAGCGGCGCGGACTGCACCTTGGTGTGACCATCGGCGGCGAAATAGTCGAGGAAGGTCGAACGGATCTCTTTGAGGCTGGACATCGGGGCGGGCTCGGTCAGTCGGGAGGAAACGGGGAGGCAGCCGTCATACAGAGGAATGCGCCGGATTGCATCACCTCCCCGTGATCGATGAAGCAGGACCGGACGGAGCGGGCGCGACATTGAGGCGGGCGACGGCGGTTCGCGGTCAGGGTAGGAGTGGCTCATGCGCGAAGTGGTCGTCTGGTATGACGGGGCCTGTCCCCTGTGTCGCCGCGAGATCGGCCTGATGCGGCGGCTGGACCGACGCGGGGCGCTGACCTTCGTCGATGTGGCCGGGCCGGGCGCGGCCGAGACCTGTCCGCTCGACCCCGCCGACATGCTGTCCCGCTTTCATGTGCGTGAGGATGGGCAGCTGCTGTCCGGCGCCGCCGCCTTCGCCGCCATGTGGCGCGCCATTCCGCTGCTGCGGCCGCTGGGTCTGCTGGCCCGCAACCGGATCGTGCTGGCGCTGCTGGAGGGGCTGTATGTGCAGTTCCTCAAGGTGCGGCCCCGCCTGCAGCGGCTGTTTCGGGATCAAACCGTCTCGCATTAAGCCCGCCGAATCTTGCAAAGGCGCCTGCCTGTCGTCTTCGGCCGATCAGGTTCATCACAGAGAGCACAGAGACGACACGGAGGGCACAGCGGCGGAGGGGCCTGGCTCAGCCTCTCGTCAGGCTCGCCCCCGCCGTGCTCTCTGTGACTCCTCTGTGGCCTCTGTGATGAAACCCTTTTTTAGCGGACGAAGCCGCCCGACCGGGGGGTCGAGCGGCCTCTTTCCCCGGACGGGGTCGCGGGGTCGGTGGCGGGTCGCGAGGGACCCGACCGGGGAAGTCGGTAGCGAGGCCGGGGTAAGGGCTTAAGGGCGATCAGCCCTCCAGGTCCTGCCCCTCGTCGGGCTCGGGCGCGCCCAGCAGTTCGTCGTCGATCTTGCTGGTCGACTGACGCACGGCCTTTTCGATCGAGTCGGCCACATCGGGATTGGCCTTGAGGAATTCGCGCACATTCTCGCGGCCCTGACCGATGCG
>NZ_JAUYTS010000207.1 GCF_030695085.1 Falsiroseomonas sp. | reverse complement strand
CTTCGGCTTTGCGGCGGGCTTGGCAGCGGCCTTCGGCTTTGCGGCGGGCTTGGCCGCGGCCTTCGGCTTTGCGGCGGGCTTGGCAGCGGCCTTCGGCTTTGCGGCGGGCTTGGCGGCGGCCTTCGGCTTTGCGGCGGGCTTGGCGGCGGCCTTCGGCTTGGCGGCGGGCTTGGCGGCGGCCTTCGGCTTGGCGGCGGGCTTGGCAGCGGCCTTCGGCTTGGCGGCGGGCTTCGCAGCAGCCTTCGGCTTGGCCGTGCGCGTGGCCGTGGTCGCGCGTGCGGCAATTGCTCGCGGCTTGGGCGTCACAGCTTCTAGTTCCGGCGTCTCAGGGGTTTTTGGTGTGCGGGCGATGGCCGCCTCCTCTTCGCGAATGCATTTCGTCAGGCTGTAGCACAGTGCGCGGCATCATGCCGCCTGCATCGCGGCCCTGATTGCGGTGGCGGAGGCCGCATGCTCCGCCGCCGGCACGAAGCACCAGGGCGCATGTGCAAGCCCGCCGCCGCACAGCAACGCAGCAGGACGCCGGCGGTGCCGAGCAAGGCGATGCGCCGCCTGGCTCGCCAGCGCCCGGCGCGTCCAGCCCGGCCGTGGCAGCACCGCGATCGGCGTGGTTGCCGCAATCGCCGCCCAGGATTTCCAGCGCGGCAACTGCCACAGATTATCCGCCCCGATCACCAGCACAAAGCGCGCCCGCGGAAAGCGCTGTCGCAGCGCCGCCAGCGTGTCCGCGGTGTAGCGCGTGCCGAGCGCCGCCTCGATCCCCGTCGCCCGCACCCGCCGCCCATCCGCGATGGCGCGCGCCGAGGCCAGCCGCGCCGGCAAGGGCGCCATGCCGCGCCGCGGTTTCAGCGGATTTCCGGGCGAGACCATCAGCCAGACCTCATCCAGCCGCAGCGCGCGCCGCACCTGTTCCGCCACATGGCGATGCCCCGCATGGGCCGGGTTGAAGCTGCCGCCGAGCAGGCCGATGCGCCGGCGGCGGCGGTCGCCCCGCGCGTTCAGCGTCATCTGATGCGCACGGTCACCGAAACCGGCGCTTCGGCCAGGCCCGTATAGGTTGCCGTGTAGTCATGCCCCGCCTGCACCGGCAAAGCCGGGGAGAAGCCGCCGAGGGAGACATACTCACCGGCCCGCAGTCGCCGCCCCTGGGCGCGCAGATCCTCCACCAGCCAGGCGAGTGCCGCCAGCGGGTGGCCGAGCAGGGCGCGGCCCGGGGCGCGCGCCACCTCCCGCCCGTCATCGGTCAGCGACACCTCCATGGCGGCGAGGCGGGCGGCGAATTCCGCCGTCGCCTGCACGGGAATCTCCTCCCCCACCACGCCGAGCCGCGCGCCGACATTGATCGAGAGCAGCAGCGGGCCGGACCAGTTCGTGCCGGCGCCATGCACCAGGTCGGGCAATTCGATGAAGGGGATCACCGCATCCAGGTGGCGCAGCAGCGCGACGGGGTCGGCACCGGCCTCGTTCACCCCCTCATCCCGCACCCGCACCAGCAGGTCGCTTTCCACCACGGGGACGATGCCGAAGCCGGCCGGGATCTCGGCGCCGGAGCGGGCGCGGATGGTGCCGTGGAAGATCGCGCCGGCGACCGGATGCGGCACGCCGAAACGGGCCTGCGCCGCCGCATTGGTCAGCCCCACCTTCCAGCCGATGCGATCCCCCCAGGGCTGCGCGAGCACCGCCACCAGCCGGTCCCGCGCGCAGACGGCATCCGCCAGCGACATGCCCGGCGGCGGCGGCGGCGCCGCGCGGCGCTCGAGGATGGCGGCGGCCAGGCGCGCCACCTCCGGCACCTCCGGGCAGGCGGCGGCGGCGGGGGTGGCGAGCAGCGCCAGGGCGGCGGCGGCGACGGCTTTGGCGTTCATGGCGGTGGAGTCCTCACCTCACGGGCGGGTCTGCCCAGTTCCCATAACCTGGTAGCGGAAGGTGCAGAGCTGCTCCGGCCCGACCGGTCCGCGCGCATGCAGCCGGCCCGTGGCGATGCCGATCTCCGCGCCGAAGCCGAATTCGCCGCCGTCGCAGAACTGCGTGGACGCATTGTGGATGCCGACGGCGGAGGACAGGCGGGCGAGGAAATCCGCGGCCACCGCAGCATCCTGCGTGATGATCGCCTCGGTATGCTCGCTGCCGAAGCGGGCAATGTGGTCCAGCGCGGCATCGGGGCCATCCACCAGCTTCACGGACAGCACGGCATCCAGCCATTCGGTGGCGAAATCGGCCTCCGTCGCCGCCGGCAACTCCGGCAGGATGGCACGCGCGCGGTCATCGGCGCGGAAATCGCAGCCCAGCGCACGCAGATCGGCGACCAGCAGCGGCAGCAGGCCCGGCGCGATGGCGGCATCGATCAGCAGCGTCTCCGTCGCGCCGCAGACCCCGGTGCGGCGCATCTTGGCATTGGCCAGGATGGCGCGCGCTATGGCCGGGTCTGCGGCGGCGTGGATGTAGGTGTGGCAAAGGCCCTCGGCATGGGCCAGCACCGGCACGCGCGCTTCCTCCTGCACCCGCTGCACCAGGCCCTTGCCGCCGCGCGGGATGATCAGGTCGATCAGCCCGGCGGCGCGCAGCATGGCGGCAACGAAGGCACGGTCGGCGCTGGGCGCCACCTGCACCGCGGCCTCCGGCAGCCCGGCGGCGCGCAGCCCCTCCACCATGCAGGAATGGATTGCGGCGGCGCTGCGCAGCGATTCCTTGCCGCCGCGCAGGATCACCGCGCTGCCCGCCTTCAGGCACAGCGCCGCGGCATCGGCGCCGACATTCGGGCGGCTTTCATAGATCATGCCGATCACGCCGAGCGGTTGCGCGACGCGGCGAATCACCAGGCCATTGGGCCGTGTCCATTCGGCGAGCACGCGGCCCACCGGATCGGGCAGTGCCGCCACCTCCTCCACTGCGCAGGCCATGGCCTCCACCCGCGCGGGGGTCAGCGCCAGGCGGTCACGGAAGGCGGGGGAGAGATCCGGGGCGGCTGCGATATCCTCGGCATTGGCCGCCAGCACCACCTCCGCCCGCGCGCGCAGCGCGGCAGCGGCGGCCATCAGCGCCGCATCCCGCTGTGGCCGCGGCGCCGTGGCCAGCACCCGCGCGGCGTCGCGGGCGGCGCGGGCGGCGGTATCGAGCAGGCGGGCAACCTCATCGGCGAGGACGGTCATGTCGGGGTCTCCTCCGCCGAGAGGTAGCGCGCGGCTGGCGGGGAGGGAAGCAACACGCGGCCGCCGGGCAGGCAGGTGGTCGCAACCAGGGCAGGCGCAAGGCGTCTCACGCCGGCGTGTCATCATACCGGCTGATGGCGGCGATGCGTCATGTCGATTGGAGAAAAACCGTCGTGGGGATCATCTGCTGCGTAACGCTGGGGCCGTTTCCAACGAAGTCGGACCCAGGCAGAGACGAGTTAAGGATACGCAAATGACCCCCATCAATCGCATCGCCACCGCGCTGCTTGCCGCCGGAGCCCTGAGCTTCGCCGCACCGGTGCTGGCGCAGGATGTTTCTTACCCCCGCGTGGTCGGGACTGGTGAGAATACTTCGGTTGAGTATGCGCCGGGCAATACGCAGAACATCCTCGGCGGCGGTGCCGTGACCACCTTCGAGGCGACCGGCAACGATGTGCAGATCCGCCACCTGGATCCGCGCTTCGCACAGGCGCCGCGCCAGGGGCTGGTGCCGGTGACCATCGGCTCCGGTGAGAATGTCACCACCGCCTGGGTTCCGGCCCCGCAAGCGGCCGCGACCGGCCTGGCCGGTGGCTTCGGGACCATCATCGGCGGCTGAACCGCCCCGGCAGGCCACCCCCGCATTCAGGTCAGGCAGGCGCCCCCCGCGCCGCCGGCCGCAGCAAGACAAGGACAATTGAAATGACCCGCATCCATCGCATCGCCGCCGCTGCCTTCGCCGCCGGCGCCCTGGCCCTGTCCGGCCCCGCCTTCGCGCAGACCATCGCGGAGAACAGCTATTTCCCGCGCGTGGTCGGCGCCGGCGAGAATGCCCAGGTCGAATACGGCCCGGGCCCGGCGCGGAACATCGTCGGCGGCGGTGCCGTCTCGGTGACGGACGAGCCGAATGGCAGCGTCCATATCCGCCACACGGATAGCCGCTTCGTGCAGCAGGGCCGCGAGGGCCAGCGCGCCGTGACGGTGGGCTCCGGTGAGAGCGAGCGCACCATCTGGGTGCCGTCCGCCGACGCAACCCGCCGCGCGGATAGCGGCTTCCGGGGCTGAAGTCCGGCCGGGTTTCGTGAACGGGGGGCGGTCCGCAAGGGCCGCCCCTTTTTGTTGGGCGCTACCGCCCCACCCGCAGCCCGGCGAAGCGGATGATGCCGTCGGGGCTCGGTACGAAACCCTCCACCCCGCTCCGCATCGCCCAGAACCAGCGGTGATGGTACAGCATCAGATGCGGGCGCTCGGCCAGCCAGATGGTCGCGGCTTCCCGGTACATCGCCTGGCGTCGCGCCGTGTCCGTCACCTGCCGCGCCTCGATGAACAGCGCATCGACGCGCGGGTTGGCGTATTGCCCCCAGTTCAGGAAGCCGTTGGAGGCGAGCCAGAAGCTGATATTGCCATCCGGGTCCGGGCGGCCGGACCAGATGGCGATGGCCGCCTCGTAATCACCGCGGCGCGTCGCGGCCACCATGGCGCCGGATTCCAGCGTCTCGATGCTGATGTCGAAGCCACCTTCCGCGGCCATGGACTGGATGATCTGCGCCACCTGCGATTCCACGGGCTGGTTCGGCACCTTCAGCGTGAAGGCCACCCGTTCATGCCCCGCTTCCCGCAGCAGGGCGCGCGCCCGGGCCGGGTCGCGCGGCGGCGGCGCGAGGTCGGCGAAATGATAGGTGGTGCCGGGCGCTTCCGGCTGGTTGTTGGCGGCGAAGCGGCCCTCCAGCGCCACCTGGTTGATGATGGCGCGGTCGATGCTGCGCTCGAAGGCTTCGCGCACGCGCGGATCGGCGCCGAGCGGGCGCTGCGCCAGCGGGCCGTTGCCGACATTGATGCTCAGTGTCTGGTAGGCGATGGAATCGCCGGCCACCAGGCGCAGGCGCCGGTCACGCTCGACGGAGGGCAGGTCCACCGGCGCCACGCGCTCGATCAGGTCGAGCTGCCCGGCGCGCAGGTTCAGCAGGCGGACATTGTTGTCGGGGATCGGCTGGAAGACCAGGCGATCGGCATGGATGTTCGCGGCGTTCCAGTGGCCGGCGAATTTCTCCATCTCGATGCGGTCCTGCGCCACGCGGCGCGTCAGCCGGAAGGGGCCGGAGCAGACCGGGTTTTCGCCGACACGCTCGGCCATCGGCAGCACGGCGGGGGACAGCATCATGCCGGCGCGGTCGGACAGCACGGAAAGCAGCGGTGCGAAGGGCTCGGACAGCACCAGGCGCACGGTGCGCGCATCCGGCGTCTCCACCGAAGCGACCTGCTGCAATTCGGTGCGGCGGCGGCTTTCGCGGGCGGTGCGGTAGCGATCCAGATTGGCCTTCACCGCCGCCGAATCGATCGGTGCGCCATCCTGGAAGCGCGCGCCGTCCCGCAGCGTCAGCGTCAGGGCGCGGCCATCCGGCGCCCATTCCCAGGCGGTGGCGAGTTCAGGCCGGAACTGCAGATCCGGCCAGACATCGATGAGCTTGTAGCACATGGCGGCGAAGACCACGCGCTCC
>NZ_JAUYTS010000137.1 GCF_030695085.1 Falsiroseomonas sp. | reverse complement strand
GCAAGACCGTGGTCTTCACCGGCGCCCTCGAGCGCTTCACCCGCGACGAGGCCAAGGCCCGCGCCGAAAGCCTCGGCGCCAAGGTGTCCGGCTCGGTGTCGAAGAAGACCGACTATCTCGTCGCCGGCCCCGGCGCGGGCTCCAAGATGGCCGACGCCCTGAAGCACGGCGTCACCGTCCTGACCGAGGACGAGTGGCTGGCCCTGATCGGCGGCTAGAGCCTCAGTTCGCCAGCGCCAAGATCGACGGCGACCGGTCCATGGCGTCCGGCTCGACCGGATCGGCGCGCAGCTTCAGATGGGCGAACATCGTCCGGGCCCCGGCGACATCCGCCTCCGCCACCGGCCGCGCATGCCCCGCGCCGTCGCGGACCAGCGGCAGGATGGTCAGGCTGACGCCCTGCACCACATTGCCGCCGATGACATTGATCCGGTCGACGTCGACCCGCACCACCACGTCGCAATGCGCCGGGGCGTATTCGCCCATGTCGGCGCGCCGGTCCCCAACGCTGCGATAGTCCACGCCGCCACGGCTGTTACACAGCAGGTCGCCCGGCGCGATCGGCTGTTCGCCCACATCGTGCGCGACGAAAGCGGCTTCCGGGGCCGCCCCGTCGCGGGCGCGGATGGCGTGGTCGATATAAACGCGGTGCGAGATGTCGCGCTGGAACTGCGCCGGATCGCCCAGCCCTGCCTCGCACATCACCCAGCTGATGAAGGCCGCCGACCACGGCTGGACCCAGTCGACCGGCCCGTCGTCGCCGCCGCGCCACTGCCGGTTCTGCCGCGCCAGCAGCCGCGCGCCATCGGGGGTGGCGCTCCAGTATCCGGCGATGGTCGCATCGACGGCGCGCGCGCTTTCCGAGGTCCCCAGCCGCAGCATGTGGCGGACATTGCGCGGCGCGGGCCGCGGCGGATTGGCGGCGTCCGCCACCACGCCGTCCGGCAGGCGGCGGGTCTCGATCCGGCGGGCGTCGATGATCTGGAAGCCGAACGCCGCCC
>NZ_JAUYTS010000195.1 GCF_030695085.1 Falsiroseomonas sp. | reverse complement strand
GATGAAACAATTGTCCGGAAGGATCGCGAAGGGGGCGATGACGTCCAGCATGCTCTGATGCTTGCCGGCGATCAGGGCGGTGCCGACCGGCATATGTTCGAGGCCGCGGAACTCGACCTTCACCCCGGCGATCCAACGTAGGCCGAGCAGGCAGAAGCGCGCCCAGCCGCGGATCACCCACATGGCCTGGCGATAAGGCAGCAGCAGGGCCGGCGACAGGCCGACGGCGAATACGGCCATCGACAGATAGAGCCAGGCGACGAAGACCAGCGACCGGAGGGTGGTCACTCAGGCGGCCTTTCGCCGGACGCGTTCGGGGCCGCCATGGTCGAAGTCTCCGCTCTGTCGCCCCGCGTTCCGCCCACCGTGGCGCGGCCAAGGGCGGCGAGGTATTTCATATATTCCAGCGTCATCCGCCGCGCGGCGGTCGCCGCCCGCCACCAGCTGGAATCGTCCAGCAAGGGCGTCTTGACCGCGTGGGCGGTCAGTTCGACGCCCGGGGCCGCGGCGCGGATCTCGGTCAGGGCGCGCGGCATATGGTAGTCCGATGTCACTACGATCAGACTGTCATAGTCCTTGGCCTGGGCCCAGGCCGCGATCTCCTGGGCGTTGCCGACCGTGTCCTCGGCTTCGAAGCCCAGGTCCACGCAGCAGTTGAACAATCCCGTCGACCCCGGGGTCAGGGCCCGAAGCTCCTCGCGGCGGACCTCGCGATTGACGCCGGAGATAAGCACCCGCTCGCCCTTGTCCTGCTCAAGAAGCCGGACCGCGGCGTTGACCCGTTCGGCCGAGGGGCCGGTCAGGGCTACGATGGCGTCGGCGCGGGCCGGCTCGGGCGCGGGCGTGTAGCTGCGCACCCGATCCGCGAAGGCGAACAGGCCGATCACCCAGATCAGCGCCAGCGTGGCGATGAAGGTCAGAAACTTCATGCCCTTAACCTAGTGTCCCTGCTTCAGCCGCGCCAGCGCGGCGACCCCGGCCGCAACAAGCGCCACCGTAGCCGCCAGCAGCGGGCATGGCGAGAGGATCAACAGGTCGCTCCAGGCCAGAGGCAGGGCCGGCGTCACCCCCTCGACGCCGCCGAGGACCCGCAGGCCCGCGACCAGAGCCATGGCGACCAAAGCCCCGACGGCGCCCGCCCCGCCCGCCAGCAGGCCGTATCGCCTCTGGTAGAGGCCCGCGATGGCGCGGTCCGAGGCGCCATTCAGGCTCAGGATCGATATCACGCCGGCCTGGGCCGCCATGCCGGCGCGAGTGGCGTAGACGACGGCGGCGGCGGCGGCCCCTGCGGTCATCACGAAGCCGGCGACGGCCAGCAGGGTGATCAGCGTGGCCGTACGCTCGACCTCGCGTCG
>NZ_JAUYTS010000188.1 GCF_030695085.1 Falsiroseomonas sp. | reverse complement strand
TTCCTACCCGCCAGGTTCGCATCGTGGTGCCCTTCCCGCCGGGCGGCGGGCTGGATGCGCTGGCGCGCGCTCTGGCGAACCACCTCCAGGGCGAATGGCGGCAGCCGGTGGTGGTGGATAACCGGCCGGGCGGGTCCACCGTGCCGGGCACGGATCTGGTCGCCAAGGCGGCGCCGGATGGACACACGCTGCTGATCACCGCGGACAACTCCATCACCTCCAACCCGCATCTGATCCGCGGCCTGCCCTTCGACCCGATGAAGGACCTCGCCCCGGTCAGCCTGCTGGTGGATGTGCACCAGATGGTGCTGGTGCATCCCTCGGTCGGCGCGCAGACCATGGCGGAGCTTGTCGAAGCGGCGCGGGCGGCGCCGGGGCGTTTCAACTTCGCCTCCTACGGCACGGCCAGCCAGCCGCATCTGTGCTTCGCCGCGCTGATGGCGCGGGAGCGGATCGAGATGGTGCATGTGCCCTATCGCGGCCTGACCCCCGCGGTGATGGCCACCCTGGCGGGGGAGGTGCAGATGACGCTCGCCGGCATCGCCTCCGGCGCCGCGCATATCCGCGCCGGAACGCTGCGGGCGCTGGCGGTCGGCCGGCCGACGCGGTTCGAGGCACTGCCGGATGTGCCGACACTGGCCGAGGCCGGTTTCGACTATATCGACCCGCGCACCTGGTTCGGCGCCTTCGCCCCGGCCGGCACGCCGCCCGCCTTGCTGTCCCGCATCCAGCGCGACATCGCCGCGGCCATGGCAACGCCGGAAGTGCGCGACCGGCATCTGGTGACCTCGGGCTACACGGTGCATGCCGCGACGCCGGAGGCGACGGCGGCGTTCCTGCAGCAGGACCTGGCCTACAAGGCCGATTTGATCCGCACGGCCGGAATCACGCCGGATTAGTTCAGGCGCTTGGCCAACCGGCGCGCCTGCACATAGCCGATCAGTCCCGCCACCGGGGCTGCCGGCATCAGCAGCAGCCAGCCGAGGTGCTGCCCGCCGATGACCAGGCCCATGCCGATGCCGAGCATCAAGCCGCCGACCAGGCTGCCGACGACGCCGGCGCTGAGGCCGAGGATCAGGATGTCTTCGCGTGTGACCATGAGCAGGGAGTAAGGGCGGCCAGGGCGGTTTGACAAGTCGGGCCGGGCGCTTCTATAGCGCCGCCACTTCCGGGAACGCGGACAGGCCTTCGGGGCCTGCGCCCGCCCTTGGCCATGCCGGCCTCGGGCCTACCGGGACAACCCGCCGTGATGCCCTTAAGGGTGCCGGCACAAGTAAGAACCGGGAACCCTCGCGGGTGCCGGGCAGGAGAAGCGCATGACCAAGCGCGCAGAAAGCAAGTACAAGATCAATCGCCGCCTCGGCGTCAACCTCTGGGGCCGCGCCAAGTCGCCAATCGCCAAGCGCGAATACGGCCCCGGCCAGCACGGCCAGCGCCGCAAGCAGAAGCCGACCGACTTCGGCGTGCAGCTGATGGCGAAGCAGAAGCTCAAGGGCTACTACGGCAACATCGGCGAGAAGCAGTTCCGCAAGTACTACGAGGAAGCCGTGCGCCGTAAGGGCGACACCTCGGAGAACTTGATCGAGATCCTGGAGCGCCGGCTGGATACCATCATCTACCGCATGAAGCTGGCAGTGACGCCCTTCGCCGCCCGGCAGTTCGTGAACCACGGCCATGTGCTGATCAACGGCAAGCGCCTCAACATCCCGTCCTACCTGGTCAAGGACACGGACGTGATCGAGGTGAAGGAAAAGTCGAAGCAGCTGACCTGCGTGCTGGATGCCGCGCAGTCCGGTGAGCGCGACGTGCCGGAATACATCGAGGTCGACCACCGCGCGATGCGCGGCCGCATCCTGCGCGCGCCGAAGCTGAGCGATGTGCCGTATCCGGTGCAGATGGAACCGAACCTGGTGGTCGAGTTCTACTCGCGCTGAGGCTAGCGGGGCGGGGCCTGATGGCTCCGCCTTTCTGATTGCTCAGAGGGGGTTGGCGATTGGCTCGCCCCCTCACGGCATCCTTGATCACGTCCGCCGCACGACCGCGGCAAGCCGCAGCTTCGTCGGTCAGGCCCCAGCTCATTGCGGTGGCTGCGGCTGTGCTCGCGGCGCGATGCACACCAATCACCATCCGTCCTGGCGCCCGTCCACGGGGTGCGTGGGCCGGGCCAGTACGGCAACCGGCCAAGCCCTGCCTTCGCCCTGCCCCTCCCGCTGCGCCGAGGAGTGGCCTCAGTTGGGTTGTTTCAGCCCGTCTCGGTTGGCGGGGCGCCGCTGCAGGATGCGGCGCGGCATCGGCGGCGGGCCGCCGACGGATTGCGCCCGGTAGATCATCGAGCTTCCGCTACCCAGGCCAAGCAGGACCCAGAACCAGATCCCAAGCATCGGGCCCTCAAGCGCCACATCGAAGGAGGCGTTGACCAGGATGGAGGCCAGGTAGCAGGCCAGGAACAGGAAAAGGCGGAACCAGCCCTGCTCGCCGCGGCGCCGCGCCAGCAGCATGCTGCTCGCCATCATCGCGAACCACGACACCAGCATCGCCACCCAGAGGACGATGCCCGGCACTCCGGCGCGGGCGAGGATGGTCAGGTGCGCGTTGTGCGGGCTACGCAGGATCGGCGTGCCAGGCACGATGGTCCCCTGATAGCCGTCCGACTCCGCCAGCGAGATGCCGAAGCCCTTGCCGGTCCAGAAATGCGGGCCGTGCACGGTGTATCCCAGGATATCCTGCCACCAACGCAGGCGCCACATCTTGGTCCCGTCCAGCCCGGCCTCCGATGTGTCCTTGAAGATGCTCAGGGCGTTCAGCATGATCTGCTCGAGGCTCAACCCACGGCTGCTGCTGCCGATTTCGAGCCCACCCGCGAGGCTGGATGCCGCGCCGACCAGGACAAGGACGACGCCGAGCGCCTTCAGCGCATCGAGCGTCTTGCCCGAGACCAGGATGGCGCAGCCGACGGGTAGCGCGATGGCCAGCATCCCGCCGCGGCTCTGGCCAGCCGTAAGTCCAATTGCCACCAGCAGCAGGAGCAGCCAGAGCCAGTTGACGCGCCGAAAGAACAGCAAGGCGAAGACCGTGGTTCCCGCAAGGTGCACCGCCACCTCGCCGGGTCGCAGAAGGACCAGCGGCAGGCCGGAGCCTGGCCAGGCCGGCACCAGCTGCGGGATCTGAGCCAGCGCATAGGGCACCCAGCCATAGGCCCCATAGATCAGTGCGAAGGTGCCAAAAAGGCCGAGCGTCAGGGGCAGGCGGCTCGGCCGCTGCAGCAGCAGCCCACAGGCCACGAAGGCGAAGGCGCCGTACAGCACCAGCACGCTGTCGCGTAGCGCATCGATTCCGTGGATGCCGATGAAGGGCACCATCCTGATCACAACCCACAGGCACAGCGCCGTCAGCAGCAGGTTCGTCAGATTGGTCAGCGTGCCGAGAAGGCAGCCGCTGAACAGCAGGACCAGCACCCCAAGGCCGAGCAGGATCTCGCCGATGTAGAGCGGCGCCAAGCCGAGATAGGCAAAGCCCTTGCCGAAGATCGCATAGCCGCACAGGCTCACGGCGAGCGCCATGAAGTAGCGGTCGGCGAGGCTTCGGTGCACCGCGCCGCGCGCCCCTGCCCGCAACGCCTGCCCGAGCATCGGCCCCGAGAGGGGCAGGGGTGTTGGCTGGCTCATCGCAGGTAGCTTTCGCGCAACCGTGCCGAAATCTCGGTCCAGTCGCCGTGGCGCGCCACGAGTGCATGGGCGGCGGCGGCGCGGGCCCGCCACTCAGCGGGCGACAGTGCCGCGGCCTCGTGCAGCGCGGCACCGACCGCCGCCGCGCTATGCTCGGCGATGGGCAGGCCGGCCCGTTCCGCCATCACCACCGCGCGCAGGCCAGTACCGGCCGTGACGATCAGCGGCAGGCCGAGCAGTGCCGCCTCCAGCGCTGCAAGCGGCACCCCTTCGAAGCGCGAAGCCATGATGAAGTAGTCGCACTCCAGCAAGGCCGCATCCCGCGCGTCGCCAAAGCGTGGCCCCAGGATTCGCACGCGGCCGGCGATGCCAAGCCTCGCCGCCATTCGCACCAGCTCCGCCTGCGCCGGGCCGCTGCCCAGCATCGTCAGCCGGCCTGCCCCGCCAGAATTCACATAGGCGGCGAAGCCTTCAAGCAGCAGGTCGAGTCCCTTGTGGGCTATGGCGTAGCGGCCGCAATAGCCGAAATGCGGGAATTCCGGCGAAGGCGCCCGCGCCGCCGGTGCCGCGGGCAGCGCGCCGAGGCGGGAGGAATAGGCGCCGTTTCCGATGATCTTGATCCGGGCACGGGGGGCGACCCGCCGGAGAATCGTTGCTTCCTCGCCAGACAGCGCCTGAACCACCCGTGCCCCTTCCAGCAGCCTGCGTTCGAAAAGTCGCAGGTAGAGCGCGGTGCTGCGCTTCAGCGTGCGGCCCGCCGGGTCGTAGACGTGGGAAAAGCGACCATGCACGGTGATGGCATAGGGGATGCCGCGGCAGCGCAGCGCCTGGGCCAGCCCGCGCAGCATCGGCTCCCGGCCACCATGGATATGGCACACGGTGGCGGGTCCGGCTTCGGCGAGCAGCGCCTCGATCGTCGCCTGCGACAGCCGCACCGTGCGCCCGCGCAGCGCCAACCCCTCCATCCGGACGATCCGGGTCGGGCAGGTGGCATCCGCCTTCGGCGCGATATCGCCGCGGGCCAGCAGCACCAGGCTGGCCCGCTCGCCCGCTGCCCGCTGCTCCCGCACCAAGGCGCGGGCGACGTTGTGCACGCCATTCGCCTCGCTCGGGTGTCCCAGGCCATCGGCAACGGCCAGATGGCGAATTTCCAGGGACCGCCCACCCGGACGCGGGTTCGGGGGCTCGGGTCCCCGGTACGGCGGGGCGATGGCATTCATGGCCTATTCCGCGGCCATCGTCGCCGGCTCCCGCCCGGCCTGGACGGTTTCGCCCGTCCGGCCTGCCCGCCGTTGCGCGCCGAAGGCCCAGTCCAGGTAAGGGGCCGTGGCCGCCATGCCACGACCGAAATCATAGCGTGGTGCATAGCCGAGCAGGCGTCGCGCTTTCCCCGAATCGACCGAGGCCTTTGCCGCGTACAGCCGCAGCAATTGGGGGTCCGGCAGGTGGACCACGCCGGTAGGCCGGCTGCCATCGCCGAAATACAGCCGGCTCACCAGGTCGTAGGCCGGCTTTGGAAGGGAATCGAGGCCGGCCTGCAGCAGGCTCCGGACAGCCGGCGCGCGCACCGCGATCTGCACGATCTTCTTCGGGTTGCGGGCGACCAGCTTGATGTCGTGCAGCAGGCCGCTGTTCTCCCGCGCGATGTCCGCAGCCGGTCGATAGACGGGGCCCGCGACGCGGAGCGCGGAGGCGAAGGATTCGAAGAAGCGGCCCCAGGTCACCGGCTCCGGCCCCGAGATGATGAAGCGCTCGCCGATCGCTTCCGGGCGCTGCGACGCCAGGATCATGGCGTCGACGACGTCGTCGACATGCACCGCATTGCACAGCCCCTCACCACCATCGGGCAGGATCACGGTGCCATAGAGCAGCATTTCCGCAGGCGCGATGGTCCATGGGCGGGAGAACGGGCCATAGACGATCGTGGGCTGGACGATGGTGCCCTGCAGCCCCCTGGTCCGCACCGCGTCCAGCACCGCCTGTTCCAGTTCCAGCTTGGTGCGCGTGTAGACCCAGGACTTGTCGCCATCCCGCGTCTCCTCGGTCAGCTTGCCATCCGGGAAGGGCTCATAGACCGAGAAGGTGCTGGTATAGACGAAGCGCTTCGCCTTCCTCGCCAGACAGGCCTCGATCAGGTTGCGCGTGCCGGTCAGGTTCTGCGCGGCGGAGCGCGGGTCGTAGGCGCAGTGGAAGACGAGCTCCACACCCTCGAGCGCTTCCATCACCGCGGCCGAATCCGTCAGGTCGACCTTGCGGATATCCACCGGCAGCCGCGCCAGCCGGACGGCGGTGCCGATGCTGCGGACCAGGCAGCGCACCTCCGCGCCCTGCTGCAGCAGGCGTTCGGCAAGCCTGCCACCGATGAAGCCGGTGGCGCCGGTGATGGCGACCTTCGTGCCACGCGCCACGGCCGGCAATTCCGGGTGAGGGGCGGCGGCGTCCCAGGGAAGGTCCAGCGGCTCGCGCCGTGCATAGCAGGCCTCGATCGCCTCGATGGAGCGCAGCCCCTCCGCCCCCGCCACGCCAAGCTGGCGGCCGCTGGAGATGCTCTTGCGGAAATCCGTCAGCTCGGCGCTGAACAGCTCGGGGAAGCGCTGCTCCGGGAAGCTGCCGACACCGAAGCCATGCGCCTTGAAGGCGCGGACATTCTCAGAGCACGAAAGCACCTCGTTACGATAGAGATGCACCTCGATATAGCCGTTCGTGCCCTCGATGCGGCAGGTGTTCGGCAGCTCGCGGCTGCGGCTAAGCTCGATCAAGCCATGGCCGCCCGCGGCGAGATCCAGCTCGATCAGGCAATCCGCCTCCACGCCGGTCAGCGCATCGTCGCGGTAGCGCGCGATGCGCGCCTCACCAAGCCACCACAGGATCTCGTCCAGCGTGTGGGCGCCCGTGTCCATCAGCACGCCGCCGCCGGCCAGGCCGGGCTTGAGCAGGCCGTCGGTGCTGGTCGCCCAATTGAAGACGAAACCCTCCCGCGCCTCGAACCGGCGGATGGTGCCGAGGACGCCGGCTTCGAGCAGCGCCTTCATCCAGCGCGTCACATGCAGGTAGCGCCGCAGCAGCCCAACCGAGAGAATGGTGCCGGCGCGGTCCGCCGCCTCCAGCATCAGGCGCGCATCGGCCGGGCTGGTCGCAAGCGGCTTTTCCATGAACACATGCTTGCCCGCGGCAATCAGTGCCTTGCCGATCGGGCCATGCAGCGTGTGCGGCGCGGCGACGACCGCCGCATCGAAGGAATCGGCAACCTTGGCCCAGTCCGCGGTTCGGAGGAGTGACTTGCCGCCGCCGGCGATGGCCGCCGTGGCGGCAAGGTTCCGCTCGGACGGATCGACGAGGACGTCCGGTCGCCAGCCGATGCGTCGCAGGGCCGGCAGCAGGTGGTGCTGTACGACCGCACCGCAGCCGATGATGGCGAGCCGGGATGGCTTCGCGTCTGGCATGGCAGGACCTTTCCGGGAAATGATGCTTTTCATGCCGACCCCGTGGCGGGTGCGGCCGCCGTCCCGCCGATCAGGCGGGACAGCACGATCCAGGAAGCAACGAGTCGCGCGAGATTCGCGCCGATATGCGTGAGGCAGACGCCGATCAGGCCGAGCGTTCCGATCAGCGGCGGCGCGATGACGACTGTGGCCACCGCACCGATGACGGCGATCTGGAAGGCAAGATGGACGGCGCTGACGCCGTGCAGGAACGCGGCCACCACATCGGCAGCATAGCCCAGCAGCGTTGCGATAATGAGCAGACGCAGCGCCGTCGACAGCCCGAGATAGTCGGATTGTGAACCATATAGCAGCCAGAGCATCGTCTCCGGCGCGGCGATGACCACGGCGGCATAGGCCAGTACCAGCGGGGCCATGAGCACGGCATAGACCCGCGATGCCCGCCAGGCCTCCGCCAACCCCCTGGCCCGGGCGTGCGACGCGGTGGGCGGGATGATGCTGCACAGGCTGAGCAGGATGGGGCCGGTCACGTTTACGAGGTTCAGCGCCGCCTGGAAGGAGGCGACTGCGGCGGCGCCCGAGCTTGCCGCAAGGCCCCAGAGCAGAATCTGCGAACGGCCATGCAGCAGCAACCCGTTGCCAAGCGCCCAGCCGCCGCCGATCGACAGGTAGTCCAGCACCGTGGTGCGCAGCTGCAGCGGGCCGGAATGCCGAAGGTCGAGTTGCAGGATCTGCCATGCCGCGCCCAGGGCCGAGGTGGCGGCCATGCCGTAGAGCGCACCGGTGAGCGTCAGCATCCCGCTTGCGGCTAGGCCGAGCACGACGCCCGCCTGACCGAGATAGCTGACCGCATCCCCCAGCGTGGCGGCGCGGAAGCGGAAGGCGGATAGCAGGCCGCGCCGCGCGCCTTCCTGGAACTGCCATGTCAGGAAGCAGGCCAGTGCGGGCAAAATCAACTCCGGCACGCCGAGCAACGCCAGGACCAGCGCCAGCAACGCCGCCATCCCCAGCGAAATGCCGGCGATCAGGACCAGGCTCGCCGTGAGCAGCCTCGGCCGGTCTTCCGGCGCGGCCGTCACCAGGCGGACCGAGAGTGGATGCACCACCAGGGTGGTGTTGAGCAGCTGCAGCGTGAGCATCCCGCCGAACAGCAAGGCGAAGACGCCGTATTCGCCCGCCGGAAGCCCGCGTGCCAGAAGCACGTTCAGCAGGAATGTGCCGCCGCTGACGACGCCCTGGTCAACCAGCGACCAGGAGATCCGCGACAGGTGCAGCCTAGTCCACACGGCTGGAAACCTTCACACCGCCGCGATGCCGGCACAGCACCGCGCGGTAGCCTTCCATCGCGCGATCCGCCGCCCGTTGCCAGGTGAACTCCGCCGCAACACGGGCTCTGGCGTGCCGCCCCATCTGCCTCAGACGATCGGGCTCCGCCGCCAGCCGCTCAACGGCGGCCGCGAGCGCGCCGGGATCGCCCGGCGGCACCAGCACGCCGGAGCCTTCGTCGATCTGGTAGGGGATGCCGCCAACGCGGGACGCGAGCACCGGCACGCCATGCGACATCGCCTCCAGAACCACCAACGGGAAGGTGTCGGCGAGCGTCGGGAAGACGAACAGGTCCGATTGGCGAAACAGCGCGGCGACTTCGGTATCGGACAGCCGGCCGGTGACGATGATCCGCTGGTCCTGGCGGCCCGGATGCAGGTGGCCACCATAATCGACCGTATCGCGACGCTCCCCGCCGACTACCAGGGTGAAGGGGATTTCGAGCTTCCCGAAGGCGGCGAGGAGGTCGGGAAGTCCCTTGTTGGCCGTATGGTTGGCCAGGAACATGCAGCGGATGCCGTGCGCATCGGGCGGGATGCCGAATTTGGCCAGGATCTCGGCATCCTGTGGCGCGGCGTCGCCCGGAATTTCCTGAGGCGCTGAGAGAGGCGGCAAATCGACGCCGTTGTTGACGACAACGATGCTTCCGGCGAATCCCATGCCACGCACAATCTCGATATCCGCTGGCGACAGCGCGAAGACCGCCGCCGCGCCACGCACCGCGCGTGCCACTGGCGCATAGACGAGTTGCTGCCAGACCTGGCGCCGGACGGCATCGAAACCGTAGATCGTCCCGCCGTTTGCCACCTCGTTGAAGCCGTGGGTGGAAATGACATAGGGCGTGCCCCTTGCACGGCAGGCCCGGGCGATGCGCCCGAACTCCAGTGCTGGCATCGGGTTGTGCAGGTGGACGATGTCGTGGCCCTCGGCGACGAGGCGCGGGATGTCGGAACGGTAGAACAGGGTGGCGTATCGGTTGGGCAGCCAGGACCATGGCAGCAGCGGCGGCAGCGCGCTGCGAACCTGGCGGCGGCGGAGCATCGGGCCGGCGCCGTGCGTCTGGGTGCCGGTGCCGTTCATCATGCTGGCAACCGTGATATCACAGTAGGGCGCAAGCGCTGCGCTGAGCTGCTCCGCCGCCCGCGCGCCACCGCTGACCGAAAGATGCGGCGGGACAATGACGGCGGCCAGCACGCGCATCCTTTCGCCTTGGTGTGCCCCATCTCGGTATGGACCGTGATCGACAAAGTCTGGCGGAGTCACTGGTATTTCTCGATCAGGCCATGCGCAAAATCCGGGGCCTGCCACAGCTCTGTCAGCGTCTCGTCGATGCTCTGCCGGACGCGCCAGCCGTAGATCTCCTCGATGGACCGGTTGTCGGCGGCAAGAATCGGCCGGTCGACCTGGCGGGTGCGGTCCGCGGTCTGCCGGATCTCGAAGTTGATGCCGGAGATTCGCCGCAGCTTCTCGACAACCTCGGCCACGGAATAGGTGCGGGAGGTGCCAAGATTGACCGTGCGAGTGGTGCCCGCCGCCATCTCGCTATGCAGGGCGACGGCGCAGAAGCCCGCTGCCGCGTCGCGCACGCTGATGTAGTCGCGCCGAGGCGACAGGTTGCCGAGTTCGATGACGTTGCGCCCGGCCTTCAGCTGGGCGATCAGCTCCGGCAGCAAGTGCGGATTGGTCTCCCCCGGTCCAATCACGTTGAACAGCCGCACGATCACGGCCTTCAGCCGGCGCTTCGCCGCGATGGCGCTGACGTAGTGCTCGCCATGCAGCTTGCTCAGCCCGTAGATGTCGCTCGGGCCGAGTTCGGAGGTGGTCTCGTGATGCGGCTGTTCGTCTGGTTTGTACACGGCGCCGCTGCTGGCGAAGACGAACCTGCATCCCTCAGGGCAGCTCAACAGCAGGTTCAGCGTACCCTGGATATTGGTCGAGACCGCCAATGCCGGATCGGCTTCGCATTCCGGGATATAGTGCAGCGCGGCCAGATGTACGATCACGTCCGGCTGGAAGGACGCCATCATGGCCTCGACCTGCGCGGGATCGCGGATGTCGATCTGCTCCAGTCGAAGGGGTTCACGGTCGTTCTGCGGAAACCGCCATTTCCCGTAGCGCAGCACGTCCGCGATGCAAAGCGAGCCGTGCGGGCGGAGCAGGTCCGTCAGGTAACGGCCGACATAGCCGTTGCCGCCGGTGATGAGGATGCGCATGGGCGTCATGGATGATTTCGTCCCGACCCGGTGGATGTCGAAGCTGGCACGGGCTGCGGTGGCATGGCCTTGCGGTCGCATCGCGTCAGTCCACTGGACTGCTCCACCGCTGGAGCCCTGTGAGGCGCTGGAGCCATCTGCTGCGCGGCTGCCGGCGTGCCCCGGATCTGGCGTTACCCACTCCACGTCGTACCCTCCTCGGATCAGCTGCCACGACTGCTCCCCGGACCCCCGAGTATCGCGTTGGGAGAACAGTCAGCGGGTGCATTGTCGGGCCGTAGCGCGCCGGCGTTGAGGGAAATTGAGTGGTAGTCCGGTGGGTCACGGCGCCGCGCACCAACCCCTCCGTCCGCGCCGGCCCAGCGACAGCCTGGGCCGGTCCACCAGGCATTATCACACTGGACACATCCCCACTGCGGGGCACACCCGTTTGCGCCCGTCGTCTGGCCGCCGTTCGCTGATACCGATTGAGCCTCAAGCAGATCCACCAGGAGGTTCAGCGATGGCAGTGAAGCGCGTTCTGGTTACGGGTGCAGGCGGGTTCATTGGACATCATCTGGTGAGCCACCTTGTGCGGGCCGGCCATTGGGTCCGCGGCGCCGATCAGAAGCAGCCGGAATACGCCGCGACGGATGCGGACGAGTTCCTGACCCTCGACCTGCGCGATCCCGCGAACTGCACGGCCGCCGCGGCGGGCATCGACGAGGTCTATCACCTCGCAGCCGATATGGGTGGGATCGGCTACATCACAGCGGAACGCGCGACCATCGCGCGCAACAATACGCTGATGAACATCGGCATGCTCGATGCTGCCTGCGCCGCGGGCGTCAGCCGCTTCCTTTTCTCATCCTCGGCCTGCGTCTATCCGCACCACCTGCAGACAAGCGCCGACGTGGTGCCGCTCCGCGAGGACGATGCCTGGCCGGCACAGCCGGAAGAAGGTTACGGGCTGGAGAAGCTGTTTTGCGAGAAGATGTGCCAGTACTACAGCTCGGACCGTGGATTGCCGACCCGCGTCGTGCGTTTCCACAACGTCTATGGGCCGCTCGGTACCTATGACGGCGGACGCGAGAAGGCGCCGGCCGCGATCTGCCGCAAGGTCGCCGGCATCGCCGATGGCGGCGAAATCGAGGTGTGGGGCGATGGCGAACAGACGCGGTCCTTCATGTATGTCTCCGACTGTGTCGAGGGCATCCACAGGATCATGCAATCGGATTACGCACAGCCGCTCAATCTCGGCACCGACGAGATGGTGACGGTGAACGAACTGGTGGATCTGGTTTCCGCCGCTGCGGGCAAGACGCTGCGGCGACGACACGACCTGACCAAGCCGCAAGGCGTGCGCGGTCGCAACAGCGACAATACGCGGCTTCGTGAGGTCCTCGGCTGGGAGCCGAAGATGACGCTCGCGGAGGGGCTGCGGCCGACCTATGCGTGGATCCAGCAGCAGGTGCTGGCGGCAAGGACCGCGCCGGCGCAGGTTCTGATGCCTGCCTAGTCTAGAACGCGATCCGTCCGAATGGACGGATTGCGTGCTCCGCAAGGAGTTGTCTGCGTCGCGCGAAATCCGTTCTGACCGATCAGGTCAGAACGGATTTTGTTGTGGTCAGGGCAGAAGCTGTCCGGCCAAGTGCTGGAACGCCCCGTCGAAATCAGCGGGCCATTCGTTGTAGGCGCCCGCGGCGCTCCTGCCCGGACGCGGCCCGAAATGCCTCCCAGTCGAGGAAGCGGTCGGCCCAGCCCCAACGCAGCGCATCGGGGTTGGCGGCCAGATATTCGTTCCCGTCGAAGATGTTGTTGCCCTGTTGCATCGCGGTCATGGCGTGGTCCGCGATCATGCCCGACGCACCCGGCCTGCCCGCGCTGTAAAGCACCAGGCGGTTGTCGCGGACGATGTTGTTCCTGGTGAGATAGGGGCCATACGCGCCGGTGCCGCGATCCTGCTGGATCAGGGCGATGCCATTGCCGGGACCCGAAACCTCGATCCAGTTGCGCTCCACCAACACATCCTGCGAGTTCTGGACCTGGATCGCGCCGCCCCAGAGCCAGACGTTGAAGCCATGGCCGTTGCCGCGGAAGCGGTTGCTTCGGATCACCGCCGAGTAGCTGATCTCGTGCGATAGACCGCCCATGCTGTTATTCTCGACCAGATTGTCCTCATACAGCGTCATTATGTTGTCGATATCAGTCCAGAATCCCATGCCGTGATTGCCGTGCAGGTGGTTGCCGCGAACGACGAGGCCGCTGGTCTTCGCGCACTTCGCCCCGCCACCTTCCCAAAGCACGTCGAGGCCGGAGAAATGCCCGTTGCCGGTAATCTCGTTGCCTTCGAAAAGAATGCGGTCGCCGACGCAGCCGGCGCCCATATTGCCGTTGTGGCGCAGCCGGTTGCCGATCACCCGGCTGCCTGTGCCGACAACAAGTCCGATGCCGTAGTTCAGCCGGATCTCGTTGTTCTGTACCAACCAGTCCTGCGAGGTGACGTCGTGGCCGATGGCGCCGGCCTGCAATGGGCTGGCATATTTCTCGACGATGAGATTGGTGATGGACACGCCGACGGCACCGCCCAGGAAAGCATAGGGCGCCACGCTGGCCTCGACTTTGCGGCCGTGCGGATTTTCCGCCAGGTAGAGTCGCTTCGCATCGTAGTCGATAAAGAAATAGCCGGGCCTGAGTTGCCGGAGACTCGCTGCGTGGCGCAACGGTACATCGTCCAGGAATACCGCCTCGGGATGTGAGCATCGCGGCATGGTGGCTATGCAGTGCTCGGCAAATTTGCGCTGGCCGCGCTGGGCCTGGCCCCCCGCCACCCAGTGGCGGCCTTCGCGGCGGAAGTCCGTCACCAGGCGGGCACCGTTCAGGACGGCGCCGGTCTCACCATGAAAACTCTGGCCCCGTTTCGGCCGGATGGACTGCAGCCGGTGCTCGCCAGCTGCGAGGCAAAAGGCCACGCCTTCGCCGGCCTGTGCGGCAGCCGCCTGCAAATCCATCCCTGCTTCCAGGCGGATTGACCCGGGCGGACATACGCTGCCTGCGGATGGGCCTGCCGCCGGGCCGGGCCTGGCTGCCAGCGATGGCGGCTGCGAGGCGCTGCTTACGGCCGGCAGAGCAAGGAGCAGCAGCATGCTGCGGAACATCCGCGAAACGGTCATGGCATCCCTCGCATCCGGCTCACGGCATACTGCCAAATGCGCGACCTCGGTCCATCGGTCGTAAGGGGGGGGTGCCATTCCACCATTGGTCGCAGGCGCCGGGGGTCTGAGCGCAAAGACACGCAATGCGCGTATTTAATACGATTCAATCGTGTATGATTGCATATGTGGATTCCACTGCAATCAGCGGTTGTTTTTTGGTGAATTCGGGGTTAACGCTGTCGAGGTCATCACGTGTCCGTGACGCTCAGTCACGGCCAGCCCCAAGCCAAATCTGCGGAGATTGATTTCAGATGGCGCGCATCCCATCGCTTTTCCTCGCTCGGTTTTCCAACGTCTCGTCGGAGACGATTGGAGAGAGTGGCGCTTGGAACCTGCAGCGGCTGCAGGAAATACTCACTGAGAGTCCATGGTGGCGCTGGATGTCTGGTGGTGGCCGGGACAGGCCGGAGCCTCCCGCGCCGGCTCCAGTGCCCGCACCGCAGCCGGCTCCCGTGCCCGAGCCTGCGCCAGTTGCGCCGCCTGTCCCGGCGCCTGAGCCCATTCCGAGCCCGGCTCCGACGCCGCAGCCGGTTCCTGCCCCGGAGCCGCAACCCGTACCTCAGCCGGTTCCCGTTCCAGAGCCCGCGCCAGTTGCGCCGCCTGTTCCGGCGCCCGAGCCCATTCCGAGCCCGGCTCCGACGCCGCAGCCGGTTCCTGCCCCCACGCCGCAACCTGCACCGCAGCCGGTTCCCATTCCAGAGCCCGCGCCAGTTCCAGCACCCGTTCCGAACCCTGCGCCACCCCCCAGCCCGGCCCCGACGCCTGAGCCGGCGCCGGTCCCACAGCCAAATCCGGCTCCCGGTGCAGGCAGCGCACCTGCAGGCGCTATCACCGTATCAGTTGGTGACGACATCCAGGCCCTGGTTAGCGCAGCTCCCGAAGGCGCCGTGTTCTGGATCGAGGCCGGTGTACATCGCCTGCAGTCGATCACGCCAAAGGACGGCCAGCAGTTCATTGGCGAGGAAGGTGCGGTCCTGAACGGCTCGCGCCTGCTGACCAGCTTCAGTCAGGAAGGCTCGGCCTGGGTGGTCGGCGGCCAGACCCAGGAAGGTTTTCGGAACGCCCTCGACGAGGCGTCAGCAGGCTTCGACCGCGCTGGCTATCCCGAGACGATCTATGTCGATGACCAGCCGCTGAAGCATGTCGGCTCCAAGGCCCAGGTGGTGGATGGAACCTTCTTCTTCGACTACGCCGCAGACAGGATCTACATCGGCAGCGATCCTGCCGGTCGTAAGGTCGAGGCGAGCGTTCAGCCATGGGCCTTCGAGGGTGGTGCCGCCGATGTCCTCGTGCAGAACCTGACCGTCGAGAAATACGCGTCTCCGGTACAGCGCGCCGCCATCGGTGGAAATACGCTCCCCGAAGGCTGGATCATCCAAGGCAATGACATCCAGCTGAACTACGGTGTTGGCATCGCAGTCGGCAGCAACACACAGGTTCTCGACAATCGTATCCTCGACAACGGCCAGCTGGGGCTGGCGGGTGTCGGTACCTCGATCTTGGTGCAAGGAAACGAGATTGCCTCAAACGGAAGCTGGTCGGGAATCGATGTGTTGTGGGAGGGCGGCGGCACGAAGTTCGCGCTGACCGAAGACCTGGTGGTCAGGGACAACTTTGTCTACGACAATCACGGCTTCGGCCTCTGGACCGATATCGACAACTTCAACACGCTGTACGAAGGCAATCGTGTTCAGAACAACACGCATGGCGGCATCGTGCACGAAATCAGCTACGACGCGGTCATTCGTGACAACGTCTTGATCGGCAATGGTGCCGACTTCAACACGTGGCTCTGGGGTGCCGGCATCATCATCCAGAACTCGCGCAACGTCGAAATCTACGGCAACACCGTGGACATGACGGGAGGCGGGAACGGTATCAGCCTGATCCAGCAGGATCGCGGCAATCCTGCGGAATTCGGTGGCACCGGCGCGTATGGCGAATACATCACAATCGGCAATACGGTGCGTGACAACACCATCATCAGCCGAGCGGCGGATCACGGCGGCATCGGCGCGGTTGCGGATTTCAACGAGGCGGGCCTGCTCGCAGGCGGGAACAGCTTCGATGGGAACGAGTACCAGGTGACCAGTGGTTCCGATGACCGCTTCGCATGGGGTGACTGGTACAACTGGGACGAGTATCGCGCCGTGTCCGGTTGGGATCTGAACAGCACCCTCACTATCATCTAGCCCGGAACCACCAAGCCGGATTGGATTGCTGCCGCAGGAAGGCTGCCGGCGCCGCGCCAATCGACGATCGGCCAGCCCCGCTCGCGCGCTGCGCGAGCCAGGGCAGCGGTTGGATCCACGGCAAACGCGCTGCTGGCCGCCGCGAGAAGGGGTATGTCGCTTTCGTGGTCGGAATAGGCCACGAAGCTCTTCGCCAAGGGAAAGCGTTCGGCCAGCATAGCGCGTACCGCTGCAAGCTTCGGCGCACCACGAAGGTTGCTGCCATCGAGAGACCCCGCCAACCGGTCATCGGTGGTCCAAGCGACCCGCGTCGAGACGACGGCATCGAAGCCCAGCTGCGATGCAATGGGCTCGACGTAAAGATCGAGGCTCGCCGAGGCGAGTACCAGCGCATCCCCCGCCTGGCGGTGGCGCTGCATCGCCTGCAGGGCGGCAGGCTTCATCTCGCGCTCCAGGCTGCGCGCCGCGAAGTCGGTGGCTAGCGCCACAAGGGTGCTGCGCTGCCGGCCGCCGAGGATGGCATCGAGGAAGGCCGCCTTCAGTTCGGCGTTGGTGATGGCGCGCAGGCCAAAACGCAGCGTGTGCAATGGCAGCAACGCGGTGCGCAGCTTCCGTGCGGGCCCCAGGCGCCGCATGGCCTGCCTCAGGAAGACCAGGAACAGGTCCCGGTGCGAAATCGTACCGTCCAGATCGAACACCGCGACGCGCGTTGAAGCCTCACCTTTAACGCCCATCACCGCGCCATCCATCGAACATCCGCCCTGCGGTCCCCGGCGATAATGCGCCGCCAGACGGCACAGGCGGTAGCGCCCAGTTGGGCTAACCCTCCTGAGACACGCGCGATCCTGAAGAGAAGATGACCCTGAACATGCGGCACCGCACTGTCCGGGTTGCATCAGCAGGGCACAACCATGAAGCCTTCAGACCGCGACAATGCCGGGCGCAGCGCGGCCTCCACCAAGGGCACGACAATGCCCCGGCTGGCCGAGGATGCGGTGCTGGCCCGAGGCGGACTGGCCTATCGCCTGCCGGCGCGCATGACGCGGCCGGAGGCCTTGGCGCAGTTGCGTGCGCTGCTGGAATCTGCGCGGCCGCACCAGTGGGCGAAGAACCTGCTTGTCTTCGTGCCAGCGGTACTGAGCGGCACGATCGCTGATCCCGACCGTATGCTGTCGGTGGGGCTGGCGTTCGTGGCGCTCTGCCTGATCGCATCCGGCACCTATCTGCTCAATGATATCCGGGACCTGGAGGATGACCGCCGGCATTGGTCCAAGTGCAAGCGCCCATTGCCCTCGGGCCGGCTGTCAGTTGGCATGGCGATGGTGGCGGCACCGGTGGCGATCGTGCTCGGGCTGCTGCTGTCGGCGGCAGTCGGGCCCATGACGGCCTTGGCCGCGGCCTGCTACCTTGGTCTCACGCTGGCCTATTCGCTGGTAATCAAGCGCATCCCTATCCTCGATGTCAGTGTCCTGGCCGGGCTCTTCACGCTTCGGCTGGTGCTCGGCATTGCCAGCGCGCAGGTCTATGCGTCGCCCTGGCTGCTGGTCTTCTCGATGTTTCTGTTCTCCTCGCTCTGCCTCGCCAAGCGCTATGTCGAACTGGTGCGCGCGGGACAGCGAGGCACGTCGGCGCTGTCGCACCGCGGCTACCAGGCCGCCGATGGTCCACTGCTGCTGGTGCTTGGCCCTTCGGCCGGCATGGGCGCGGTGGTGACGCTGATCCTCTATGTCATGTTCGACGCCTTCCGGCAGACCTTCTACGGCAACACCGCCTGGCTCTGGGCGTTTCCGCTTATCCTGTTCCTGTGGGTCTCGCGCATCTGGCTGAAGGCTGCGCGCGGCGAGCTGGATGACGACCCTGTCGCTTTCGCCGTGCGGGACGTTCCCAGCATTCTGCTCGGCGCGGTCATGCTCTCTGCCTTCGTGTTCGCCTGGTCCGGTCTGTTCGGATGAGCGGGAGGCTACTGGGCATCCTGCGTGACCTGCCGCAGCCTGCCCGCTTCCTGCTTGCCGGTGGCGGCGCGGCCGCAATCAACTGGCTGGTGCGCTTTCCGCTCTCCGCGGTGATGCCTTTCCTCGCCGCGGTGCTGGTTGCGGCGGTAATCGGGATGCTGGTTGGGTTCGTCCTTTACCGGGGCTTCGTGTTCCCGGCATCCGGGCGATCGTTGCTGGTGCAGGCGCGGGACTTTTTCCTGGTGAACCTGCTGACCTCGGGCCTCGTGGCGCTGCTAGCCCTGCTCTTCGTCACGCTCGCCGTGCGGCTCGGAATGGGCACGATGCTGGCGGAAGCCGTCGCCCATGGCGGCGCGATCGGCGTCGGCGCCCTGCTGAACTACCTGGGCCACAGCCTCGTCACCTTCGGCCCTCGCGGCACGGGGATGCGGGCCTGGCGGCGCGTCTGAAGCATGAGGAGAAACCTCGCCATGACAGAGCCGCACTCAGCAGCGCCGGGCGCTTCGCGGCACCAGAAGCTGGTCCTCGCCGCCGTGCTGTTCGCGACAGGCGTTCTCTATGCCGGGCTTCTGGGCTGGCGCACCACAGATGTGGAATGGTGGTTCGTGCCTTGGATGGATCAGATCATCCAGCACGGCGCGCTGGCTTCCCTCTCGGCGCCGCTCCAGATCCAGGTCGAGGGCGCGGAAGGCTTTGCGAACTACACGCCGCCCTATCTCTACCTGCTGATATTGGCCAGCTCCGCGTCGGATTTTCTGTCATCCTTCATGCTCGTGAAGCTGGTTGCGATCGCGGGCGCGGTGTTCTGCGCCGGCTGTGTCCACTACCTCCTGCGGGCACTGGTGAGCCCGAGTGCGGCACTGCTCGGCGCCGCCTGCGTGCTCCTGCTGCCGACCGTCGCGCTCAACGGTGCGGCCTGGGGGCAGACGGACACGATCTGGTCCGGCCTGGCGGTGCTCGTGGTGGCTTTCGCGCTGCGCGAGCGTTGGGCCGCGATGCTGATCGCCTTCGGCATTGCGCTGGCCTTCAAGCTCCAGGCCATCTTCATCGCGCCCTTCATCCTCTACATCATCCTCTCCCGCCGCATTGGGCTGCGCTATCTGCCGCTGCCCCTGCTGGCCTATGCGGCGATGATGCTGCCGGCCTGGCTTGGCGGCCGCCCCGCATGGGACTTGGCGACGGTGTATCTCGACCAGGCCGGGACCTATCGGTGGCTGTCGATGAACGCGCCCAATCCGTGGTCCCTGGTGCAGTATCTGCGGCTGCTTCCCTATGAGACCGGCGTCATTATCGGCACGCTCGCCACCATCCTGGCCGCCTTGATGCTCGGCGCCTTCTCGGTCCTTTGGCGGCGGCTGGAGCGGGCGGACCTGCTGCTGCTGGCGGTCGTGGTCGCGGGCAGCATGCCCTACCTGCTGCCCAAGATGCACGACCGCTACTTCTTCCTCGCGGATATCCTGGCTTACGCGTTGGCGGTCAGTCGCCCGCGCCCTTGGAGCATCGGCGTCGCCTTGGCGATCCAGTTCGGTTCGCTGGGTGCCTATGCCTCCCACATGCTCGACTTCCGTGCGGGGAAATATATCGGCGCGCTGCTCATCGGCGCGGCACTGGTGGTTGCAATCGGCCACCTGCTGCGGTCGTTGCGTTCAGGCGCGTCACGCGACATCGCGTTGTGGCCAACCAAGGCCAGCGCCAGATCCGTCGGCTGAAGGGATGACCATGCCACGAAGCGCAGAAGGTGCCCCTGGGCACCGCACGGAGTCGCTCGATGTCGGCCGCGGCATCTGCGCGGTGCTCGTGCTGCTGTTTCACGGATTGCTGGTTTTCCGGATCGGGGGTGTGGACAATGCTCATCTGCTGCCGGTTGATCTCTCAGATCCCTGGCTCCTGTTGCAGCATTTGCTGCTCGGCCTGGCCAATGGGCCGGCCTATGTCACCTTCTTCTTCGTATTGAGCGGCACTGTGCTGGCTCTGTCACTGGACCGCGACCCGCCGATCCATGCCGGTTCCGTGCTGGGCTATCTCGTGCGACGGGGCTTCCGACTCTACCCTTTGCTGATCGTCACCGCAGGAATCGCGGCGCTGCTGCAGCTTCACTATTTCGAGCTGCGCGATTGGCCCCAGGCCACGAGCTGGTTCAACAACAGCTACAAGATAGACCAGGCCGAGTTGCCGGCGGAATTCCTGGCAAATGTCCAGGGCCGGAGTGCCACCCTCAACGGGCCGGCTTGGTCGATCAAGGTGGAGATTCTGGCCTCGGCGGTCTTCCCCCTGCTGTATCTGCTCTCGCTCACCATGCGCCGTGCCATGCTGGCAGCGCTGATACTATGTGCGGCGATGTTTCTGCTGCCGGGAAGCGCGGAGCGCTGGCACTACATGAACGTCTTCCTGTTCAGCTTCTTTCTCGGTGCGCTGCTGCCGCGCTGGGGGTGGCCGGTCGCTGCGGGTTTGCTTCGCCTTGGGCGGGTGCCGCGGATTGCGCTCCTGACCTTGCTGGCGCTGGTGTTCCTGTTCTCGCGCCGCCTTCTGGGGCCGGATGAGTTCGCGCCGCCGACCGTCGTGCTGCTGGAGACGCTGTGCGCCGCGGTGGCCGTCGTGCTGCTGCTGCATGGGGGCGACCGCGCCTTCTTCCATGCCGCGCCCATGCGCCTGTTGGCCCGGCTGTCCTTCGGCATCTACCTGCTGCACGTGATCGTCTTGAGCGTCCTCGGCCATGCGGTGCTCCCATGGTTGCCGGTGGAGCTTGGGCCGATGGCGGCGCTGGGCTGGGGCCTGCTGCTGGCTCTGGTGACATTCTGCATCACGCTGCCCGCCGCCTGGGTGCTGCATGTCCTTGTAGAGCGTCCGATGCAGCAACTCGGTCGCGTGATCGCGGCCCGCCTCGCAAGGCGCCAGAGCCCGCTGCGCCGCATCGCCTGAGGCGGCCGGCGGTCGGCCATCTGCCCCCTATCGCCAGGCGCGGTGCTTACCTTTGGTGATGAGGCTTCGAGGCCACTCCACGACCCCGGGCCGCCCAAGACGGACGTCGGCTTTGCGAGAATGCCAAGTGCTACCATGGGGGTGAACCGCGTCTGACCGCAGTGCGACGGCTATGCCTGGGCCTCAGGGCCTATCCGCGCTGATCCCGGGGCTTTGCCCCGCGGGCGTGGCCTGATGCTGCCGCGATGCGCGGCTCCAGATTCTCCGGCCAAGGTCAGCAGCGGCCAAACACATCCTCGATCCGCACAATGTCGTCCTCTCCGAGATAGGATCCAAGCTGAACTTCGATAATCGCCAGCGGGACCCGCCCGGGGTTCGACAGCCTATGCAAACAACCCAGCGGCAGGTGAACCGCCTCACCTTCGGTCAGCAGGAATTCACCGGAATCGCGCGTGACGAGGGCGGTTCCCTGGACCACGACCCAGTGCTCTGCGCGATGAAAGTGCTTCTGCAGGCTCAGCTTCTGGCCAGGATCGACCACGATGCGCTTGACCTGAAAGCGCCCCTCAAGCCGAAGTGTTTCGTAAAAGCCCCATGGCCGATGGCAGCGGCTGTGCTGCGCCGCCTGCTTCATTCCCATTGTCTTGAGGCTCTCAACAACACGCGGGACGTCATGGGCCTGGTTGCGATGCATCGCGAGCACCGCATCGCCCGTCGCCACCACCACCACATCCTCGAGGCCCACAACGGCCGTCAGCACGCCATCCTCGCTGCGAACCAGGCAATTGCTGGAGTCCAGAAGCAACGCTTCGCCCGACGCTGCATTGCCGGCGGAATCCTTGCCGCTGGCCTGCCAAAGCGCATCCCAGCTACCGACATCGCTCCAGCACAGCGCGGCTGGAACGACCGCGCCAAGCTGGGTTCGCTCGGCCACGGCATGGTCCAGACTCAGGCTTGGACAGGCCGTAAAGCTGGCCGCATCCAGCCGGATGAAATCGGGGTCCTGGCGCCGCAGGCGCATCGCCTCTGTCACATGCGCAAGCAGTTCCGGAGCGTGCAGCTCAAGCTCGTGCAGCAAACTTTGCGCAGTGAACAGAAACATCCCGGAATTCCAGAGATGCAGGCCCGAAGTCGGGGCGCGAGCCGCAGCCCCCGGCTCGGGCTTCTCTTCGAAGCGGGTGATGGTGTGGACCCCGGCGACGCCTTCAAGCGGCGGGCCGACCTCGATATGGCCGTAGCCGGTTCCCGCTGAGCTGGGATGGATGCCGATGGTGACGATGCGACCATCGCGGGCCGCCTCGGCGGCGGGCAGGAGAAGTCGATGCAGGTCTTGCGTATCCTCGAACTGCATGTCGACGGCCATCACCCAGATCAGCGCGTCGGGCTCGTCCTCGGCGACGAGCATCGCCGCCGCGCAGATCGCCGGTGCGCTGTTTCGTCCGACCGGCTCGAGCAGGATGCGGCGATCGGCCAGGCCAATGTCTGACAGCTGCGCCGCGGCGAGGAAGCGGTGTTCCTGGTTGCACACAATGATGGGTGGCGCGAAGTCCAGGCCATCCATCCCACAGCCCCGCGCCCGCAGGGCGGTCTCCTGCAGCATTGTCCGCTGCGACGTCAGCCCCAGAAACTGTTGCGGCAGGCTCTCCCGTGAAATCGGCCAAAGCCTGCTGCCGCTCCCGCCCGACAGGATCACCGGGATGATGCGGACCAGGGGCGCTGGCCTCGCCACGGGTGGCGGGCCGTCGGCCTCGTGCGGCCTTGCGCTGGTATCATCCTGGGACAGGCTCGGGTGCAGTAGGTTCAGGTCCATCGGGATGATCCTCCTCGGTCGATGCGGATCGAGTCACTTCGAGCCAGGCGGGTACGTCCGGCAACCTGGAAAACGGCGTCAGGGCGAGGGGCCTCAGCCGACGGCATCCCGGATGCCGGCGGAAGCGGGTTCGCCCATCTTGCCGGCAAAATAGGCAATCGTCCGACGCAGGCCCTCATCCAGGGAAACCCGCGGCTCCCAGTTCAGTAGCTGCCGCGCCCGAGAGATGTCTGGGCATCGCTGCGTCGGATCGTTCTGCGGCAGGGGCTTGCGCACCAGCTGCGACCTGGCGCCGGTCAGGGCAATGATCTTGCTTGCCAGAGTCAGCACCGAGATCTCGTGCGGGTTGCCGATGTTGATGGGGCCGGGAACATCCTCATCCGCGCCCATCATGGCAACCATCCCGTCGATCAGGTCGTCGACGTAGCAGAAGGCGCGCGTCTGGCTGCCATCGCCATAGATCGTAATGTCCTCCCCGCGCAGCGCCTGCACGATGAAGTTCGAGACGACCCTGCCATCGCTGTCATGGAGCCGCGGGCCATAGGTGTTGAAGATGCGGATGACGCGGATCTTGACGTTGTGCCGGCGGGAATAGTCGAAGAACAGAGTCTCGGCGCAGCGCTTGCCTTCGTCGTAACAGGCGCGCGGACCGAGCGGGTTGACGTTGCCGCAATAGTCCTCCGTCTGCGGATGAACCGCGGGGTCGCCGTAGATTTCGCTTGTCGACGCTTGCAGGATCCGGGCGCCGACCCGCTTGGCAAGGCCGAGCATATTGATGCTGCCGAGGACGCTGACCTTGGTCGTCTGGACCGGGTCATACTGATAGTGCACCGGTGAGGCGGGGCAGGCCAGGTTGTAGATCTCGTCCACTTCGACATAAAGCGGGAAGGTGATGTCGTGGCGCATGACCTCGAAGTTGGGCCGGTCCATCAGGTGCAATATGTTCTCCTTGCGCCCGGTGAAGTAGTTGTCGACGCAGAGGACTTCGTGGCCCTGGTCGACCAGCCGGTCGCACAGATGCGAACCCAGAAACCCGGCGCCGCCGGTGACAAGAATCCGCTTACGGTTCTTTGGCATCACGAGTCCCTCGGACAGAGTTGGAGCGAAGCGGTTCCAGGGCCGCCGTCGCGGCCAGGTCGTTGTCACGGATGCAGTCACCCATCTCAGCGTGCACCGCGCGCGCAGAGCACGGCCGGAACCGTCCGGAGCACGATGTAGAGGTCGAGCCAGAGCGACCAGTTCTGGATGTAGAAGGTGTCCAGTGCTTCCTGCCGGCGAAGGTCCGCGTTGCTGCGTTCCGCTATCTGCCAAAGGCCGGTCACCCCGGGCTTCACGCTCATGCGGAGCTGCTGGAAGTCACTGCCGAAGCGCGCGACGTGGTAATCCGGGAAAGGTCGCGGACCGACCAGGCTGAGATCGCCACGCAACACGTTCCAGAGCTGGGGCAGTTCGTCGAGGCTGCTGCGGCGCAGGAAGTCGCCGATCCCAGGCAGTACCCGCGGATCCCGCGCCAGCTTCATGTAGCGGTCCCATTCTTCCCGGGCAGCCGGATCGCGGGCGAGCAGGTCCGCCAGCAGGCGCTCCGCATCGGTGTGCATGGTGCGCAGCTTGAGCACCGCAACCGGCCGGCCATGCAGGCCCACGCGGCGCTGGACATAGATGGCAGGCCCCGGGCTGATCATCTTGATCAGGACGACCAATACGCCGATCACGGGCAGGGCAGCGAGGAAGATGGGGATGGTGATGAGCAACTCCAGCGCCCGCTTAAGGCGCTGCTGCAGTGCGGCCTGTGAGAGGTTGGAAACCTCCAGCCCCAGATCACCGCCGAGGCTACGGAAATTGACGCGCAGCGTCGGGAGATTGCCGCTCTCCGGAACCGCGATGACTCGTTGGAAGGGCAGCCGCGCGATCTCGCCGCTCGCAACCTCGCTCGTCATGGCAATGACGGCGACGGCCCGGCTGCCGTGAATGCGCGCAGCTTCCGCCACCGTTCCCAGGTTCGCCACCGGCATGGCGATCTCGCCCGGGACGCGGTCCGCGGCGAACCCGATGGGGTGGAGGCCGAGCTCGGGCTGCCGCAGCAGCCGCTCGGCCAAGGCAGCCGCCGCCGGCCCGGAGCCCACGACCAGCGCCGGCGACCCCCAGGCGCCATTGCGTATCAGGAGGGGACAAATCAAGGCTTCGAGCAGAAGGCCGATCGCGCCGGCCGCCACGCAGGCCAGGATGATGACCTGCAGCGGCGGCGTGCTGGCGAAATCGAATGCGACGAGGATGGTAACCGCCACGCAGGGCGCGACGACGGCACCGATGACGCGCAGCCTGAGCCGCTCGAGCGCCCCATGGCCCGTTGTGTCATACAGCCCGAGAAGCCGGTGGCATGCGAGCAGCGCGGCACCGAGCGCTGCGGCCAGCGGCAGGTTCCAGCCCAGCCGTAGCTCTGGCGCGTCACGAAGCGGCACCGGCAGGACCATGAGAACGAGAAGGATGCTGATCTGCGCCGCCAGAAGGTCCAAGGTTGGAAGAGCAAGCGATTGCAGCGCCCACCGCCAGACGCCGCGCAGCCGCTGAAAGCCACCCAGGCCGCCTTGCCTCGGCGCATAACGCGCGACGGCATCCGGGAACATGTCACTCATGCGATCTGCTCCAACGACGTTTGGATGGGCATGGCGTCTGGGCACTCGACCATGGCAACCTTGCCGTCAGGACAAAGCGCTTGTGTGACGCGGAGCGGGGCGGAGAGCGCCCCGCGCGCTGCCTTGGCGCATCGCACCATTCGAAGCCTTCCCGATATTCGCGTCTCGTGTGAGCAGCCTTGCCGGCACTCCGTCGGCTCGTGGCGCGATGTGGCACGCGAATGCGAAGCGCCTGTTGGCCATGACTCTGCCCCCGTTACCGCCGGTCATCCACGAACGGCATGCACTGCTTCAGGTATAGGAGAAGGTTGCGGCGGTATTGCCGGGGCAATGGGAGTATGCCCTAGGGAGCCATCCCGTTCGTGCGGCCCATTCGCGAAGTCCAATGGTGGCGCAGGAGCTGGCCAGAGGCGCGCAGCATGAAGGCGGGGTTGTTACGGAAGTACCGCCCCGCGAGGCGGCGGGGTTCGGTGGCCAGGCGGAATACCCATTCAAGTCCGTTGCGCTGCATCCAGCGCGGTGCCTGCTGCTTCTCTCCGGCCGCGAAATCGAAGGCGGCCCCGACGCCTACAAGAACGGATGCATTCAGCCGGTGGACATGGCTTGCCATCCAGCGTTCCTGCTTGGGCGTGCTGAGGCCGACCCAGACGATCTGGGCACCGGATGCGTTGATCTGCGCGATCACAGCTTCGTCTTCCTCGGGCGTCAGCGGACGGAAGGGCGGCGAGAAGCTGCCGACGATCTGCAGTCCGGGATGGCGGCGCGTGAGTGCCGCCGTGAGGTTGCCGAGCGTTTCCGGCCGACTGCCGTAGAAGAAGTTGCGGTAGCCTTGCACAGCAGAAATCCTGCTCATCTCCTGAAGCAGGTCCGGCCCGTAGACCCGCTCCACTTCCGGCTGCCCGAGCCAGTGGGACATCCAGACCATCGGCATGCCGTCGGGCGTCACCAGCCCGGCCGCGTTGTGAATGGCCATGAGTTCAGGATCGCGCTGGCTTTCCATCACGCCATGCACACCCGTGATGCAGACGTAGTGACGTTCCCCTTTCCGGATCCACTGTTCCATCGTCGCCGTCGCGCGCTGCATCGTCAGGACGCTGACGTGGACGCCGAGAATGCTCAGGCGTCCCGGTGCCGGAATCTCGTTCATGACAGGCGGCTCCGCTGGTGTTCATCAGCGCTCATAGCCGAGTGCGTGGCGCGGCGGCAGCGCCAAGTCCCTAGCCACCTTGGACATGCCGGCGCCCAGGGGAGGTCAGCAATCGGCTAGATGGACTACTCCTCAATCGTCCTTCAGCGCAGCCCATGCGCGCCGCATGATGGCGCCGTGCATCGCGAGGAAGCCGGCCGGTGCTGCATCACTGGGGCGGTCCTCCTGCCAACCGGATTGGAGAGGCCTCCCTGTGGACAGCACACCCTACGCGATGCTGCTCGATCACAAGCCGTCCGACGTTTCGCTCGCGGGCCATCGCGAGCGGATCGCAGCGAACACGTTCATGTCCATCTGGCGGCGCCGGTACGTCATTGTCCTGGTCGTGCTGCTCGCGCTCGGCGCGGCGATCGCGACACTGCTGCTGATGCCCCGGACTTACTCCAGCGAGGCGGTGATCCAACTCGAACTGGCGCACCGCGCCAGTGCCAGGCCGACGAGCGCCAGCGGACCGACGGTGGTGCTAGATCCTTCCGCGCTGGTCCAGAACGAGGCGCGGATCCTGCGGGGCCGCCCGCTCATGCGGTCCGTCGTGGAGGAACTCGGACTCGCGGAGCAACCTCCCGCGCCCGGGCGCCTGGCTACCCTCATCAGCTATCTGCCGAGTGAGATGGCAGGTCAGATCACGCAGCTTGTCGAGCGCCTGCAGCCCAGCCCGGGCGGTCCGGAAGCCGCGGAGCTGCGGCGTGAGCAGGCCATCCGGGATATCGTGTCGCGGCTTTCCGTGAGCACCGATAACCGGTCCTATCTGGTATCGATCAGCTATCGTGCAGATGATCCCGAGGTGGCCGCAAGGGTCGCCAATGTGGTTGCCGAAACTTATCTCCGCCGGGAGGTGCTGGAGCGGCGGGAGTCGGCGGAACGCAGAACGGCCTGGATCGACGAGCAGATACAGCAGACATCAGGGGATCTGGAACGGGTCAGGGCGGAGATCGCCGAGTTTCGCCAGCGCACCAACATCCTGGAGCCCGGCCGCGGCGGTGCCGCGGGAGATGCGGAGAATGTTGCGCAGCAACAGCTGCGGACCCTGACCTCGCAGCTCAATGCGGCGATCCTTGCACGCATGAACGAGGAACGCCGGCTTTCGCGGGTGCAGGAGATCGTAGCCGCCGGCGGCACGCCCTCGGCATCCGATGTGCAGGGCCAGCCCCTCATTGGCGCGCTGCTCGAACGCGAACTGGTTGCGCGGCGCGACCTCGGGCAACTGCAGACGCGGCTCGGGAGCCAACACCCGCGCGTGGCGGAGGCCGCGGCCGGCCTTGGCGAGGTCCGCTCACGCCTCGCCGCCGAATCGCGTCGCGCCATCGAGATCGCCCGGGCGGATCTCGCCGCCGCCCAGAGGACCGAGGCGGATCTGACGGCCTCGCTGCAGCGACTGCAGCGCGAGATGATCGAGGCGAAGCCGGACGAGACCGCGCTACAGGCTCTGCAGGCCGGCGCACAGGAGACGCAGGAGCGGTTGGCGGCCCTAGTGCGTAATCGCCAACAGGCGTTGGCCGATGCCGCCATAGCGCCGCCCAGCGCCTTCCTGGTCATGCCCGCGGAGCCGGTGCGCGCGGCGACATCGCCCCGGCCGACCATCGTGATGCTGATCGGCCTGGCCGGGGGTGGCATTCTGGGTATCGGCCTTGGCCTGCTGCTGGAACGCCGCGACCTTGGTGTTCGGACGAGTAGCGATATCGAGGAGGCCGGCGGGCCGCGATGCCTGGGCATGGTTCCATCGCTGCCGTCGCGTGAGGTCGCGGCCATCGCGAACGAGGCGAGCTACAATGCCGCCGCGATGCCGATGTTCCGCGAGGCCATCCGTTCGGTCGGCGCCAGCGTCGGGCTGTTTGATGCGGCACGAGGATGTCGCCTGGTGCTGGTGACGTCAGCGATGCCAGGTGAGGGAAAGTCGACCGTCTGCGCGGCGCTTGCCTGCGCCCTTGGGTCCTCCGGCAGGCGCGTGATGCTGATCGACGGGGTTCCCGGGCGACCTGACGTTCAGCCGGTGGAGCCGGCGGCGTTCAGCAACGGAAGCGAGGTGGTGCCTGCGCGCCAGGACGATGGCACGGCACAGAACGCCATGGTCGTGATTCGCCGCCGCGCCAGCCTGCGCGCGGGCGCGGATGTCTTCGGCACCGACCGCTTCCGTGCGCTGATCGACGAGGCCAGCAAGCAGTTCGATGTCATCATCATCGAAGGCGCACCGGTCATGTTGGTCGCCGATTCGCTTGTCCTCGGCCGCCTGGTGGATACGGTGATCCAGGTCGTCCGTTGGTCAGACACGAAGAAATCGATCCTGAACGCATCGCTGAAGCGCATGCGCGACCACGGCGTGGCGGTGGACGGCATCGTGGTGACCCGCGTGAACCTGCGCCGGCATGCGGCGCTGCGCTTCATGGATCAGTGTTCCTTCTACGTGAAGGAGCGGCGGTTCTACGAGCGGCTGGCCGGCAAGGGCCGGGCTTGACGGAGGTGGCGCGATATAGCGGCGCCGCGATCTGCGTCCTGATCTTGCGACCAACGCATGCAAATCGCCGGGCGCGCATGACGCGTCGCCCTGGAAACCGCAACAAGCCCTGACCGGATCCGGTCAGGGCGGTCTGACTGAGCCGATGGATGCTTCGCCTTCGCCTGTCACAGGGTGCGTTCGAAGACGTTGATCACGTCGCCCGGCATCAGCAGCGATTGGCGCGTGCCGCGATATTCGCGGGCGCGCCCATCCTCCGACATCCGCGAAATGCCAACATAATCGGTCACCGCCCGGTAATTGAAGCCGCCGACCACCGCGATGGCGGAGAGGACGGTCATGCCCGGCTGATAGGGGGTCTGCCCGCCGCGCTCGACCATTCCGAGAACGAAGATGGGTCGGTAGGTGATGACCTCGACCGCAACGGACGGCTCATTGTACAGTTCGCGCTGGATCAAGGCCTGCTCGATCGTGGCGGCCGCCTGTTCGGTCGTCTGGCCCGCGATCGGGATGGAGCCGACCATCGGCATGGCGATGGCCCCGGTGTCGCTGACCCGGAACTCCCGTGTCAGTTCAGGATCGTTGACCACAATGATGCGTAGCTGGTCACCCGGCCCAAGCCTGTAGGCGCCGCCCGAATGTTCGGTCAAGACTGGCAAGTTGGCACCCGGGGAGGTGCAGGCCGTCAGCGGGCCCGCCAGCAATGGCGCCGCCAGTAATAGCCAGCGACGGCCACACATGTTCCCGTTTCTTGCATCAATTCGCGCGATGTCTGGCATTGTCAGGACTGCCCCCTGATATGTTTGGGCGCTGCGGAATATTGGGCGGGACGGGAACATCCCATCGACCACCCTGACTATTCAATAATGGTTTAATAACCTTCCAAAAACAATCTCAGATGGCGAGCCGAAGGCGGAGCTGGAACAGGTTTCGATCAAATTCCTGAAATCCGTCCGGCGTGTCCAAGCTCCGCACATGGCGGTAGCTCGCAATGACCGAGGCGTTACGGTTCAGCAGCAGGCGCATCGACAGGCTGGCGACACCCTGAAGCGCGGTCCGATCCGGTTCCTGGTATTCAAGTTGTTCCGCGCGCAGCTCACCGGTGAGAATGAGGTTCCGCCGCAGCTCGTAATCGGCCTGGAATCGGCCCGAGGTGAGGACATAACTCACATTGGTGCTACGCAGCGACTCCTCGATGGTGCGCTGCGCGCCGATCGTCAGGCTCAAAAGCTGCGACGGCAACAAAACGAGGCGTCCCTCGAAGGCCGGGCCCGAGATGCTGCGGAGGCCGGGATCCTCGAATTCGCGTCTGCGATAGCCGACGCCAAAACTGGCGTAAGCGAGCGCATTGATGTCGTATCGGGCGCCGGCGAGCACCTCCCATGTGAAGGAATCGCGGCCCCGCTGATCCGCGCGGTCATAGGTGATCTCGCTCAGTCTTGTCGTCAGCATCACGCTGCGCCCCGGCAGAAAGACGTAGGCGGCGCCGATCTCACCCGTCAGCCGGGTGTAGTCGTTCGCTGCGGCGCTGCCGCCGCGAAAGCCGGGATCATTCTGTTCCTGGAAGCTGAAGCTGCTGGATTCCAGCGCGGCGGTCAGGTTGACGCGGTTAAGTGCTGCCACGCCGTTCGCTCGGAACGTCTCCACGTCGTAGCGGAGCGGTCTGGTCAGCGAACCTTGCGACACCTCGAAGCTGGTGATGTCGATGTGGCTGCGCGTGCGGCTGTATTCGACGCCGACCGAGGAGGCCCGCCCGATGTCGTATCGGCCATAGGCACCCAGGCTGTAGTCGGTCCAGCTATAGTCATCGTCGCCGATGTAGCGACGCGTGGCTTGCGTGGCGATCAGGCCGTAGGCGTGCCGGGTGCGGGTGCTGACAAGACTCAGGTTGAGCTGTTGATCGAGGAATGCGCTGGACGTGTTGCTGCCGCTGCCTGCGGTCGCGTTGTCGTCGTATCCGGCGCCGAGCTCGATGGCCGCATCCAGGCGAAAGCCAGGCAGACGCACACCAAGGGGATCATAGGCCGGGCGGGGGCGCGTTGAGACGGTGACGCCCCGGGCCACTTCCTGCGGGTCGCTTGGTTGAGCTGTGGCCGGCGACGCACCGGATTCGATCATTCCCGCAGAAAGCAGTGCCACAAACACAGTACGACGACGCGAGGACCCGCGATTTCCGGGCCCGTCCGAGGCGCTGCCTGGCAGGCGGCAAACCGGCGGTGGCTGCATTGCAGTCATGGGTGGTCTCCAGCGACCTCCTGAATGGTCCAGCACCGCGCCGGTCAAAGGCAAAGCCGTTCGCGACGCTGTCCTGCCGTGCCGATGCTAAACGGTCCGTGTCATATGACGATCCAGAAACGGGACAAAAGTCTGTTACTTTTCCGTTCCAACGCGACCGTGGACAGTCTCATGGTTTGCCGTGCGCAAATGAGCGGAGGCCTGTTCCGCGGACGGGGCGCGCGCCTCCGTTGGATGCCGTGAACGGGGGATGATCTACCTCCTTCTGGACAGATACCTCACCCCTCGGATACCGCTTTGGAAATTAGGAGGCAGATCGCCCCGGGCGATTGTATCCGATGCCACAATGCATCGCGGGAATTCAGTGTGGCAAAATTCCAGGTAAGAAAATTGATTTTATTTCCGTCTTCGGTAATTTTGATGGTGTATATGGAAACTAAAATCCAGAAATTTCACGTTGTCACTTTTTCTAGCTGCGCCTAATCTCGAGACAGCAACAAGTCTGTTGCCAGCCGAATGGAATTTTTTAGAATTGAGTTTGCCGAGTGGGGATTGCAATTCACGGAAGCTTTCTGGGTGTCGTCGAAGCTGTAGCCGGCGAAAGGATGCGCCACATGAGCCGTAACGAACGCGAAGGACTGGATGCGTTCAGTTCGAGTCACACCATTATCATCGACTCCCAACGGCTATTCCGGGACGCGCTGCGGCGCCTTCTTGATGTGTCGTCGGTCGAGGTTGTCGGTGAGGGTCGCGACGTCGAGGAGGCACTCCGGTCGATCCCGGCTGGTACATCGCTCCAGCTCGTGATCTGCAGTTTCTCGTCCGAAGCTGACGCGCTGCGCGATCTGCTTCATGCCGCGGAGCTTCGGCAGTCCTTTCCCGGTTTGAAGCTGGTCGTTCTGGCCGACCTGCAGCAGCACAGTATCCTGCTCGGATCGCTCCAGGCCGGTGTCGAGGCGCTGCTGTCGCGAGATATTTCGAGCGATGTGCTTCAGAAGGTGTTGGAATTGGTTCAGCTTGGCCAACGCATGATGCCGATTGAACTCGTCCAGCTTCTGCAGGACCCGTCCCGCCGTCCGGCCACTCGAACTCAGCAGCAGGAACCTGGCGGCGCGCTCCAGGATATCGGCCGGGCGGCATCCTTGACCCCCCGCGAGTGCCAGATCCTGCAATGCCTGATGGATGGGCGCTCCAACAAGGAGATTGCGCGCGATCTCCAGCTCACGGAGGCAACCGTCAAGGCGCATGTAAAGGCGTTGCTGCGCAAGACCCGCATGACCAACAGGACGCAGGCCGCGATCTGGGCGGTCACGAACAACTTCCAGGTCACGGCGGTTCGCGCGCCGGAGCCCTGCCGCGCCAAGGCGGAGCCGGATTTCGTCATGCCGGCCCTGCACATGTTGCGTGCGAACGGGAGCCTGGCTGGAGCCTCCCACCCGGGCGAGGAGGTTGCCCTGGTCAGGGAATAGACTCTGGCGAACGCCGCCGACGGCACCGGCCAAACCCGGCGGCCAGTGCGGCGCCGATATGGCGCGATCTCGTCAAGGCGCTCCGCTCGGCCGCGGGTGCCAAAAAGGGGGCGCTGGCGCTCGGCCGCTTACCCCGGGTCCGTCCGCACGCTGCCAACTTCGAGGCCGACAGCGCCCACCAGCCACCGGCAAACCCTGCGGGGATTCAGGGGCGCTGTTTGGCCAGAGACGCGGTGCGCTGGGCGGAGCCCTGCGCCGAACACCAGGCTGGAGCGGACGACAGAAATTGGTGGCAGCGAGCGCTGTCCCGCGCCGCGCAAAATCTCTCGAAATGATCAGTCATCACGTTGCAGGAATGCCCACACGCCACCTTCGGAGGTGGATATCAGGCGCACAAGCAACGGAACATCACGCTCGCCGCTCGGCAGGTCGCTGATGTGGTCGAACCGCAGATCCAGCCGGCCCGCCTTGCGCGCTTCGTCCAGCCGCCCGCGGAAGGCGGGCGTATTCATGCAGGGTGCAATCTCCGCAAAGAAGTGCAGTCCCATTGCCTCGCCTCGATATCCGGACTGCTCGCGTTCTCGAGCGCTGTAGAAGGTCACGATGCCTCGGGCATCGAACCGTATGGACCCGAATGGGAGGCGGTCAATCTCGTACGCACTCAGCGCCTGATCGTGTCCCATCGCGTGGTGTAGGAGCGCGATGATCTTTGGCGGGCTGGGCCGCCATATCAGGCGGGCACGGCCGAGAGCCTGACGGTGGCATTATCGCTGACGGTGCTGATGGCTTCCAGGGTCATATAGCGGGCGC